>PLCK01000173.1 GCA_003134755.1 Actinomycetota bacterium | reverse complement strand
GCATCTGCAACGGGTTCCAGGTGTTGTGCGAGGCGCATCTGCTCCCCGGTGCGCTGATGCGAAACGCCCATCTGCATTTCCGTTGCAAGGACCAACTCGTCGGCATCGAGAACACGACGACGGCCTGGACGTCGGCGTACGAATCCGATGCCCGCGTCGTCATCCCGATCAAGAACGGTGAGGGCAGATTCGTCGCCGACGATCGCACGCTCGACCTGCTCGAACGCGAGNNTGATGCCGCATCCGGAGCACGCCATCGAGGAGCTGACCGGTCCCTCGACGGGCGGACTGGCGTTCTTCACCAGCGTGCTGAAGACACTGGTTGCCGCATGACGGCTGCCCACGCCGTCCACATTGATTCGGTTACCAACGCACGGGCCACGCCTGACGTCGCGTTGCCGTTCGCCGAACTCGGGCTGAAGGACGACGAGTACGCCCGCATCAAGGAACTGCTCGGGCGCCGTCCGACGTCGTGCGAGCTTGCGATGTATTCGGTGATGTGGAGCGAGCACTGTTCGTACAAGTCGAGCAAGGTGCATCTGAGGCAGTTCGGCGAGAAGGTACCGCCGCAGGCCAGGGATATTTTGCTCGTCGGCATCGGCGAGAACGCAGGGGTGGTCGACATCGGCCAGGGGTACGCCGTGACGTTCAAGGCCGAGTCGCACAACCACCCGAGCTACGTCGAGCCGTACCAGGGTGCGGCGACGGGTGTCGGGGGCATCGTTCGCGACATCCTGACAATGGGCGCGCGGCCGATCGCGGTGATGGACTCACTGCGATTCGGTCCAGCCGACGCCCCTGACACCGCTCGCGTGCTGCCCGGTGTCGTCGCCGGTATCGGCGGCTACGGCAACTGCCTCGGGTTGCCCAACATCGGCGGCGAAATCGTCTTCGACCCGTCGTACCTCGGCAATCCGCTCGTGAACGCGCTGTCGGTCGGCGTCATGCGCACCGATGGCATCAAGCTCGCGACCGCGCCCGGGCCTGGCAACCAGGTGATCCTGTTCGGCGCCAGCACCGGCGGTGACGGGATCGGCGGCGCGTCGGTGCTGGCTAGTGCCACGTTCGACTCCGGGGGCCAGCGCAAGCGGCCGAGCGTGCAGGTGGGCGACCCGTTCGCCGAAAAAGTGCTCATCGAGTGCTGCCTCGAGATCTTCGCGGCCGACCTGGTCGCCGGCATCCAGGACCTCGGCGCGGCCGGACTCTCCTGCGCGACATCGGAGCTCGCATCGGCTGGTACCGGCGGCATGCGGGTCGTGCTCGACACCGTTCTGCTGCGTGACCCGACACTCGCGCCCGAGGAGATCCTCATGAGCGAGTCGCAGGAACGTATGTGCGCCGTCGTCGAGCCTTCGAAAGTGGCCCGTTTCCTCGAGATCTGCGACAAGTGGGACGTCAACGCGACTGTGATCGGCGAGGTCACCGACACCGGCCGGCTCGAGATCTACTGGCGCGACGAGCTCGTTGTCGACGTCCCGCCGCGTACCGTTGCGCACGACGGTCCCGTCTACGACCGCCCGATCGCGCGTCCTGCCGACCTCGACGCATTGAATGCGGACGACGCGAACGTGCTGCCGCGGCCCGTTTCCGCGGACGAGCTTCGCTCGACGCTGCTGCGGCTCGTCGGATCGCCCAATCTCGCCGACAAGTCATGGGTCACTGACCAGTACGACCGCTATGTCATGGGCAACACCGCACTCGCGATGCCCGACGACTCAGGCGTCGTCCGCATCGACGACGAGACCGGGTTGGGCATCGCGTTGGCCCTCGATGGCAACGGCCGGTTTGCGCGGCTCGATCCCTACGCCGGCGCCCAGCTCGCGCTGGCCGAGGCGTACCGCAACATTGCGGCGTCCGGCGCTCGGCCCCTAGCGGTGACCGACTGCCTTAACTTCGGCTCGCCCGAAGACCCCGAGGTGATGTGGCAGTTCAGCGAGGCGATCCGTGGGATCGCCGACGGCTGCCTCGCGCTCGGAATTCCCGTCACCGGCGGCAACGTCAGTTTCTACAACCAGACCGGCTCGACCCCGATCAACCCGACGCCGGTCATCGGCGTGCTCGGTGTCATCGACGACGTCCGCGCCCGGCGCGCGATCGCGTTCACCGACGACGGCCATCGCATCTTCTTGCTTGGCGCTAGCCGCGAGGAGTTCGGCGGCTCCGAGTGGGCGCACGTCGTGCACGGTCATCTCGGCGGCCAGCCGCCGAAGGTCGATTTCGCCGCCGAGCAGGCGCTGGCCGCTGTGCTGCAGTCGGCCGCGCGCGACCGTCTGGTCTCCGCGGCTCACGACCTGTCGGACGGCGGCCTCGCGCAGGCGCTCGTCGAGTCGTGCCTGCGCGGCGGCCGCGGCGCGATTGTTGCACTGCCAGCCGGCCTCGAGCCTGCGGTTGCTCTGTTTGCCGAGAGTGCTGCGCGCGCAATCGTCGCGGTCGACCAGGGGAACGTTGACGCGTTCGTGGCCCTCGCCGCGACGCACGGCGTCATGGTCACCGATCTAGGCGTGACAGGCGGCGCGACGCTGTCGTTCGACGGACTCTTCGATGTTGCGCTTGAAGACCTGGCGGCGGCAGCAACCTCGGTGTTCCCCGCCCTGTTCGGCTGAGCTCCTCCGCCTCCTTTGCGCCCTCTCTCTTGCGTGATCATGCAGTTGATGTCGCGGCCCGCCCGCGCGTCGAGGCACCAACTGCATGATCACCGAGCTGGACGCCCGCCCTGTTGCCCATGTGTGGCGTCACTTGATCAGTGCCATGCATGTTGCGACGGAGGCAGCGCCTTGAGAGGTGTTCTTCGCGGCAATTGCCCCATCGATAGTGATTGTGCAGGTAATCGAGCCCGAGGCCGTCGTGTCGTTCTGCGCCGCCAGGTACAGGGAGGCCCTGGTCGGGATTTCATTCGGCTTCGGAACGTACGTCCACGGCATCGGAACATTCGAGGTGAGGCCGGTTGACCCTTCGGCGGTGGCGAAGGTAATGCCTACCACGCGGGCACCCTCCCGGCCCGTGACGCTGTACGCAATGTGACGTCCCACCGTGCCTTTGGGGTGGTGCTGCGTCTCATAGAGCACCAACGCACCTACGACGATGACTGTCGTGGCGACAGCCAACCGCCTGCTCCGCGCAGACCACCCACGGCGCTCAGGGGCGCCCCACTCCAACTGATCCTCGACCGTCACGTTCAGCCTCCGCGGGTGAAACCGTGTACTGCACACAAGTCATCGCGCTGGGCTGCACGATCTGGCGGGTGACCGTTAAGTAAACCGTGGCTGCAGTCTCCCTGGCGACCAAGGCGCCGCCGCATCCGGCGTGCGCGTGATCCCGAAGGGATTCCGCTAAATGGCGACGGAATTCCTTCGTGATCACGAAGAGGAGCGAAAGAGGATTGGAGGGGGCGGGTAGCGTGACTTTGTGTCTACCGCTACCCGACCCGCGCAGCGCGACCTCGTCATGGCCTGTGTCGATCAATGGGTCAGGGCCGCCGACGCCGTCGATCGGCTCCCCGATGAGCGCTTTGCCGAACCGTCGAGCCTTCCGGGCTGGCGGGTCGCCGATCTCGTCGCCCATCTCGCGATGTGCGCGTCTGCTCCTGTCAGTCGGCTGGCCGCGCCGACCCCGCCGAGAGCCGAGACGGACGTCGCCAGCTACCTGTTGTTCTTCAAGTCGGCGGCGGCTGACATCAGCGCTCGCACTGTCGAGTTGGCCGGCGACGGCGATCCCTTGACCCTGCGCGCCGGCCTACGAACGGCGATCGCCGACCTCGAGGCCGCCCTTGTCGATGTCGACTTGGCGCGGGCGATCCCGACCCGGCTCGCGCCGATGCGGCTCGACGACAATCTGATCACCCGATGTGTCGAAGGAGTCGTCCATGGCCTCGACCTCGACCCGCCCGTTGATCCCGACCAGGCAGCCCTGAAGATCACGACGAAGGCGTTGCTGTCTGCGCTCGTGCAGAAGGCGCCCGGTCACACTGTCGAGGTGCGGGTGCCGCCGATCGCTGCGGTGCAGTGCGTCGAGGGTCCACGCCACACCAGGGGGACGCCGTCCAACGTGGTCGAAGTCGACGCGATCACCTGGGTGCGGGTCGCGACCGGACGGCTTGAATGGCGCGCCGCCGTGGCCGACGGTCGGCTCAAGGCGAGCGGTGAGCGGAGCGACATCAGCGGACTGCTGCCATTGCTGTGAGGCCGGGGTGGGTGGCCGTACACTGAGCACGGATCCCCCGACTTTCTCTCGCAAGGAGTCCAGCGCGTGCCTCGTGGCGACGGCCGGCTGAATCACGATCTACTCAACGACGAGAAGGGCCCCCAAGACGCCTGTGGCGTCTTCGGTGTGTGGGCCCCTGGCGAAGAGGTCGCAAACCTCACCTACTTCGCGCTCTACGCGCTCCAACACCGCGGCCAGGAGTCAGCCGGTATCGCCGTCAGCGACGGCCGAAAAATCCTTGTGTACAAGGACATGGGCCTCGTCTCGCAGGTGTTCAACGAGTCGAACCTGGCGAGCCTGAAGGGCGACATCGCGATCGGGCACGCGCGGTATTCGACGACGGGTTCGTCGGTGTGGGAGAACGCACAACCGACGTTTCGCTCGACCGCCATGGGCAGCATCGCGCTGGCGCACAACGGCAATCTCACCAACACCGGCGATCTTGCTCAACTGGTCGAGAAGGCGCAGGCCGACAGTGGCGAGATCGTCTTCGATCGGCGTCCGCTGCGGTCGACGTCCGACACTGATCTTGTAACGGCGCTGTTGGCCAGCCACCCCGACCGGAGTCTTGAGACGGCCGCGGTCGAGGTGCTCGGGCAGATCGAGGGCGCGTTCAGCTTCGTCTTCATGGACGAGACCACGTTGTACGCGGCCCGCGACAGGTACGGCGTCCGCCCGCTCGCGCTCGGCAAGCTCGAGCACGGCTGGGTGGTGGCGAGCGAGACCGCCGCGCTCGACATCGTCGGCGCCTCCTACGTCCGCGAGATCGAGCCAGGCGAGTTGCTGGCGATCGACGCGAATGGCACCCGCTCGGTGAAGTTCGCCGAGCCGAAGCCAAAGTTCTGCGTGTTCGAGTTCGTCTACCTCGCGCGCCCTGACTCCACGCTCGAGGGTCGCAGCGTGCACACGACCCGGGTCGAGATCGGCCGTCAGCTCGCGCGCGAGGCGCCAGCGGTGGCCGACCTGGTCATGCCGACTCCCGACTCGGGCACACCCGCTGCGATCGGCTACGCCGAAGAGTCCGGAATCCCGTACGCCGCGGGCCTCGTGAAGAACGCCTACGTCGGACGTACGTTCATCCAGCCGTCTCAGACGTTGCGCCAGCTCGGTATCAGGTTGAAGCTCAATCCACTGCGCGACGTCATCCGCGGCAAGCGGCTCGTTGTGGTAGACGACTCGATCGTGCGCGGCAGCACGCAACGGGCTGTCGTACGCATGCTGCGCGAAGCCGGCGCAACCGAGGTCCATGTGCGGATCTCGTCGCCGCCGGTGAAGTGGCCGTGCTTCTACGGCATCGATTTCGCGACGAGGGCCGAGCTGATCGCCAACGGCCTGACTGTCGACGAGATCCGGTCGGCCATCGGCGCCGACACGCTCTCGTACGTGTCGCTCGACGGCCTGGTCGAAGCCACCGGGCGACCCAAGGACGACTTGTGCCGCGCCTGCTACGACGGTGAGTACCCAACCCCCGTGCCCGACCCGCATCTCATCGGCAAGCATCTGCTCGAGATCACACCAGTTGGCGCACTCATGAGCTCGGTTCCCTCGGTCGGGGGACTGTCGGCCCTGGAACATCCGTGACCGAGCCGGTCACCTATGCCGCCGCGGGTGTCGACATCGAGGCAGGTGACCGCGCGGTCGAGTTGATGAAGGCTTCGGTCGCTCGCGCGACGAGGCCTGAAGTGATCGGCGGTCTCGGCGGATTCGCCGGCCTGTTCAAGCTCGACGTGGCCCGCTACCGCAACCCCTTGCTGGCGACCTCGACCGACGGCGTCGGCACCAAGGTCGCGATCGCCCGGGCGATGGACAAGCACGACACGATCGGCATCGACCTGGTCGGCATGGTCGTCGACGACCTCGTGGTGTGCGGTGCCGAACCGCTGTTCATGACCGACTACATCGCCTGCGGCAAAGTGGTGCCCGAGCGGATCGCATCGATCGTTTCCGGTATCGCCGAGGGTTGCCGACAAGCCGGTTGTGCGCTGGTGGGTGGCGAGACGGCCGAGCATCCCGGACTGCTCGGCGCCGATGACTACGACCTGGCGGGCGCCGGCACGGGAGTCGTCGAAGAGGACGCTGTGCTGGGCGCGCATCGGGTTCATGACGGCGACGTGGTCATCGCGATGGCGTCAAGCGGGCTGCACTCCAACGGCTACTCGCTGGCGCGGCACGTGTTGCTCACCCTCGCTGGCTGGGCCCTCGACCGTCACGTCGACGAACTCGGCCGCACGCTGGGCGAGGAGCTACTCGTACCGACCCGCATCTACAGCCTCGACTGCCTCGCGCTGATCAGCGCGGTCGGGGTCGACGTCCACGGCTTCTCGCACGTCACCGGAGGTGGGCTCGCCGCCAACCTCGATCGGGTGCTGCCGAGCGGCGTCGATGTCGAGATCGACAGGACGACGTGGTCACCGGCGCCCATCTTCGGACTGATCGGCCAGCTGGGGGGCGTTGCGCTGCCCGAGCTCGAACGCACGCTCAACATGGGCGTCGGCATGGTCGCAATCGTCGGGCGGGCGGACGCCGACCGAGCACTCGCGCTCCTTGAGGCGCGCGGGCTTCGAGCCTGGGTCGCCGGTCGTGCTCGCGCAGGACGTGGCGCCGGTCACACCGAACTGGTCGGCAACTATCGCGCTTGAGTAGCAATGCCCTTGCTTCCGCGCTTGCCATGGGCGAGCCTCGTGTCGAGGCTGCGCGATCGGGAAGGGGTTGTCTGCAAAGCCAAATTCCCGTGAATGAGGAGCGAAATCATACGAGTGCGGTTCAAGAGTCCGTCGATGTGGCTGTGCCGGTTCGCACCGCGTACGACCAGTGGACACAGTTCGAGTCGTTTCCGCAGTTCATGGACGGCGTGGAGTCGATCGTGCAGACCGATGACACCCATTCACACTGGAAGACGAAGATCGGCGGCGTCGAGCGGGAGTTCGACACCGAAGTGAGCGAGCAGCATCCGGACGAGAGGGTTGCCTGGAAGTCGACCGACGGCACTACGCATGCTGGCGTCGTGACGTTCCACCGGCTGTCCGACACCGAGAGCGGGGTCACGGTTCAGCTCGACTGGCGACCCGTCGGTCTGGTCGAGAAGGCAGGCGCGACGATCGGCGCCGACGACCGGCAGGTCAAGGCGGACCTGAAGCGTTTCAAGACGTTCGTCGAGTCCCGCGGCAGTGCGACCGGTGCCTGGCGCGGAGAGGTCAACGCGCCCGGCACGGTCAATTAGCGAGACGGTCGGTTAACGGCTGGCCGAGGCTCCGTAGGCGTCGCCGACCTCGTCGTCATCTTCGTCGTCTTCTTCAAGCTCGTCGTCGACGTCATCACCCTGCGCCGACGTGCTGCTCGAAGGTGACGCGCTCGCGAGTTCTTTTCGCAGCGCATCGAGGTCGGTGCCGCCGCTGGAGTACTTCAGCTCGCGGGCAACCTTGGTCTGCTTGGCCTTGGCCCGGCCGCGCCCCATGGCTCGACCCCCTCGACGGGGCCGTTGCCCCGCATCGGACGACATGTTCGAGAGACTGCTGACGGCCGGGCGTTGCCGCCAAGGCCGTCGGCATAGCCTACCTGTTCAGGTCCCGGCGCGGCATCCCCGTTGGACATCACTCGCCGGGACGACGACGTTGCACTCGCCGGGACGGCGACGTTGCACTCGCCGGGACGGCGACGTTGCTCGGTCAGCCGCTCGTGCGACGATGCCGGTATGGCTGCCAGCTCAGGCCCGGCCCCCACCGGGGTGACCGCCGTCGCCGCATTCCTGCGGGTGTACGAACCGCTCGAGGCCTTCCCGGCCGATGAGCGCGCGTCGTGGCGAGCCGTGGCCGCGGCTGGGCCGGTGCCGGCCGCCGAGATTGCGGCCCGTGAACACGCCGCCGCGATCCGGGCACTCACAGCACTGCCGCCGCGGGTGGTCACCGACCTCGACGTGTCAGAAGATGCCGAGAGCCCGGTCGGGATCATCCTGAACCCGCCCGCGCCCGACGGCCGGCTGCGGATCTGCCCGCTCGAACTCGCGTGGCGGTCGCTGCTGGCGCTCGAAGAATTCCAGACCGACGTGGCGCCGAGCGTCTTGCCGGCGTTCGTTCCGGCCGACGTCGTCGGCGCCGCCTCGCGTGCCCTCGCGCGGCTCGTGCTCGAGCGCAGCACGCTCACCGGCCCGCACGTACGCAGCTCACGCTGGGCGGTGCCGCTCGCCTGGTTCGCGGCGTTTCAGCCCAGCCACCGCCAGGCCGGCTCGCCAGCGGAGTCGCCGCGCGACGATCCCGCAGTGCGTGCACTTCAAGAACACGAGGCGGACGCCGAGCGGCCGCGCCCCGCCGTCCGGCGACCCGCCCCGACGCTGCGGTTCGTGGCGCCGATGGCCGACGCGCGTCGGTGCGTGGCGCGCGCGATCGCGTCGGTGCGGGTGAACCCGACGCCGTTGCTGCCGGCTAACGATCTCGAGGAACTCGGTCGCTGGCTCGAGGAATTCCACGCCCGATCGGTGGTCGAGCTCGACTACGGCGGCCTGGGCACGCTCATCGGGGACGCCGCGCTTGCGGCCGACGACTCGGTTACCGAGCTGAGTCTCGGCCTCGCCGATTTGCGAGCAGACCGGGCAGAGTCGGGCGTCGCCAGGCTGGCTGCGGTCCGCGACCACTGGGACGAGATCCGCGCGTTCGAGCACGCGTCGTAGGCGCGCGAGAGCCCGGTCGCACGATCAACCGGAGCTAAACGGCGTATCTCGGACTAGTCCACGAAGATCGCAGGATGATCCGGTCGGGCCATTTCGGACATCCTGCGCTAACGGCAGTATTTGAGCAGGGGAGTCGGCAGTCTGTCGGCTCTACGGGGAGCCGACGTTTCGTCGGCTCTGTGGGGGGCCGGCAATCGTCGGCTCGATGTTGAGGACCGGCAACCGTCGGTCCGATGTATGGAGCCGAGGTTCCAGGCTCCGACGAGGAGGAAGTCCCTTGGCAAGCACGCGCACTCCCGAGGCAGAGCCGCTGCTGACCCCGGCCGAGGTGGCGACGATGTTCCGCGTCGACCCGAAGACGGTCACCCGTTGGGCGAAAGCCGGCAAGCTCACGTCGATCCGCACTCTCGGTGGGCACCGCCGCTACCGCGAGACCGAAGTTCGCGCCCTTCTCGGAGGGATCCCGCAGCAGCGGGCAAGCGACTGATACAGCTATAGAGAACCGCCGCGGGCGCCGACCACGTAAGTGGCCGGCGTTTTCGCGTTACGCTGGAAAGTGCTGGCGGCTCGCCGGCAGGTGAGAGCCCCACGATCGACGTAGAGAGGTACCGCGTGGCCGACGGCAGCGACGACATCCGGCACAGGGAACGGACGTCGACCAAGTACGCGGCCAAGAAGGCGGCCCAAGACCGGATTGCCACAGCGCGCGCGATCGAGCTGAAAGCCGCCAGACGCCGGCAGATCATGGTCGTGTTGGCTGCCGTTGTCGCGATCGTCGTGGTCGTTGGCGGCATGGTGGCCTTGGGTATGCACACCAAAGACAAGAAGAAGGCCGCTGCGGCCGCCCCGATCGTCGGCGTCCAGACCTACACCGTCGCGTCGCGAAACCACGTGACCGGAACCGTCCATTACGCCCAGACCCCGNNGAGCACGGCGCGGTCTGGATCACCTACCAGCCCAGCCTGGCGGCGTCCGAGATCGCGAAGATCAAGGCACTCGCGCTGTCTGAGCCCGTGACGCTGGGATCGCGATTCGTCACAGTCTCGCCGTATCCCGGACTGCCGAGCCCCGTCGTCGCATCGGCGTGGGGTGTGCAGCTGAAGCTTGACAACGCGTCTGACCCGAGGCTGTCGAAGTTCATCGACAAGTACCGGCTCAATCCGCAGACGGCTCCCGAGATCGGGGCCTCGTGCACGGGTGGAGTCGGCACCCCGATCGGCTGACCGCTCGCGACGATCCCCGGCCGAGCGGCTGACCGCTCGCGACGCTCCACGGTCACATTCGCCCGGGATCTGCCGATAGGTGCCCAGCGGATCGAAACGCCCCCCGGCGGATCGACCCGCGCGCGGCGTCCGAGAGCTCCCTTTGCCTGCCCGCGGGGGGTGACCGGGCGCCGCGTGTCTCATCTGCCGCGCGGCCATGTCACGCTCCTGCGGGACGGACTCCTACTGAAGCGTGCAGCACCAGATCGTCAGTTCCCACGACAACCGGCTGCCGCGCTGTGCCAGATGGATCGCGCCCTCGTCGATGAGCTCGCGCACGTCGGCCGAGGTCGCCACGACGTCGGGCAGCGGGAACTCCTTCTTCGCCACCGGCTCCATGGCGGCACCGAAGACTGCGTGCGCCGCGTCGAGGATCGCCTGGTCGTCCTGGATCGTCCCGGTGGGGAGATAGATTCGGCCGCCTGGTGCGAGATAGTCCGCGACCCGGGCCAGCATTTCAACAGGCAGCTCAGCGCCGGTGCGGCCGCCGCCCTTGCCATCGGGGAACCAGCCGGTCACCTGGGCCACCGCGTCGGGTATGCCCGAGACGTCGGCGATGATGACGTTGGCCCGGACGCCCTCGACCGGCTCGAGCAGATGGCCGACCCGGAACTCCACGCGATCAGACAGCTCGAGCCGCGCTGCGTTGTTCGTCGAGCAGTGCACGGCGGCTGCCGAAAAATCGGTCCCGATGACCTTCGCCGCACCGAGTCGAGCTGCTACAAGTGAGAGAACGCCGCAGCCGCAGCCTGCGTCGACGACGATCTCGCCAGGCTCGACCCTCAGAGCCTCGGCAAGGACCTTGCTTGTCGAACTCGGCACAAACACCCCAGGTTCGACCACTACATCGAACGGGCCGGTGACGCCGCGCCAGACATGTGTCCGGACCGCGTCGTTCGCCTCCGGCGTCGCTGTCCCCTCCGGCATCGCTCTCCCTCCGGATGTCCTCGACCGTGACTTCCCCCGAGGTGTGCCCACCAGCCGCCGGCCATGATCAGCCGACAACCGAGCAGCCTAACGGCGGCATCATCGCACCGGAACCTGCCACCACCACGGCGGCTCGCGACGGTAGTCTGCGAACCGTGACAACGACAGGCTTCGAGCTCGCACAGGTCAACATCGGCACGCCCGTCGCGCCCCTCGATTCCGAGCAGCTCGCCGGATTTGTCGCAGCCCTGGAGCCGATCAATGCTCTCGCCGACAACGCGCCGGGCTTCATCTGGCGGCTCACCGACGACGACGGCAGCGACGCGACCGGCCTGCGGATTTTCGGCCGCGACGACATGCTCCTGAACATGTCGGTCTGGCGCGACGTCGAGTCGTTGGGCGATTTCGTATTCCGCAGCATGCACGTCGAGATCATGCGACAGCGCCGGTCGTTCTTCGTGCCGATGACCGAGGTCTACACCGCGTTGTGGTGGGTCCCGCGCGGCGTTCGACCGACTGTGTCGGACGCCGAGGAGCGGTTGCTGCGCCTGCGCGAGCACGGCCCGACGCCCCTCGCTTTCACGTTCCGCACCAACTTCCCGCCGCCCGACGCACTCCCTGATTTCGGTGACGCGCCGGGCGACGCCGGCCTCGTGTTGCCACGGCAGAGCGGCGAGCTCACGGCCGACGGCGTCCAGCAAGACCACGACTGGTTCTGCCCCGCCTGACCTCGTTCGTCGCCAGTGCGGCGAGGCCTGTGAGAACGACAAGCGGCGCCGTTTGCAGATCAGTGGACAGACCTTCGAACAGCGCTCCCAGCCCTTGTCCGAAGAGCCAAAATGCGAGGGCGAGCACGATCCCAGCCCAGCACGCAATAGTTCGCGACAGCCCAGGGCGGACCGCTGCCAGGCCGATCACCGCCTCGGCAATCGCGATCGTGACGATGACCGCTGATGCGCTGGCCGAATGGGTGCGGCCGAGCCAATTCGCGAGATGCAACTCGATGCGGGCCAGCCAGTGGGGCGAGTTCGCGGCGTTGCCGGAGAGGGTCGCAGCGAGGTCGGCGGGCGGCCTCTCATCGCGTGAGTACTGCAGGATCGCGCCGCCGAGCCAGATCACGGCCCACACCCAGACCAGCCAGCGCGGCGGCGTCCGGTCCGTCGGAGCACTCCACCTGCCCCGCAGCCGGTCGAGCGGCGGCCAAGCGGCCAATGCGAGCACGGCGAACAGCAACCCCGCGCCTGGCGCGCCGGTGAGCAGGTTCGCACCGCCGCCGAAGAGGCCACCGAGCCCTTCGACGAGCCACCACACCAGCAGGCCCCACCCGACGGACACCGCAGCCGCCGGTCTGGCGAACTGGCGCGTGAGCAGGCCGGCGCCGATCAGCGCGTCGATGGCGACGAACGCCGTGTTCCAGGCGCCCGGGTGCAGCCCGACCCAACGGGCCACCGTGTGCACGGGCCCGGCTACGAAGGTGGGCTGGCGGTCGCCGTCCGCCGAGATTACGGACGCCGAGAACGCGCGGGTGAACATGACCGGCCGGGCCTGCAGGGCCGCCTCGACGAGCCAGAATGCGCCGAGCGAGACCTGCAGGCCGTGCTGGGTCAGCTGCTGACGTGGTGTTCGGTCCGTGAGCCGCACACGTCAGATGATGTCAAGCAGCGGCGCGGATTGACTGCAACGCTTCGCGAATCTCGCCCGTCGACGGGAATGTCACGCCAAGTGCGGCGACCCTGCGCCAGGCCACCCGGCCGTCGGCGTCGACCACGAACACAGAGCGCCGGATGCCGAGCGGCCCGACGATTCCGTAGGCCTGTGCCACCTCGCGGTCGACGTCGGTGAGGAGCGGCATCTTCAGTTTCCGCGCGCCGGCGAAGTTGCGATGCGACTCGATGCTCTGCGGCGAGATGCCCCAGACGACCGCGTCGAACAGATGGAGGTCGGAGATGTTGTCGGAGTACGTGCACAGCTGGCGAGTGCAGACGAGGCGTTCGTCACCCGGGTAGAACACCAACACGGTCGCGTTACCGCGGCGCTCGGACAGGCTGAACTCGTCGAACCCGTCGTACCAGCCGGGCAACGTGAAGCCGGGAGCGTTCGAACCGACGGTGACGGCCACGAGTGTCCTTCTTGCAGAGACGGGTTGTCGCCTCGGGGCGCCCAAAGCGGCAACCCGTCCAAGAGCTTGTTCGGCGTTAACCCCGTTATCGGTTCAGCACGCCGAGAGCCTGAGCCCTGCGCTGGCCACAGCAGGTGCGGTTCTCGTCCCCAGAAGCGGGAGGTTGTGGGAACGAGGACGCGCTAGAGCGCGCCGTTGTTACCACAGCTTCTACGCCGCCGACTTCTACGCCGCCGACTTCTACGCCGCCGACTTCTACGCCGCCGACTTCTACGCCGCCGCGTTCACGCCGATGACTCTTGGACTGTCACGGCGTGACGATGGCCATACCGACGATGCGCACGCTGATCGCCGCGAGCGGCAGCGGGGCAGGGTCCTGAATGACGACACCGGTGAAGGCGTCGTAGATCGATCCGTGACAGGGGCAGTTGAGGCGCGCCCCGTTTCCTTCGACAGTGCAGCCCATGTGGGTGCAGATCGCGGTGTGAGCGACGACCCGATTGGTACTGGGACGGCCGATGGCGACCGGGCCGTTCGGTCCATCGACGACGAGTGATCCGCCGACCGGCACCGCAGCCACCTGCGCCAGAACTGTGCCTGCCGGCTGCGTGGGCGTCGGGGTTGAGGGGGTCGGCGGCGCCGAGGATTTGGTCGGTGCCGGTGGCCGCGTGGACGGCGCGGGCTTGGTCGTCGTCCCGTCGCTACTGCTCGTCGGGTGGTGGGTTGCAGACGAGGTGGACGACGCCGAGCGCGGCGACGGGCTCGGAGCCAGCGTCGAAGGTGTGGACTCCGATGATGCGCTCGCGGACGTTGTCGCGTCGGGAGAGCTTGGTGCGGGCGACTTACTGCCGGGGCTACTACCTGGGCTGCGGACAGTACCCGGCCCGACGTCGGCCAGCTGGCGATGGGTGCCCGATGCGCAGGCCGCAACAAAGGCGGATCCGACGAGTCCAGCGCCGGCGGCGAGGACAGCCCGCCGCGAGCACAGCCGGTCGCAGATTCCGGTGGCGGTTGTGGCGGGCGACTGTTCGGTGGGGCCGAGGCCGTCGGGCATGGCGAGCTCCTGTGCGACGCGCGAGCCCATACCAGCGCAAAGCGCCGCAAGAGGCCGCAAAACGGAAGGCGGTCGCTCTTGAGGACGGGTGCCGAGCCGGATCGGTTCGAACTCGGTCGGTGTGGAGTCGGTCGGTGCGAAGGTGGCCAGGGACAGGATCGAACTGTCGACCTCCCGCTTTTCAGGCGGGCGCTCATACCGACTGAGCTACCTGGCCGTGCGTGCCGAGCGGGCCGTACATGCCGAACTGAAAGTGTGCGGTCCCGACGGGATTCGAACCCGCGACCTCCGCCTTGACAGGGCGGCGTGAACTCCAGACTTCACCACGGGACCTCATGAGCAGAACTGGCAGAACTTTCAGACCTGGCGTGCGGTGGTGCGGTCGTGCAGGTCGTTCCGTGCCCCCAACGGGATTCGAACCCGTGCCGCCGCCTTGAAAGGGCGGTGTCCTGGGCCACTAGACGATGGGGACGGCGGCCACTGGTCGACGGCCACAGCCCCGGCACCTTACGTCGGGGACTGGCCAAGCATAGGGGACGCCGCGGTGGGCCGACAAAGCGGTGACCGCGCGCCCGGTCGGCACCACCAGTACGCGATCACGGCCCGGACCGGGAGCCAGTGGCCAGCGCTGACGGGGCCGACGTCGACTGAGGCGGGGCTGACGGGATTGGCTCCGACGGGATTGGCTCCGACGGGATTGGCTCCGACGGGAACGGCGATGGCGGGGGCGGCGTTGAGGCGAGTGGTGACGGCTCGACCAGCGGCTTGGGCTTGTCGACCACGTGCCGCTCGACGCTGACCGAGGTGAGCCCAAGCCCCCCGAGGCTGATCTCGTCGTAGGCCTCGAGCAGGTGCGTCGTCCTGCTGAAGTACAGAACGGAGGCCTCGAGCGGGGTCGGCTGGGCGTTGTCCAGCGCGCGGAGCCCGGCGCCGCCCGTCGACCCCTCGATGTAGAGCATGGTGCCGTGCTTGAGCTGGCTGATCTGGCGCTTGTGCGTGTGCCCGGCAAGGACCAGCGGTACCACGCCGTCCAACGGTTCACCTTCGACCGGATCGTGGACCAACACGATGTCGATCTTTGGTGGTTGGGCTTGCTGAACCCGCTGCGCGAGGTCGACACCGAACGCGGTGACCGCCTTCTCGTCGTTGGCGCTGGCCGCGGTCGAAAGGTTGGGCGTGAATCGTGGGTCGGGTGCGCCGTAGATGCGAAGTCCGTCGACGACGGTCGAGCTGTAGTGCAGGTAGACCGCGTTCGGTTGGGCCTCGACCGCGGCCACCGTCGCGGGGGAGTCGTGGTTGCCCTTGATGTAGACGTACGGCCGGCCGAGCGTGGCGATGCCGTCGGCGGTGCCGTTCTCGGCGTCGGTTCCGTGATCGCTCAGGTCGCCCGTGTCGACGACGAAGTCGACGTTGAACTGCGCCGAGATGCTCCTCACGACGTCCCAGGCCTCGGGGTTGTCATGAATGTCGGAGATGTGCAGCACCCGGATCGTGTCGCTCGACGTCGGCGCGAAGCCCGGGAGTGTCGACGTGACGGTGTAGAGCTTCGACACGTTCGTAACCAGCTTGGCGAGTTCGGTGCTGTACTTGCCGAAGCGGGTCACGATGTCTTGAGCATCACCGACCATCGTCGGCGCTCGGCTCAGCAGACCGCTGTACTCGGGCTCGGCGAGTGACTTCGAATTCCAGGTCACGTATGCGTCGGCGGCGCTGGCCGCACTCGCCACGACGACCACGACGGCGGCGGCGAGCGAGGCTCGCCAGCGCCTCGTCACGACGAACGTGAGCATCCCCGCGCCGAGTAGCGCCGCGATCGCTGAGCGCACGATCAGCTTCACCACAGCGAGCCCGACATCGTGAGTGACCGACTTCTCTAGGCCGGGGATGAGCGTCGGATCGTTGACCAGCTTCTGCGCGCCCTTCACGTCGATGTCTGTGACGGTGGCATTCAGTTGCACGGGTCCGCTGTTGGTCTTCAGCCGGAGCGATCCCAGCGGTGGGATGTTGACCGACGTGCCGCCGCGCAGGTGGGCGGACGGCCGGAAGGCGAACTTGGCGTGGACGGGCCCGACCGCCGTCGTCACCGACCCGGCCAGTGCAATGCCGATCGAGGCGCCGATCAGGGCAAGGGCGACGATTCCCAGCCGCCACGCCAGCCGCCGGACGTCACGCCTGGCGGTGAACCGGCTGAGTGTCGTGCGGGCGGCGATCCAGGTGAGCCGCCGCGAAGATCGTTCGCCCACCATTCGAACCTACCCGCGATTCGGGCGGCGAAGCGGCGGGCGCCGTCTCGTGGTTTGCTGGGTTCCGTGGTCGACCTCACACGCGAGCGTTTCGAGGAGCTCGTAGCCGAGGCCCTCGACGGTATCCCGGAGCAGTTCACGAAGGCCATGCGCAACGTCGCGGTCTTCGTCGAAGACACGCC
This sequence comes from Actinomycetota bacterium, assembly GCA_003134755.1. Lineage (GTDB taxonomy): Bacteria > Actinomycetota > Actinomycetes > Acidothermales > Acidothermaceae > PALSA-607. The sequence continues at coordinate 2,175 of PLCK01000173.1, read as the reverse complement.
TGACGACCCCAACCTGCTCGGTCTGTACGTCGGGGTGCCGTTGACCGAGCGGACGACGTCCTACGCCGGCGTATTGCCCGACCGCATCATGATCTATCGGTCGACGTTGTGCGCTTATTGCAACACCGAACAGGAGGTCGTCGACGAGGTGCGCAAGACCGTCGTGCACGAGGTCGCGCATCATTTCGGCATCGACGACGAGCGTCTGCACGAGCTCGGGTACTGATCAGCGACCAACCGCGTAACCGAGGCCGCCGCGCGGATTCGCGGCCGCCTTCAGCACGCCCGAGGCGGGAGCGCGGCTGACCGCGCACATCCGGCCGAGCGACCACGGGCCGGCCCGTCTGACCACGTGACCGCGCCGCGTGAGTTCGTCGATCACGTCGTCTCCGAGCCGGTCTTCGACGACGAGATGGCCCGGCTCCGACGCGCGCGGATAGAACGAGCTCGGGAAGTGCGTGGTGTGAAAGCTCGGCGCTTCGATGGACTCCTGCAGGTCCGATCCGCCGAGCAGGTGGTGCAGCAGGAACACCAGCTGCCATTGATCCTGCTGATCGCCGCCGGGCGAGCCGCACGCCAGCACGGCGATGCCGTCGCGCATCACCAATGTGGGGGAGAGCGTCGTGCGTGGTCGCTTGCGCGGTGCCAGGCTGTTCGGCAGGCCGGGTTCAAGCCAAGCCATCTGCAGCCGGGTGCCGAGCCCGAACCCGAGCTCGGGAATCACCGGCGACGACTGCAGCCACCCGCCGCTCGGCATCGCCGCGACGATGTTGCCCCAACGGTCGACGACGTCGACGTGAACGGTGTCGCCGCGCCGGACGCCGTCCGATGTCGTCACGGGCTCACCGATGCCGCTCTCAGCGCCTGCTGCGCCGCTCGCCGATCCGACGAAGCTCGGCAGCCTCGGCGTACGCCCGGCTGGCGAGCCGGGGCGCAGGTCGAGAGATGCGCCGTCGGTGATGAGCGCGCGGCGTTGCGCGTTGTAGGCCGCTGACAGCAACTCGGTCATGGGGACGTCGGGCACATCGCCGTACCAGGCCTCGCGATCGGCGAAGGCAAGCTTCTCGGCCTCGACGACCAGGTGCACGAAGTCGGCCGTACCCGGTCGCAGAGCGAGCCCTTCGAGCAGGGCGAGGGACTGCAGAAGGACTGGCCCCTGACCCCACGCCGCCGTCTTGCACACAGTCACACCGTGGACGTCGAGGTGCGCCGGTTGCTCGTAGGTCGGCCGCCACTGCGCCATGTCTTCGCCGGTGAGCACACCCGCGTGCCGCTCGCCTGAGGAATCGCGCCACGGCAGCGGGCAGAAGGCGTCGATCGCTTGTGCGACGAAGCCTTCCGTCCAGGCCGCGATGGCGTTGTCGAGCCGGCTCTCTCGACTACCGCCCGCTTCCGACGCCGCGACCAGCCGCTCGTAAGTCGCCGCCTGGGCGGGGTTGCGAAACAGTTCGCCGGCCCTGGGTACCCGGTCGCCCGGAAGGTAGACGGCCGCAGACGTCGTCCAATCCGTTCGAAAGAGCTCCTCGACGGTGGCTATTGCTTGACCGACGCTGTCGCCGACGAGCGGGAAGCCGTCGCGCGCGTACGAGATCGCCGGCCCGAGGACGGCACGCAAGTCGAGGGTGCCGTGATCGCGTAGGAGCGTGAGCCAGCCGAGCGTCGCACCGGGCACCGTCGCGGCCAGCGGACCGGACCCTGGAATGAGGCCGAGGCCGAGTTCGGCGAAGTGCGCGCTCGTCGCGCCAGCGGGCGCCGGACCCTGCGCGCAGAGCACGGTCGGCAGCTGCTCGTCGGCGCGAGCGAAGATGACGGGCAGGTCACCGCCGGGTCCGTTCAGGTGCGGCTGGACGACCTGGAGGGTGAAGCCGGCCGCGACCGCAGCATCGAAGGCGTTGCCGCCGGCCTCGAGCATGGCCATCGCNNGAGGAGACCATGCCGAACGTGCCGGCTAGCTCGGGACGCCTGGTATCGGTCACGCCTTCGTCTCCCTCGCGCCACGCCGGATCCGCGGGCTGACCAGCGGCCGGGCCGAACGCCGGCCTGACGGCGTCCTGATCTGATCCGAACATTACGGGCGTCTACTGCACGGCATGACGGACGCGCTGCGCAGCGACCTGGCTCACCTCTACCGGCGAGCCGGTTTCGGCGCCACGGCCACCGAACTCGACGCTGCCG
>PLCK01000135.1 GCA_003134755.1 Actinomycetota bacterium | reverse complement strand
TTGCGGGTCGGCCAGATGACCTTGCGCAGCTCGGCAACGATCTGCCGCCACCACAGGCCCAGGCGGGAGAAGACGTTCCGCTTCTCGACCTGGCCGGCCCGCGGCGTCCGCCGTTCTGGCGTTGCAGCGTTGCCGGTCGTGATGTCGCTCACGTGCACTCCCTGGACCTACGTATGTGCTCGATGCGGTGCTCGGTGCTCACTACTGGCCGTGGCGGTGCTTGTCCATGCAGGGCAGGAGGGACTCGAACNNAACCGCCGGTTTTGGAGACCGGAACTCTGACCATTTGAGCTACTGCCCTTCGTGGCGCCTGCGCACACGGCATCGCAATCGCCGCCAGGAACCAGCCTCGACAGTGTACGTGGCAGCGCCGAAACGGTCGAACCCGGCAGCACGTCGCATCGGGCCGGGACGGCGTGCGCGGACGAAACCCGGACGCGTCACGACCAGCCGCCATGGGACGATGAGTGCCATGACCGACGCACCCACCCCGACCGCGCCACGCCACCGGATCTCGCGCCGCATCGGCTCGATCGCCGAATCCGCCACCCTTGCGGTCGACGCCAAGGCAAAGGCGCTCAAGGCCGCCGGTCGCCCGGTCATCGGCTTCGGCGCCGGCGAGCCCGACTTCGCGACGCCCGAGGCCATCGTCGAAGCGGCGGTACAGGCCGCTCGCGATCCGAAGAACCATCGCTACACGCCAACCGCCGGGCTGCCTGAGTTGCGCGAGGCGATCGCCGTCAAGACCGCGCGCGATTCGGGGTTCGAGGTCCAGGCCGCGCAGGTCCTGGTCACTAACGGCGGCAAGCAGGCGGTCTACGAGGCCTTCGCAACGCTGCTCGATCCGGGCGACGAGGTGTTGCTGCCGGCGCCGTACTGGACGACGTACCCCGAGGCGATCGCACTCGCCGGCGGCACGGTCACACAGCTCGACACCGATGAGTCCAGCGGATTTCGAGTCAGCGTCGAACAACTCGAGGCGGCCCGCACGCCCCGTACGAAGGCGCTGCTGTTCTGCTCGCCGTCCAACCCGACCGGCGCCGTCTACTCGCCCTCGCAGGTCGCCGAAATCGGCCGCTGGGCTGTCGCGCACGGCATCTGGGTGGTGACCGACGAGATCTACGAACACCTGGTCTACGGCGATGCGACGTTCTCGTCGATGCCGGTCGTCGTCCCCGAATTGGCTGATACCTGCGTGGTGCTCAACGGCGTCGCCAAGACGTATGCGATGACTGGCTGGCGGGTCGGCTGGATGATCGCGCCGGCCGACGTGATTACCGCGGCCACCAACCTTCAGTCGCACCTGTCGTCGAACGTCGCGAACGTCTCGCAGCGCGCCGCGCTCGCCGCGGTCGCCGGCGATCTGACCGCGGTCGCCACCATGCGCGCGGCCTTCGACCGTCGGCGGCTCACGATGGTCCGGATGCTGTCCGACATCCCCGGTCTGGTGTGCGTCGAGCCGGAAGGCGCGTTCTACGCCTACCCATCGGTCAAGGCACTCCTCGGGCTCGAGCTGCGCGGCAGCAGGCCGCAGACCTCGGCCGAACTCGCGGCGGTCGTGCTCGAGGAGGCCGAGGTCGCGGTCGTGCCGGGCGAGGCCTTCGGCACGCCGGGCTACTTCCGGCTGTCGTACGCGCTGGGCGACGATGACCTGGTCGAGGGCGTCAACCGCCTCGCGAAGCTGCTGGCAGAGGCGCACTGACAAACCCCGGCCGCGCCCCGGCCGCGCCCGTTACCCGCGACCTCCGCACGCTCCCAAAGGCCCACCTGCACCTGCATTTCACCGGCTCGATGCGCCCAGCCACCCTGCTCGAACTCGCTGAACTACACGGCGTCCGGCTCCCGAACGTTCTGACCTCCGAGTATCCGCCCCGCCTCAGCACCACCGACGCTCGCGGCTGGTTTCGCTTTCAGCGGCTGTACGACACCGCGCGGTCGGTACTTCGCACGCCGGACGACGTCCGGCGGGTCGTTCTCGAAGCCGCGCAGGACGACGCTGCTGAGGGTTCAGGCTGGCTCGAGTTGCAGGTCGACCCGAGCGGCTACGTGGGGTTCGGCGGGCTGACGCCGTTCGTCGAGCTCATGCTCGACGCGGCCCGCCAGGCGTCGGCGTCGACGGGCGTCGGGGTAGGGATCGTGATCGCCGCCAACCGGACCCGACATCCCCTCGACGCCCGCACGCTCGCCCGATTGGCAGCGCGCTATGCCGGTGCCGGCGTCGTCGGGTTCGGGCTGTCGAACGACGAGCGCCGTGGGCGCACCTCCGACTTCGCGCCCGCGTTCCGGATCGCCCGCAATGCCGGGCTGTTATCGGTCCCTCATGGGGGCGAGTTGCTCGGACCGGCCAGCGTCATCGACTGCCTCGACCTGCTCGGCGCCGACCGGTTGGGGCACGGAGTGCGTGCGGTCGAGGATCCACGCGTGCTCGACCAGATCGCGAAGCGCGGCGCCGTGTGCGAGGTGTGCCCATGGTCGAACCTCTCGCTCGGTGTCGCGCCGAGGGCGACCGACGTCCCGTTGCGCGTGCTTCGCGACGCCGGGATCGGCATCGCGCTCGGCGCCGACGACCCGCTGCTGTTCGGGGCGCGACTGGTCGCGCAGTACGAGTTCGCGCGCGCACGACACGATTTCTCCGACACCGAGATCACCGATCTCGCTCGGTCGTCGATCGAGGGCTCGGCAGCGCCGCAGGCCGTGCGAACCGATCTGCTCGGCCGCGTGGCCAAGTGGCTCGCGGACGACTAGAGAGTGACGCCGACCAGCGCCGGCTCGACGTCGAGCACGACCCCGAAACGGGCGGCCACGCCATCCTTGACGGCGGCCGCGAACGCCAGCAGGTCGGCAGTGGTCGCACCACCCCGATTCACGATGGCCAGAGTGTGTTTGCGGGACAGCCCGACCGGTCCTTCGCCGAACCCGCGACCGAAGCCGGCCTGCTCGATCAGCCAGGCGGCCGACGTCTTGACGAGACCGTCGCCTGTTGGCCACGCGGGGGCACCGGCCGGAACCTGCGCGGCCGGCAGCACCGGATTGGTGAAGAACGATCCGGCACTGACCGAGTCAGGGTCGAGCGGATCGATGAGCATTCCTTTGGCCGACCGCAACGCAAGGACCGCAGCGCGCACGTCGACAACGGGCGCGGGTTCGCCCAGCTCGATTCCCAACGACGACGCGAGTTCGGCGTACCGCACGGGCGCGGACATCGCGTCGCGACGCAGTTCGATGTCCACACCGAGGACGACGTAACGGTCGCCGCCCTTGAGCGCGCTCGTGCGGTAACCGAACCGGCAATCGGCTGCCGACAACACGACGTCGCGTCGGGCCGCTCTGTCGAATGCCTGCACAGCGGTCACAACCTGTGAGACCTCGGCGCCGTAGGCGCCGACGTTCTGGATGGGGGTGGCACCGGCAAGACCCGGAATCCCCGACAGGCATTCGATACCGGCCAGCCCTTCGGCGAGACCGGCCAGCACCACGTCGTCCCAGCTGTCACCGGCTGCGACGTGCATGACCGCGCGCTCGCCGTCGTGGTCGAAGGAGATGCCCTTGTGCGCCACCCGGACCACCGTGCCGCCGAATCCGGCGTCGGCGACGATCAGGTTGCTGCCACCGCCGAGCACCAGCACGGCAACCCGTGCGTCGTCTGCTGTGCGGACGACGTCGATCAGATCGTTCCGGGTGGCGGCCCACACGAACCGTTGCGCAGGTCCGCCGAGCCGGATCGTCGTGTGGTCGGCAAGCACAGCAGAGCGGCCGGTCGTCGAGTCCACGGGATCGAGCACCCACGAACCCTACGACCGGCCGCTCTCGGCTACGCCGCCAACGGCTCGAGTCCGGGCATTAGCACGTCCGCCGGTTCGGTAATCCGCGGCCGTCGCGGTATGAGCAGCGCGGCAACACCACCGAGGGCCACGATGACTGCGCCCAGCCAGACAGCCGGCACCGCGCCGTCCGTGAAGGCTTGCGGGCTCCGGTAACTGCCAGAGTGCGCGAACACCGACGCGAGGATAGCGACGCCGAACACACCGCCAAGTTCACGGATGGCGTTGTGCGCGCCGGACGCGATGCCCTGCTCGTCGTGATCGACCGATGACAGCACCAGGTTCGCAACCGGAGCGAAGAACAGCGCCATACCGAACCCGCTGATAGCCAGACCGGGAACGATCGTGAGGTACGAGACGGTCGGAGTCGCGGTGGCTGCGAGCCAGCCGAGGCCGACCGCCTGCAGAAACAGACCGGCGGCCACGATGCGGCGGCCGCCGATGCGGTCGGACAACAGCCCTGCGACGGGCGCCACGAAGATTGGCATCGCGGTCCACGGCAATGTGCGGACGCCGGCCGACAGTGGCGAATATCCGTGCGCCACCTGAAGGAACTGCGCGAGCAGGAAGATCGATCCGAACATCCCGANNCCGAAGAACATGAAGAGCGACGCAACGTTGCTCGCCGTGAACCCGCGATTGCGGAACAGCCGCATCGGCAGCACCGGGTTTGCGACACGTGCTTCCCAGCCGACGAACGTGGCCAGGAACGCGGCACCGGCGACGAACAATCCGATAGTCCGGCCATTTCCCCAGCCCCAGTCATTGGCCTTGACCAGCGCGAGCACGACGGAGAACAGGCCGGCCGTGGCAAGGCCGGTTCCGACAACATCGAGCTTCGAGGCCGGTCCGTGACTTTCCTTGAGCAACCGGCTCGCGACGGGGAGCAGGACGACGCCGATCGGCACGTTGATCCAGAAGATCCACGACCACGAGGCGCCTTCGACGATCGCGCCGCCGACCACTGGCCCGACCGCGATGGCGAGACCGGCGATCGCTCCCCATGCGCCGAGAGCAAGACCGCGCTTGGAGGCCGGGACCGCGACACTGAGCAGGGTCAGAGTGAGCGGAGTGATGATCGCGCCGCCGACGCCTTGGAGCGCACGCGCCGCAACAAGTTCGTTCGCGGTGGTCGACAGCGCGGCCAGCCCCGAGGCCAGCGTGAAGATCGACAGTCCAATCATGAATATCTTCTTGCGGCCGAACCGGTCACCCAAAGTGGCGCCGGGAAGCAGCAGCACCGCGAACGTCAGCGTGTATGCATTGACGGTCCATTCCAGGCTCGACAGCGACGCGTGCAGGTGCGACTTGATGGCCGGCAGCGCCATCGTCACGACCAGGTTGTCGAGCGAGCCCATGAAGAGCGCAACCGACGTGACTATGAATGTCGCGATCGGCTTTCCCCGTCCAGTCATGTCATGTCCTCTGATGTGTGTGTGTAAGTGAGCGGTCACTCACCAGTGTGGGCAAATAAAAAGTGCTTAGAGCTGGCCTTGCTTCTGGTTGTCGCAGGCGAGCGCCTGCGCCCACGGCTCGTCGACCTCGGCGAGCGAGAGCGCGGCCGAAAGATTGCAGAGCATGCCCATCGCAAAGAAGGGCGCCAGCACCTCGGCAGGCGCGCCTGACGCCCGCTCGACAAGCTGATAGAGCTTGCGGAATCCGTCGCGCGCGCAGTCGCGCACTTCCGGGTCGTGGCACGCGGCGTACATCTGGAGCTGGCCCATCAAGTTCTCGCGGTCGGCGATCAAGCTTATGTAGGCGGCGCCCATCGCCTCAAGAGCCGGCTGGCCGGCGAGCCCGTCGGCAGCCTCGGTGAAGGTCTGCGCGACGTTGTCGAAACAGCGCTTGGACGCCGCGAGGAACAGGTCACGCTTGGTGCCGAACATCTTGAACAGGTAGGGCTGAGAGATACCGGCCCGGACGGCGATGGCTTCCGTCGACGTCCCGGCCAGGCCACCTTCGGCGAACTCGACCAGCGCAGCTGCGATGACCTGGTCACGTCGCTCGTCGGCGTCCATCCGGGTGTGGGTCGCGGTCATGACGTCAAGTTAGTGGTCACTCACTATCTTGTCAATCACGGGTTCCTTGGGACGGGTCAGCGCTAGGAGAGCCGAACGGTCGCCCTCGCCATGCCGAGGATCTTTTCGCCGGCGACGCGGGCGGTCAGGTCGAGTCGCACCTGGCCATCGTCCAACTTCTCCGCCACCACGCCCTCGACCTCGATCGCTGTTCCGCTGCCGTCGTCGGGGACCACGACCGGCCTGATGAAACGGACCGAGTACTCGACGATGGCGCCGGGGTCCCCGATCCAGTCGGTGACGACTCGGGCTGCGATCGCCATCGTGACCATGCCGTGGGCGATCACGTCCGGCAGGCCCGCTCCGGTCGCGGACCTGGCGTTCCAGTGGATCGGGTTGAAGTCACCCGACGCTCCCGCATAGCGGACGAGGTCGGCGCGGGTGAGCGGGAACGAGCGCGTCGGCAGTGACTGGCCCACCTCGACCTCGTCGTAGCTCACGTAGGTAGTCACGTCGCGGCTTCTGGGCCGCGGGCCACCAGAGTGGAATACGCGCTGCAGACGAGCTCCCCGTCGGGCGTGGAGATGTCACCCCTCGTCGTGATGACTTCGTTGCCGGCCATCGACCGGATCTTCTCGACCGTCACCACGACGGACAACTCGTCACCCGCGACGATGGGGCGGGTATACGTGAATCGCTGGTCGCCATGGACGACCCGGGAGTAGTCGAGGCCGAGCGCCGGATCCATCACCACCTGGTGAGCGGCGCGCATCGACAACACGATCGCGAACGTGGGCGGCGCTACGAGGTCGGAATAGCCGAGGGCGCGCGCCGCCTCGAGATCGATATATGCGGGGTTCGCGTCACCGATCGCGGCAGCGAACTCGCGGATCTTTTCGCGGCCCACCTGGTAGACCGGCGTCGGCGGGTAACTGCGGCCGACAAACGTTGGGTCAAGGGGCATGCCGTGAGATCAGCGAGTCTCGCGGTGCACCTGGTGGCAGTTGCAGTTAGGGCAGAACTTCTTCATCTCGAGCCGGTCGGGGTCGTTGCGCCGGTTCTTCTTGGTGATGTAGTTGCGGTGCTTGCACTCCTGGCAGGCCAGAGTGATCTTGGGGCGGACATCGCTCTTGGCGGCCACGGTCGAGTGCCTTTCGCAGTGCGGGGGTGAAATGGTCTCGCGCAATGAAGGACGCGGACGAGCAACGATAACCGACGCGGCCCGTCAGCGGCGAATGCCGCCTGTGTGG
>PLCK01000132.1:244-4205 GCA_003134755.1 Actinomycetota bacterium | reverse complement strand
CGGTCCCGATGGCGTGATCCGCGGTCCGGCCGGCCATGGGGAGTTCTCGCCGGTCGCCCAGGACGACATCGCCGACGTCGCGGTCGCGGTGCTAGTGAACCCGAGCGACCACGCCGGCCAGACCTACGACCTGACGGGTCCCGAGCAAATGTCGGTGGACGCCGCAGCCGCGCTCCTGACCGAGCTCACCGGACGGCAGCTTCGCTACGTCGAGGAGACCTTGACCGAGGCCTACGCATCGAGAGCGTCCTATAACGCGCCCGACTGGGAGGTCGACGCCTGGGTCAGCACCTATCTCGCGATTGCGGCGGGCGAACTGGCCGGCATCAGCGACTGTGTCGAACGAATCGCAGGCCATCGCCCGATGAGTCTGCGCGAGCTATTGTCCCGGTCGTCATGACCCAGATCAGTTTGAGATCAAGCGCGGTCTTCGCCGAAGCCTAGAGGCGAGTCGCACTGCTTGGATGACCCCATATTTGCCTTATCTGCACGCGTGCACCGGTATGCGGGGCATCGATAATGCGGCCATTGCCGACGTAGATCGCCACGTGGTACGCCGGCCTTCCCCAGAACACCAGATCGCCCGGCTGCAACCTCGACAACGAGACCTGCCGGCCCTGGTACTGCTGCGTGCCGGTGTAGTGCGCCAGCCGGACGCCGACCCGACCCCACGCCTGCATCGTGAGGCCCGAACAGTCGAACGAACGCGGGCCGGCGCCTCCCATCCGGTAGGGCTTGCCGAGCTGCGCGTATGTGTACGCCAGCACGGTGTGCACGCGCGCCTGCGGCGAGGTCACCGACGAAGCGGTGGCGGCCGACGCCGCAGTTGCAGGCACGGCGACGAAAGCGGCCGCCGTCAAGCCGACGGCCAACAGCCGCACTTTGACGCGCGTGGAGATGAAAGAACGCATGGCAGGGCAGGCCCTTCTCCTTGACCGCCTACCGGGTTAGCTGACGGATTCGGGCGAGGAGTTCGCCCTACGGCTGTGAAGCCGATTCACCCCATTGCGTAACCGATGGGTCCCCGGCCCTGCGTGAAGCAGGTTCGGCGGTGCGATTGTGCAGACGAGCTGCCGACCGCTGCCCGGGACCATAGCCGTGGCGTCGTCGGGGTGCGATAGTCCGAACGAGCTATCTCAGCTGCGAGCGGCGGCGACGACGCTGACGACACCAAGGCCCGCGAGTACGACACCGGTGATCCTGCGAACAATCGCCAACGGCACCCGCTCGACGAGCTTGGCCCCTGCGACGACGCCGATCGCGAGCACCGCCCATAGGCCGAGAACCGCGCCGACGCCGACAGCAACCGGGTCGTGATACTTCGCGGCCAGGTTCGCGGTCGCGATCTGAGTGATGTCGCCCCATTCCCCGACGAAGATCACGACAAAACTGAGCGACACGACCCGCCACACAGTCGGCGCCGCTACGGCCTTGGCAAGCCCGGCGGCGGCCTCGTCGACGCCCGCTTGCTCCTCATCCTCTTCTCGACCGAGAAGGAGTAGAGCGGCCCCGGCGAAGAACAGGGCAGCGACGATTCCCTCGACCAGCCGGCGTGGCAACAGTGCCAGTGCACCGCCGACCGAGACCGCGATCACGACGTGGACGGCGAACGCAGCGGCCGCACCGAGCCAGACGTACAGCGGCCGGTACCTGGTGCCCAGAACCAGCGAGGCGATCATGCTCTTGTCGGGCAGTTCGGCCAGGAACACGATTCCGAAGGCGATTGCGGCGACGGCAAGACTCACGATGCTCGATCGTACTGACGCTGGCGGCCGTACCGGACGGCCTGCGGCACGCGCCGCTGGCCTGCGTCATGATGAGGCATGACCGATTCGCCCCGCCTGCCGCAGGCGCATCGCGGCGTCCGTCCCTCGGGCGCGGGTTACACAGTGACCATGCGTGTGTTGGCGCCGCACGATCCGACCCTGCTGCCGCGGCTCGCCGAGGTCGTCAGCGACGCCCGTGGCGTCGTGACCGGGATGGACCTCGTCGACGTCACGACCACCGGCGCGACCGTCGACCTCACGCTGCTCGCCCTCGACGAAGATCACGTGGACGAGGTAGCCGAGGCGCTCGAAAAGCACACCGGCGTCAAGGTCCGGCACACGTCCGACCCGACGTTCCTCTACCACCTCGGCGGCAAGATCCAGGTCACCGCGCGCACGCCACTACGCACCCGCCAGGACATGTCGATGGCCTACACCCCGGGCGTCGGCCGGATCGCCATGGCGATCGCCGCACGACCCGAGTCGGCCTGGACCCTCACCGCAAAAGGCACCTCCGTCGCGATCGTCACCGACGGCACGGCGGTTCTCGGGCTCGGCAACATCGGCCCGCTCGGTGCGCTTCCGGTCATGGAAGGCAAGTCGCTCATCTTCAAGCAGTTCGGCGGCGTCAACGCGTACCCGCTGTGCTTGAACACAAAGAGCCCGCAAGAGGTGATCGACGCCACGCTCGCCCTAGCGCCCGGCTTCGGAGGCATCAACCTCGAAGACATCGCCGCGCCCTCCTGCTTCCAGATCGAGACCGAACTCCAGCGCCAACTCGACGTCCCGGTATTTCATGACGACCAGCACGGCACGGCCGTTGTCGTGGCCGCCGCACTGCTCAACGCCTGCCGCATCACCGGCCGGACCTATCCCGACGTCCGCATCGTGCATGTCGGGTGCGGAGCAGCGGGGACGGCGATCTGCTCGGCGTTGCTCGACGCCGGCGTGAAAGATCTGGTCATCTTCGACAAGGACGGCGTCCTCATGGACAACGAGAGCACGCCGCCACACCACCGCAGGTTGGCGGCCCGCTCGAATCCGCGCGGGATCACCACGATGGAAGCGGCGCTGCGCGACGCCGACGTATTCATAGGTACGGCGCGTCGCGGCTCGGTCGACCCCGACCTGCTCCTCGAGATGGCACCGAAGCCGATCGTCTTCGCGTTGTCGAACCCCGAACCCGAACTGCTTCCCGAAGAGGCGCGCAAGGACGCGCTGCTCGCGACCGGCCGCTCCGACATGCCGAACCAGATCAACAACGCGTTGTGTTTCCCGGGCTTCTTCCGCGGCGCCCTCGACGCCAGGGCGACCACGGTCACGCTGGCGATGAAACAGGCCGCGACGCGGGCGATCGCCGACATCGTCACCGACGACCAGCGCGGATTGGGCGTGATGATCCCGACGATGTTCCAGACCAGGTTGCATCAGGCGGTCGCGCGCGCAGTCAGCGACGCATGGCTCGCCGAGCACCCCGATGGCCGCAAGCGCGATCAGAACCTGCTCGCCGATCCCGACTCGAGCTTCGGCCTGCCCGACCTGCCATCACAGATCCCGAGCGACAACAGCGGGCCGTTTTGACGACTGAGCACGTCGCCATAGGCCCCAAGCCGACCGACACCAGGGGCCGTCCGCTTCGCGATCTGAGAGTCTCGGTTACCGACCGTTGCAACATGCGCTGCCGTTACTGCATGCCGCGCGAGATCTTCGGCCCTGGCTTTCAGTTCGTGCCGCGCGACGAACTGCTGCACTTCGAGGAGATCGCTCGCGTCGTGGCATCGTTCGCCCGAGCGGGCGTGAACAAAGTGAGACTCACCGGCGGCGAGCCGTTGTTGCGCGCCGGGCTACCCGGCCTCGTCGAGATGATCGCCGCGATCCCCGGCGTCGACGACATCGCCCTCACAACCAATGGCTCGCTGCTGACGCGGCACGCGCAGCGGCTGCGCGACGCCGGCCTCACCCGCATCACCGTCAGCCTCGACACCCTCGATGCCGACACGTTCGCCGCTGTCGCCGACTCCGAGGTGACCCTCGACGCGGTGCTCGCCGGGATCGCGTCGGCGTCCACAGCAGGGTTCGCGCCGTTGAAGGTGAACGCCGTCATCAAACGCGGATGGAACGACGCGGACGTCGAGCGGCTCGCCGAGTTCGGCCGCAAGCACGGGCATCGGATGCGCTTCATCGAGTACATGGAC
>PLCK01000132.1:0-224 GCA_003134755.1 Actinomycetota bacterium | reverse complement strand
GACGGCGCCGGCGAGGTCGGCGTCATTTCCTCGATCACCCAACCTTTCTGCGCCACCTGCACGCGGGCGAGGCTCAGCGCGATCGGCGAGGTGTACACCTGCCTCTTCGCGTCGTCGGGACACGATCTGCGCGCATTGTTGCGCTCGGGAGCCGACGACGAGGCGCTCGACGTCGCCGTCCGAGCCCTCTGGACTATGCGAGCCGACCGCTACTCCGAGCTGCG
>PLCK01000008.1:2482-3564 GCA_003134755.1 Actinomycetota bacterium | reverse complement strand
TCGGCGACCGGCTCGGCGCCCGGGGTCGCAATGACAAGCGCGGGGCCGGCCGGTACCCGGTCGAGCACCTGACCCTGCGCCGACGTCTTGACTGCCACGCCAGGAAACGCCCGACCGAGCTCCTCAGCTGTTCGGCGTGCGCCGACGACAGTCGCGCGGTAGCGCCGACCGCCGCACTCGGGACACTGCCAGCCGGCGGCAATCCGTCCGCACCACAGGCACGACGGGGCCGCCTCGGCGTCAGGAGCCGCGAGCGGCCCCGCGCAGGCCTGGCAGCGCAGTGGCGTCCGGCAGTTGTCACACCGCAAGGCCGGCAGGTACCCGCGCCGAGGTACCTGCACAAGAACCGGTGCGCCGGCACCGAGCGCGGTGTGGGCGGCTTCCCAAGCAAGCGTCGGCAACCGCCCGCCCGTCGACGGCTGACGGGCCGCCGCCGGATCGTCGCCGGGGTTCACCTGCGGGGCAAATGCGCGGACCTGCTGCCGGACCGGTGCAACCAGCTTCGCCCAGCCGCTCGACACGAGCCTGGCGCCCTCGGCCGTCATCGCATGACCTCCGATGACCGCGGCGGCCCGGGCAAGATGCGCCCGCAGGACGAGGACGTCGCGTACGTGCGGGTAGGGCGCCCGGGGCTCGGCGTGCAGATCGTCGCCGTCGTCCCACACCACAACGAGGCCGAGGTCGCGCACGGGCGCGAACGCGGCCGCGCGGGTGCCGACGACGATGGAGACGTCGCCGCGACTGATAGCGAGGAACCGGCGGTACCGCTCCTGCGGGCCGAGGTCGGCGGTCAGCACGACGTGGCGACCCGCGCCCAGGCGAGTGGTCAGCGCTTCATCAATCCGGCTCGCGTCGCGACCATCGGGGACGACGACCAGCGCACCACGACCGCTAGCGGCGGCGACTGTTGCAAGGTCGGCGATCTCGTCGGGCCAATCAGGACCGGGCAGCGCCGGCCAAACCGCGCGCGGCGATCGGCCGCCGCGCAACGCGGACAGCAACGCCCGCCCTGACGTGTAGCGTGCCCACCGCCGCCCGGCGGCATCGTCAGCCGCGGCGGAACCAAGCGGCGCAGCCGCAGC
>PLCK01000008.1:0-2456 GCA_003134755.1 Actinomycetota bacterium | reverse complement strand
CGACCTCGGGCGTCAGGACGACTTCGGGTGACACCGACCGCTCGACGAACGCCAGCCGGCCTGCGTGCTCGCTGGCAGCCAGCCGTTCGAGGACGAACCCGTCGACGAGCTGGCCGGCGAACCGGACCCTGACCCGGCTGCCGGCGACGGCGTGCGCCGCAAGCTTGTCGGGGACGAGGTAGTCGAACGGCCGGTCGAGATGAGCCAGCGACACGTCGACGGCGACCCTGGCGATCGGGTCGAGGTCGGCGGCGGTCTTCAGGCCAGGCGGCCGGACAGCAGTCGATCGCCGGGCCACATCGAACGGCAGCACGTCGGCGTCCGGCCCAGGGTCTTGCGCGCTCATGCGCCGAGTCCTACCAGAGCCCGCCGACCTCGACCGCACGTTCGGTCGGCGGTTGTGGAAACCGCGGCGATTGCTGTGATCAGAGTCCGGCTGCGGCGCGCAAGATTTCGGAGCGGCTCGTCGACTCCCAGGTGAAGTCGAGCTCGGGGCGGCCGAAGTGGCCGTATGCGGCGGTCTGTCGGTATATCGGCCTCAGCAAGTCGAGGTCGCGGATGATCGCGCCGGGCCGTAGATCGAAGATCTGGACGACGGCCTCCTGGATCCGGTCGTCGCTCACCGCGCCGGTGCCGAAGGTCTCGACGAACAAGCCGACCGGGTGCGCCTTGCCGATCGCGTATGCGACCTGCACTTCGCAGCGGGTGGCGAGCCCGGCGGCCACCACGTTCTTGGCGACCCAGCGCNNATCTTGCGGCCGGTGAGGCCGGCGTCGCCCATCGGGCCGCCGATCTCGAAGCGGCCGGTGGGGTTGACGAGTAGCCGATGGCCGGCCGAGTCGATGTCGAGACCGGCCAGCTCAGGCGCGACCACGAACTCGGCGATGTCGGGCGCCAGCAGCGTGTCGATGTCGATATCGGCAGCGTGCTGGCTCGACACCACGACGGTGTCGAGCCGGACCGGCCGGTCGCCGTTGTACTCGATCGTGACCTGGGTCTTGCCGTCGGGCCGCAGATACGGGACGACGCCTTCCTTGCGAACATTGGAGAGCCGACGCGCGAGCCGGTGCGCAAGCGCGATCGGCAACGGCATCAGCTCAGGGGTGTCGTCGCAGGCGTAGCCGAACATCAGTCCCTGGTCGCCAGCGCCCTGCCTGTCGAGGTCGTCGACGCCCTCGCCGTGCCGCCGTTCGTAGCCGTCGTCGACGCCCTGGGCGATGTCGGGCGACTGCGACCCGATCGATACGGATACGCCGCACGACGCGCCGTCGAAGCCCTTCTTGGACGAGTCGTAGCCGATGCCGAGAATGACCTCGCGCACGATCGCCGGGATGTCGGCCCACGCCTCGGTGGTCACCTCGCCGGCGACATGCACCTGCCCGGTCGTGATGAGGGTCTCGACGGCGACCCGGCTCTTGGGGTCGTCCTTCAGCAACGTGTCGAGGATCCCGTCACTGATCTGGTCGGCGATCTTGTCGGGGTGCCCCTCCGTGACCGACTCGGAGGTGAACAGGTGCTCGTTATCAGGAAGCTGGCTCATGGGTTCGGGAATCGCTCCAGGGTCGCAGACGAAAAGTCGGTAGAGAATAGGTGAGTTAGGAGGTTGGAGAGCTTCTGCTTGGAAAATAAATAGTGCGTATCACTATGGTAATACGCACTCCAAAAGAACAACATCTCTCGATCCGGCTTTAAGCAGAGCTACCCCTCGGCGCCTCAGCGCCCGCCCGCCGCGCGCGTTTGGCCGCGTCCTCGCGGGGCGGGCGGGTCGGTATCTCGCGTCCGCGCTGGCCGCGCTCGACGAAGTCGATCACGAGCGGCACTCCGTCCATCCCATAACGGGCGCGCAGGCGGTTCTCGACGAAGTAAGCGTAGTCGCGCGTCACGCGCGAGCGCGAGTTGATCTGGATCGCAAAGCGCGGCGGACGCTCGCCGATCTGGGCCATGTAGATCAGCTTCAGCCGATGCTGGCTTGAGCCCCGGCGTGTCCCCACCGGCGGCTGGCGCGCCTGGACAGTCTCGGCGAGGAAGCGATTCAGCTCGGCGGTGGGGATACGCCCTGACATGCGGTCGCCGAGCGCGAGGACCTCTGTCAAAAGGCGCGCGACGTGGCGACCGGTCAGCGCACTCGCGGTCAGTACGCGCGGTCGCAGGCGCAGCTTTTCGGCGACGCGCGCGCGCTCGTGATCGAGGTCGTCCTCCGAGCCTGCGCGAACATCCCACTTGTTCAGCACGATCGCCGTGGCGCATCCAGCCTTCATCGCAAGCTCCGCGATCCGCAGGTCCTGAGCGGTGACGCCTTCGCGAGCATCGCACACGACCAACGCCACGTCGGCGCGCTCGGCTGCGCGCTGAGAGCGCAGCGCGGTGTAGTACTCGATCGAGTCGGCGACCTTCGACTGACGGCGCATGCCGGCTGTGTCGACGAGGGTCAGCTTGCGCTCGCCGACCATCAGCGG
>PLCK01000123.1:7636-8027 GCA_003134755.1 Actinomycetota bacterium | reverse complement strand
TCGTCCCAGACGATCGTCACCCACGGATGATCGGCCCTGACAGCTGCCTCGACGTCAGCCTCCGGGCGCTCGACCTCCGGAGGCGCAGTGCTCATGTGCCTCATCGTAGGGTCGACGCAGCCGACCCTGGTGACAGATCATCGGGTAACGCACCCACCTGTGGGCACGAACGAAGGGACGCCCGCGCACATGACCGCAGCTGTCCCGCCGCTGCCCGGCTTCGAGGGAGTGCTCGCCCAGGCCGGCTCCGAGAACTTTCCGGTCGCCGCCAGGTTCCTGCCCACCCAGCTCCGTTCGGATCTGATGGCGATCTACGGCTACGCCCGGTTCGTCGACGACATCGGCGACGACAACGCGCTCGAGCCGGCCGGCAAGCTCGAGTTGCTCAATC
>PLCK01000123.1:0-7599 GCA_003134755.1 Actinomycetota bacterium | reverse complement strand
GCTACCAGACGTTCGACGACCTGCGCGCCTACTGCACGCTCTCGGCCGACCCGGTCGGCCGCCTCGTGCTTGCGGCCATCGGCATAGCGACACCGGAGCGGGTCGCACTGTCCGATCAGGTCTGCACCGCGCTCCAACTTGCCGAACACTGGCAGGACGTCGCCGAAGACCGCGCGCGCGGCCGTGTCTACCTCCCCCAGGAGGACCTTCGCCGCTTCGGGGTGTCGGACGCCGACCTGCTGGCCGAGCACGCCGGGCCGGCGCTGCGCGAGCTGTTGGCCTTCGAGGTCGCCCGGGCGATGGAGCTGCTGAACGCCGGCGCCCCGCTCGTGCGGCTCGTGCCCGGCCGTCCCCGATTGGCGATCGCCGGCTTCGTCGCGGGCGGTCGGGCCGCACTGCAAGCCATCGCCGACGCGGAGTTCGACGTCCTGGCCGGACCACCGAAGGCGAGCAAGCCGCGGGANNCCAGCCGGGCGAAGGCAGCCGAGCCGCCGACCGAATCCGGCGGCCCCGCCACCGCAGCTGTCGAGCCCAACGTCGCAGCCGCCTATGCCGAGTGCGATCGCATCATGGTCGGTGCAGCGAAGAACTTCTCGTACGGGATCAAGCTGCTCGCGCCCGAGAAGCGCGGGGCGCTCGCTGCTGTCTACGCGTTCGCCAGGCGCATCGACGACATCGGCGACGGCGACCTGCCCGACGACGAGAAGCTGCGGCAGCTCGAAGAAGCCCGCCACGACATCAAGGCGATCGGCGAGCCGACGTCCGACCCAGTGCTTGTCGCACTCGGCGACGCGGCTGGCCGGCTGCCGATACCGATACCGGCATTCCTCGAACTCGTCGACGGTTGCGAACTCGATGTCCGCGGAGAGACATACCCAAGCTTCCCCGACCTCGTGCACTACTGCCGCTGCGTCGCGGGTTCGATTGGCCGGCTGTCGACGGGTGTGTTCGAGCCCTTCGACCCGATCGCGGCCGGTCCGCTCGCCGACGCGCTCGGCGTCGCACTGCAGCTCACGAACATCCTGCGCGATGTGCGCGAAGACCTGAACAACGGCCGGGTCTACCTGCCGCAGGACGAACTCGACGCGGCCGGCGTGACGCTGCGGCTCGACCTCAACGGCAACATCGCTGACTCCGACGGACGCGTCGCCGCGTTGATCCGCGAACAGACCACGCGCGCCGAGAAGTGGTATGCCGACGGGCTGCAACTGCTACCCCTCCTCGACGCCCGAAGCGCCGCCTGTTGCGCTGCGATGTCGGGCATCTACCACCGGCTGCTGAAGCGGATTGCGGACGAACCCGACGTCGTGCTGCGGCAGCGAATCTCCTTACCCAAATGGGAAAAGGCCTACCTCGCCGCCCGTAGCGTGGCCACGAGCCGACGATGACGGCGACACCCAGGCCGACCGTCGTGGTGGTCGGTGGGGGGCTGGCCGGGCTGGCCGCCGCGATCGAGGCCGCCGACCACGGCTGGGCGGTCACGCTCCTCGAATCGCGGGCCCGACTCGGAGGGGCCACCACGTCTTTCACCCGCGCGTTCGAAGACGGCGAGCTGACGGTCGACAACGGTCAACACGTCTTCCTGCGCTGCTGCACCGCCTATCGTGAATTTCTGCGCCGCCTCGGCGTCGAGGATCAGACAACCTTGCAATCACGGCTCGACGTCCCCGTCATGGATCCGAAGACCGGCGTGCACGCGCGGCTGCGACGCGACCGGCTGCCCGCGCCCCTGCATCTGTCGCGGGCGTTGCTTACCTACCGGCTGCTGTCGCCGTGGCAGCGAGTCCGTGCCGTTGCCGCCGCGCTTGCCCTCAACTTCGTCAGGCGGTCGGCGCCCTCCTCCGATACCTTGACGTTCGGCAGCTGGCTGAGCGCGCACGGACAGTCCGACGCGGCGATCGAGCGGCTGTTCGACGTGTTCACTGTCGCGACCGTCAACGCGCCCGCCGCGCAGGTGTCCTTGTCGCTCGCTGCGATGGTCTTCCAGGACGGCCTCCTGCGCCACGCCGGCGCCTGTGACATCGGGGTCTCCCGGATACCGCTGCTGCAGCTGCACGGTGACGCGGCATCCAAGGTGCTGATCGAGCAGAGCGGTGAGATCCGGCTGCAAGCGCGCGTTCGCGCGATCACGCAGCTGACTGACGACCGCTGGCGGGTCGACATCGACGACGCGTCGTTCGAGGCGGACGCCGTGGTGCTCGCGGTTCCCCACGACGCGGCGGCCGAACTTCTGCCGGTGGGAGCGATCGCGGACCCTGAGCTGCTGCGCGGCCTCGACGTGTCACCGATCGTCAACGTGCATGTCGTATTCGATCGCGCGGTGTTGCACGAGCCATTCGTCGGTGCAGTTGGCTCGCCGGTTCAGTTCGTGTTCGACCGCACCGGAGCGTCAGGGCTCAGCGACGGTCAGTACGTCGCGGTGTCCGTGTCGGCGGCAGATGCCTGGATCGACGAACCCGTCGCGAACATCCGCGACGTGTTCATGGCCGAACTCGCGCGGGTATTGCCTGGCGTCCGCGACGCGACCGTTCGCGACTTCTTCGTGACGCGTGAGCGCGCCGCGACCTTCCGCGCTGTGCCGGGCAGCGCGGCACGCCGGCTGCCGACCACGACGCGCTCGCCCGGGTTGTTTCTCGCTGGTGCGTGGACCGACACCGGCTGGCCGGCGACGATGGAGGGAGCCGTTCGCAGCGGCCTGGCCGCGGGCCGCGCGCTGGAATCGTGGCGGCGCACCCAGGTAGCGTTCAGGTCGATTCGGGCCAGTAGGGCCGAAAACAACCGTGACCCAGCCCAGGAGGCGTCGGCATGAGCCCGACCGCGAGTTGGTCGCCCGTCGAGTCGGCGCCCGCGGCGCTGGCGGGGGCCCGCGACCTCTTCGACGGACCGATGCGAGCCGCCGTCGCGCAGCTCGCGCCCGCAGTCAGGGACGTCGCCTGCTATCACTTCGGCTGGACCGACGCCGACGGCAGCGTGCGGACGTCCAACAGCGGCAAGGCGGTGCGCCCGACGCTGGCTGTGCTGTCGGCGCAGGCGGTCGGGGCACCCGCGGAGGTCGGCGTCCCTGGTGCTCTCGCCGTTGAGTTCGTACACAACTTCTCGTTGCTGCACGACGACGTCATGGACCGCGACGAGGAACGCCGGCACCGACCGACGGCATGGACCGTCTTCGGCAACTCGGCTGCGATCCTGGCGGGCGACGCGCTCCTCGCGCTGGCGTTCGAGGCGCTGCTCGACGTCGCGCCCGAACGGTCACGGGCAGCGCAGCGATCACTGGCGTCCGCAACACAGCACCTCATCGTCGGCCAGGTCGACGACCTCGATTTCGAGCAGCGGCTCGACGTCAGCGTCGAAGAGTGCCTGCAGATGGCGGCCGGCAAGACGGCGGCCCTGATGGCCTGTTCGGCGTCGATCGGGGCCCGGCTGGCCGCCGCCGGCGCCGACGTCGTCCACGCCCTTGAGGGTTTCGGGTATCAACTCGGCCTGGCGTTCCAGCTTGTCGACGACCTGCTCGGCATCTGGGGTGCGACGGCCAGCACCGGCAAGCCGGTCGGCGCCGACCTGCGGGCCCGCAAGCAGAGCTTGCCCGTCGTCGCAGCCATGAGCTCCGGTACCCCTGCCGGCGCCGAGTTGCGCACGCTCTACGCATCGGCCGCCCTGCGACCCGACGCCGACGACGAGCTGGTGGCCCGCGCGGCCGCTCTGGTCGACGAGGCGGGTGGCCGCTCCTGGACAGTCGACGAGTCCCGCCGGCGACTCGCAGCTGCCCACGAGGCGCTCGAAGGCGTCGATCTCGAACCGGTCGCACGCGACACGCTGGTGCAGATCGCCGACTACGTCACCGCCCGCGATCACTGAAGCGCGTTGGGTGCGAGCCGGGCAGATTCGGGGAACACCCGTGGCACACTCCGTGACACTTCGTGAAGGGAGCCGATCCGCGCATGTCGACAGGGCCGCTGATCACACCGGCGTCGGCATCATCGGTGTCCGCGTCGGCTGAGGCCGCGACAGCTGCGAACAAACCGCCAGGACCGCCGCCCGCCCAAACGCTGCTGCCACGCTGGCTCGTGACCGGCGGCGCGTGGTCGTGGCGACTCGTCGGTATCGGCATCGTGGCGTTCTACGTGTTGCAGTTCATCCTGAAGGTCCGGTTGGTCGTGCTGCCCTTCTTGGCCGCGATGGTCTTCGCCGCGCTGCTGCGGCCGCTCGCGCTCCGCCTCCAGCGGAGCGGCATGTCGCGGCTGCTCTCGACCTGGTTGACGGTGTTGGTGGCGCTCCTCGTCGTTCTCGGGGTCGGCACGCTGGTCGTCTACCGATCGACGGTCGAGTGGCACACGCTGGTGAAGGATCTCTCGGCGACCGCCGACAAGGTGCGCAACTGGTTGTCGACAGGTCCGCTGCACCTGAAGTCTGCTGACCTGAAGAACCTTCAGCAGAAGGCGATCGACCAGCTCAACCAGCATCGCGGCGCGATCGCGAACAGCGTCCTCAGTGGCGCGAGCATCATCGGCGAGTTCATCGCGGGCCTGATCCTGGCGGCGTTCATCACGTTTTTCCTGATCTTCGACGGCGAGCGGATCTGGCGCTGGGTGACGCTGCCGCTGCGAGCCCGCACCGCCGAGCGGGTCGACCGGGCCGCCGGCGCCGCGTGGAACACGCTGTCCGGCTACATCCGCGGAAGTCTCGTGATCGCGTCGATCCACGGACTCGCGATGGGCATCACCCTCCTCGCGCTTCGGGTCCCGCTCGTGGCGCCGCTGACGCTGCTGGTGTTCATCACGAGCTTCATCCCGCTTGTCGGCGTACTGGTCGGCGGCGGACTTGCCGTCTTCGTCACGATGGGAACCCAGGGTGTGACCGCGGGCATGATCCTGCTGGCAGTTCTCGTCGTCGAGCACCAGCTCGAGGGCCATTTTCTGCAGCCGATCATCATGGGTCGCTACGTCGCGTTGCACCCGCTCGCCATCGCGCTCGCCCTAACGATCGGCACGGTCCTCGAAGGGGTCGTCGGTGCCATCGTCGCGGTGCCAATGGTCGCCATGTTGCATGCGGCCTGGCCGCACTTGAAGGAGTCCGACCTGATGGTGGCTCCCGAAGAACCACCACCGCCGGGTCATGTGCTGATCGGCGAGCGCCCGAACTGATCCGGCCGGTCGACCCAGGCTGCGCCCGACAGCATCAACTCGAACCAGACCGTCTTTCCGGAATCGGTGGACAGCACTCCCCAGCGCATCGCGACCTGGTCGAGGAGCTGCAGGCCGCGGCCAGTTCCCGCCAATCCGATCGGACGCCGAGGGGCCGGCAAAGTCTGACTGCCGTCGCTGACCTCGGCCCGCAAGACCGTGTCGGTGACCGAGACCCGCACCTCGACGGGGGTTCGTGCATGCACAATCGCGTTGGTAACGAGCTCGCTGACGAGTAGGCCGGCCGCATCGACGACCTCGGCTTGCACAGTTGCTCGCGGCCGGTCGGCCTGGGCCAGCTGAGCGCGGACCAACCGGCGGGCTGCGCCGACGCTCGAGGCGTCGCACGGAAACACTGCCCGGATGTCCACTCCCGCAGGATACGAGCCAGGCTCGCGCCGCCTGCTCGGCGCGCTGAGACATTGGCGCCGGAGGCGCTGTGACTTTTGCCGACATAGCGGTCGGGATTGCCCGGACCGGCCGCCCAGACCCGTGTGGGCGGGTAGGGTCGGCCGGGTTGTCGGTAGCCGTTCACCAGTAGTTCACACCAGAAGGCGGGCCCCGCGTGCACCAGCCAAGCCCACGATCCAGACTCCTCGGAGCGATCGTCGCGACGGGGAGCCTCGTCCTGGCAGCGGGCTGCACGAAGGCAGCGTCCGCGCCGCCGAAAGTGGCGACCAGTTCTGCGGCTGCGTCGTCGACTGCGGGTGCCGGGTCATCGGCGGTTGGCAGCGCTGTGAGTTCGGCACCGGGCAGCGCGTCTGCCGCCGGCACGAGCGCGCCGGCGACCGGTCTTGACCCGCTCACGGGCCTGCCGGCAAGCAGCAAGGCTGCGGCAACCAGGCCGGCACTCGGTGTAAAGATCGACAACGTCGATGGCGCCTGGCCGCAGGCCGGCCTGAACCAGGCCGACATCGTCTTCGACCTCCCGGTCGAGGGTGGCTTGACCCGGCTGCTCGCGATCTTCCATTCGCAGGACGTCGGCCTGTTCGGCCCGATCCGGTCGGCTCGGCCTGTCGACGCCGACTTGTTGCATCTGCTCGGCCACGCCTACTTCGCATTCTCGGGGGGCTCGACGAGTGACCTCGCTCCGATCGCCGATCATTCGAACGCGACACCGATGTGGTGGGACGTCACGCCGTCGTTGTTCGTCACCCGCACGGATCACGCCGTCCCGCATCAGGTCTTCAGCTCGACTGATCGTTTGTACGCGGGTGGCGAGCAGCGCACCCCCTCGACGACGCCACCACCGGCGATCTTCAGCTACGCCGCCGCGACTCCGACGGGCGGCAAGCCGGTGACGTCGATCACGGCGCAATACGACGCGGCGACCGCGCATTGGAAATGGACCGGGTCACAGTACGTCCGCGACCAGAGCGGACACCCCGACATGTTGCTCGACGCAGCACAGGTATCCGCGGCGAACGTCGTGGTGATGTCGGTCCCGCTGCAGTCGACGCGTGCCCGCGATTCACACGGCACCGTGGTCCCGCTGCCGGTGGTCATCGGTTCGGGCCACGTGTGGGTGTTCAGGAACGGTGTGAGCATCGAAGGCACATGGAGTCGGCCCAACGAGAATGCGCCCATGAAGTTGGTGACCTCGACCGGCCAGGTCATCGCGCTCACGCCGGGCCGCACCTGGGTCGAAGTGCTGCCGAACTCACGACTTCCGCAGCTCGGCTGACCGCTAGGTGACGCGCGACCGGGTTGTCTCGACATCGAGATACCGACCCGACGCGGTCAGGTCCCGCAACCGACGCATCGCTTCGTGCACGTCGACAAAACTCGTCGTGAGTGCCGAGAGCCCGCAGCGAACGAGGTCGGGTTCGCGGTAGTCGGGCACCACATGTTCGTCGATCAGCGCGCGGCAGAGCTGCCAGGCAGCCTGGTGCCGCAACGACACGTGCGAACCGCGCAACGCTGCGTCCCGCGGGCTCGCGAGTTCGAAACCGAGCGGCTCGAGCCACGAGTCGGACAGCTCGACGAGATACGACGTCAGCGCCATCGCTTTGCTGCGCAGCCTGTCGATGCCAGCTTCGGCCAGCACTGTCAGGCCGGCCTCGACCATCACCGTCCCGACGATGTCCGGGGTGCCCGTCATGAACCTGTCGATCGACGGCGCCGGGTCGAACGCCGCGCCCATCGCAAACTGGTCACGCTGCCCGAACCAGCCCCAGATCGGCTGGCGCAGCGACTCCTGGAGATCTCTTCGTACATAGAGGAAAGCGGGCGCCCCAGGACCGGCATCGAGGTACTTGTAGGTGCAGCCGACAGCGAGGTCGACCTGTGCCGCGTCGAGCCCGATCGGAACCGACCCGACCGCATGCGAAAGGTCCCAAAGCACGATGGCACCCGCCCCGTGCGCCGCCGCAGTGATGCCAGCGAGGTCGGCGATCGCCGCCGACCGGTAGTCGACGTG
>PLCK01000219.1:13811-20008 GCA_003134755.1 Actinomycetota bacterium | reverse complement strand
CGGTCGAGTGCGGCCCGGAGTGCAACGCCGCCGAGTTGTACCGCGGACAGGTCGGCGAACCCGCCCATGAACTTGCCGATCGGCGTCCGCGCTCCCGCGACGATCACCGACCCGTTGCCAAGCGCCATCAGGTCACCTCCGCTACTGGTCCATCCCCCGATTCAGGCTACTAGCCGAGGTGCAGGTGTAGGGCAAACACAACGACAACGCCGTTGTTCAGAGCATGCACGAGCATCGCTGGGGCGAGCCTGGCGGTGCGGCGAACGACGACGGCCTGGAGGTACCCGAACAACCCCAACGTCGCCGCCAGGATGACCGAGGCGGCCGGCCCGCCGGCCTGCTCGAAGTGCAGCAGGCCGAACAGCACGCTGGTGATGATGGCAGCGACGACGAACCCCCAGCGGCGCATGAAGATGCGCAGCATCAGGCCGCGAAACGCGAGCTCCTCGACGATCGGCGCCATGACCACGATCGCCACGATCAAGGGCAGTAGTTCCGTCCAGGGCTTGCCGTGGAGGGTCGGCACGTTCGAGACCCGCTCATGGCGGGCGGCCGGCAACGCCGCGAGCAGGACGGCGCTGGCCACGAGCCGGGCGCCGAACTGGACGAGGGTCCAGCCAACCCCGAGCGGGACGTCGCGCCAGCGCAACCCGGTCAGGCCGAGCGCGGGACCCCAGCCGCCGGACGCGGCGGCGATGGGGCGGGCGTACAGGACGACCGGCGCCGCGAGCACGATCTCGGCGAGCACCGCCGCCCAGGACTCCTGCCAGCCGTGCAGCCCGAGCGCCTGCACCACCGCACCAAACGCAGTCAGCACGACGATGATGGCGACCAGCGCGGCAACGGCCTGCTGCGGCTGCCACGGTCGCGGATCGTCGTCCGCTGTCGCCGCGATGGCCGCGTCAAGCGCGCGCACCGGCCGGCGAACCACCGGCGCCTGCTGGCTCATAGCGGGAACCCTGCCACACCGACGCGGCTCGTCACGGCCAGCCGGGTTCGCCGGTAGCGTTGCCGTTTGTGCCTGCCGTTGCTCTTACCAGGATCGACCACGTCGGCGTCGCCGTGCACAACCTCGACGAAGCCGTCGAGCGGTACCGCACAACGTTCGGGCTCATCGTCGTCGCCATCGAGACCAACGCCGACCAGGGCGTCCGCGAGGCGATGCTTCAGATCGACGCATCGGACGCCGAGGCCGGTCCACACTCGTACGTCCAACTCCTCGAGCCGCTCGGGCCCGACACGCCGGTAGGCAAATATCTCGCTCGGCGGGGAGAAGGAGTGCATCACATCGGGTATGCCGTCCCTGACGTCGCGACAGCAATGCGAGGCCTAGTGGCGCAAGGACTTCGGGTGCTCGACGAGCGCCCGCGTCATGGCTCGCTCGGAGCATCGATCGCCTTCGTGCACCCGAAAGACCTCAACGGAGTGCTCACGGAACTCGTCCAAGCCGCATCCGGCTGACATCATCGGCTCATGGTGCACCTTTACGTGCTGGCCTCGGCGGCGCACGTCGTAGCCGCGAAGCTGCCAAAGCCGAAGCCTGCGGTCACGGTCCCGATCATCGTGATCTTCGCCGCGCTCGTGCTCATTGGCCTGGTGCGCAAAGTAGTCGCGCTCGCCGTGCTGGCCGCCCTCGTGTGCGTAGGTTTCCTCGCCTACCAGTCCGGCGCCTTCACCTAGCATGCGGTAGTGGATCAAACGCTGCTGTCCGCGCAGTCGCGCCCGACGAGCGACGAATCCGGCAGCTCACGGCGGGCGCGCTCACGGCGAGGGATCCACCTCACCCCGGCCTGGTCCCTCGATCTCGTCGGCGTGGGCCTGCTCACTCTCGTGGTGGGNNTGGGCGCCGTGTACACGTTGTTCGAGATCGAGCAGCAGCGTCACTTCGGAACCGCGGGATACGACCTCGGCATCTTCGATCAGGCCATTCACAACTACGCCCACCTGCGCGCGCCCGTCTCGTTGATGAAGGGCGTGCACAACGGGTTCGGGACCCATTTTTCCGTGCTGGGCGACCATTTCTCGCCGCTGATCGCCGTCCTTGCCCCCTTTTACCGAGCCTTTCCGCACGCGACGACCCTGCTCATCGCGCAAGGCCTGCTCCTCACGGCGTCCCTGCCCGCTGTCTGGATCTTCTGCCGCCGTGCGCTGGGGCGGCCGGCCGCCTACTTGACCGCCTGCGCATACGCGCTCGCGTGGGGTCTTCAGGCGGCGATGGGCGCCGACTTCCACGAGGTGGCATTCGCGGTGCCGCTGCTTGCGATCGCGATCGAACGTCTCGACGCCGGCAAGGTCACCACGGCGGTGGTTGCCGCGCTCCTGCTCCTGCTGGTGAAGGAGGACTTCGGACTCGTCGTCGCCGCGTTCGGCGTCGTCGTCTGGGTGCGAACCAGGCGCTGGCGACTGGCCGGGTTGCTCGCAGTTGTGGGCGTCGCCACGACCGTGCTGGCTGACAAGGTGCTCATCCCCGCGTTCGGCGGACGGTCGGGGTACTACTGGGACTACTACGCCACCCTCGGCCCGAACCCGTCCGCAGCGCTCTGGCACGTCGTCAGACATCCGTTGTCGACGCTCCACCTCATGGTCACACCGGACGCGAAGGTCCGGCTGCTCAGATGGCTGTACCTGCCGTTGGGGTTGGCGTCGTTGGGCTCGTCCTTGGTGCTGCTCGCCCTACCGCTACTCGCCGAACGGCTCCTCTCCGCGAACCCGAACCACTGGACGCTGACCCACCAGTACTCAGCGCCATTCGTGCCGATCCTGACCCTCGCGGCTGTCGACACCATCGCGAAGATCCGCAGAGCCCTAACCCCACGGACGTCGACCAGCAGACACCGCCGCCACCGCCCGAATCTCGGGGCGGCGATAGGGCCCGCGTACGCGGCCGCCATCTTCGTCGCCGCGGTGTGGATGTGCCGCCAGGAGCCGTTCGACCAGCTCGTCAAGCCGAGTGTGCAGCACTCGTGGCAGCTCACCGGCTACGACCAGGCCCGGCAGGCCGCGCTCGACGTCGTCCCGAGCGGCGCAACCGTCGAGGCGAGCGACTTCCTCGCGCCACATCTGGTCGACCGCACCCAGGTGATGTTGCTCGACGCGACGCCGCACGACGCGCAATGGGTCGTGTTCGACGAGGGCAACCTCGAATTCCCCATGACCCCCGCGGCCCAGAGCAGCCGCGCCTCCTGGCTGGTGTCGCATGGATACCAGCAGGTGTTCGCGCGCGACGCGATCGTGGTCTTCCATCGGACCGGCCCGGCGAATCTGCCGTAGGCGAGACCTTCGGCGTGACGGATTGGGGCGCAATGATGTTCCATGGAGCTCATGACGGCTGACCGCACATTCGTGACCGCAAGCTACGACGCCGACATCTCGCCGGCGCTGAAGGCCTTCATGAAGCAGGGCTGGGCGCCCGACCCGATCCCGCCGACCGAGCCGGCTGAGGTCGCCCCCTATGCCGCGAAGCGCCGAGACGGACTCTCGGCCGCATTCACCGGGCGCCCGATCGTCGTCCCGGCCGGAACGCCCCGGGTACGCAACGACGACACCTTCTACTCGTTTCGCCCTGGCAGTGATTTCGTCTGGCTCACCGGCGAACTCTCGCCCGGCGCCGTCCTGGTGATGACGCCGGACGCCGATACGCCCGGCACCCACGTCTCGACGCTGTTCATCCGGGCGGCCGCGTCTCGTCACGACAGCGAGGAGTTCTACCGCGACCGCAACTACGGCGAACTCTGGACCGGTCGCCGTCGCGGTCTCGCCGAAACGTCGGCGGCGCTCGGGCTGCCGACCCGCGACCTGCTCGAGCTCGATGCGGTGTTGGCCGGCCTGTCGGCGTCCGGCGCGGTGGTCCGGCGTGGCTTCGACACCGACGTCGAGGGGCTCATCCCGCCGAACGCGGACGACGCGATGCTGGCGACGACGCTGTCGGATCTGCGGTTGGTCAAGGACGACTGGGAGATCGCCCAGCTCTGCGACGCCGTCGCTGCGACTGTGCGGGGGTTTGAGGACGTCGTCCGCGAGCTCGGCAATGCGCGGGCGACGAGCGAGCGCTGGATCGACGGCACGTTCTGGCGGCGGGCCCGCGTCGACGGCAACGACGTCGGCTACACCAGCATCGCGGCGGCCGGGGAGCATGCGTGCGTGCTGCACTGGACACACAACGACGGGCCGGTGCGCGACGGCGACCTGCTGCTGATGGACGCGGGCGTTGAGAACCGGGCTCTTTATACCGCTGACGTCACCCGCACGCTGCCGATCAACGGCCGATTCAGCGACCCGCAGCGACGTGTCTATCAACTCGTGTACGAGGCCCAGACTGCTGCACTAGCCGCCGTCAAACCGGGTGCGCACTTCCGCGACTACTTCCGGGCGGCCGGTGAAGTCATGTCGCGAGGACTGGCCGGGTGGGGCATCCTGCCCGAATCGGCAACGGATCCCGACGGCCCGGACGCCGACCTGCACCGCCGCTACACCTTGCATGGCACCGGACACATGCTCGGCCTCGACGTCCATGACTGCTCGAAGGCACGTAAGGAGAACTACCACGAGGGCGTGCTCAAACCCGGCTATGTGCTGACCGTCGAACCTGGGCTGTACTTCCAGACCGACGATCTCACCGTTCCTGCCGAGCTGCGCGGCATCGGCGTCCGCATCGAAGACAACGTGGTCGTGACCCAGGACGGCTGCCGGATCCTCACGGACGCGCTACCGCGCGACCCCGCCGCCGTCGAAGCCTGGATGGCCTCGCTACTCCAGGATTGATCGCATCACGCCGGGCAGCGGCGCTTATGCCGGCGCAGCTGAGGAGCCGCGGACTACCAGTTCCGGGTGCAGCACCAGTCGGCGGCCGGCCATCGGCGTCGACCGCGGCCGGGTCAGGCCGAGCATGCGCACCGCCTCGTCGGCGATTTGCTGCACCGGCTGGCGTACCGAGGTGAGTTCGGGCTCACTGAGTACGCCAAAGGGCGTGTCGTCGAAACCGGTCACGGCGATGTTCCCAGGCACTTGGCAGCCGCGTGTCCGAAGCTGCTTGAGCGCTCCAAGGGCGATCAGGTCATTCGCGCAGATGAGGGCATCAGGTGTCTGACGCGGGTCTTGAAGGATCATGTCGACAGCACGCGCGCCCCATTCGACCGACAGATCGCCGCGGAAGACTCGCCGACGGGAGCGAACATTCGGGGCGTGCTGCTCGTACGCGACGATGCGCTCGGAGACCGTTGAAATCGAGTCGTCGGTGGCGACAAAGGCAAGGTTGCGGCGCCCGTTGTCGACGAGATGCCTGATCAACAGACGCATGGCTTCCGCCTGGTCGGCACCGACGAAGTCGCAGCCCACGCCGACGCAGGAGCGGTCGACTTGCACCAGTCGCACCCGGCTTGCCGCTCTCCTCACGGCCGGTGCGCTGTCGTACTGGTGCACCGGGCTGATGATGAGCGCGTCCACCCGTCGATCGAGCAGCGCCTCGATGCGCTCCGCCTCTACGCGTACGTCGTTGCTCGCGTCGCACAGGAACAGGCTGCGACCGTCGGCGTGGAGGGCTCGCTCGACGGCCTGCACCACCGCCGGAAAGAAGGGGTTGACGATGTCGGGCACGACCATCCCCACCGTGCCGGTCCGCTCGCCGCGCAGCGCACGACCGATCGGATCGACGCGGTAGTCGAGCTTCTCGGCGGCGCGCTGCACCGCGGCCGCAACGTCGGGGCGGACGGCCCGCGATCCGCTGAGCGCCCGGGAGGCGGTCGACGGGTGCACACCGGCGAGTTCGGCGACCTCACGCAGGCGCGCGCGGGCCGGTCCACCGGCCACATCCTTCGTCACAACCACCCATCACTTGGGGGGACGCCGTGCCCGAATTCGCAACTACCAACAGTGAACCGCNNCGGTAACGACGACGGTCGCGCCCGCCACTCGCGACAGCCGAGTCATGGTGGACCTCATGATAGCGAAACTGTTCGGGTGCGCGGCAACGCGTGCTGAGGACGACGGAAGAGTGGCTGCGCGCGGGCCCCTAGGGCGCGGAACAAGCAGCGTTCGTCGGGTGGCTCGGAACGTCCAGCCTGATGACGGTGCCGTTGACGGGCCGCAACGGCACGTTCGGGCACGCTGTGACCGCTGCAGGAGATCAGCGTCAGCTTGCGTCGTCGATCTTCTCGTCGGTGACGCGCTCGCCGGCCATCGCGCCGGTCATGATCGCGACG
>PLCK01000219.1:0-13772 GCA_003134755.1 Actinomycetota bacterium | reverse complement strand
TCGGCTCGTCCATGATGACGAGATGGTGCGCGAACGCCGCACTGCGCGCGACCGCGACTCCCTGCCGCTGGCCGCCGGAGAGAGTCTCGACGAGCTGCTTCATCGAGCGGATCCCGATCTTGAGTTCGGCCATGTGGGCGCGGGACTCCTCGAGCATCCGCTTCTTGTCCAACATGCGGAAAACCGATCCGAGTACGCCGGGACGGCGCAGCTCACGGCCGAGGAACAGGTTGTCCGCGACGGCGAGCGCAGGCGCGACAGCGAGGTCCTGGTAGACGGTCTCNNTCGGCCAGGGCGAGGTCCTGGTAGACGGTCTCGATGCCAACGCGGCGCGCGTCGAGCGGGCTGGTGAAGCGGACCGGCCGGCCGTCGAGCTCGACCGTGCCATCGTCAGGGGTGATAGCGCCGGAGAGGATCTTGATGAGGGTCGACTTGCCGGCGCCGTTGTCGCCGATGACTGCGAGGATCTCACCGCGCATCAGGTCGAAGTCCGCGCCGTCTAGCGCGCTGAGGTGTCCGTAGCGCTTGACCAGCCCGCGTGCCTTCAGCAGCGGAGTGTCGTCCTCGCCGCCGCCGGGCTGCACATCGTGCTCCATCGCGGTCATATCGACCTTGCCCGGGCGACCTGATCGACGCCGACTGCGCTGATGACGAGGATCCCTGTGATCAGCACCTGGTAGGTCGGCTCGACCCCCGTGAGCGTCAACCCGGCTCTGATGGTGCTGACGATGAGTGCGCCGATGAGGGTGCCGATCACCGTGCCGCGACCACCGAAGAGGCTGGTGCCGCCGATCACGACGGCGGTGATGCTCTCGATGTTGTCCGTCAGGCCCGCATTGACGTCACCGACCTGCGTGCGGGCGACAAGCAGCAACGCCGCTATGCCGTAGAGGAGACCCGCCGTCCCGTACACGCACAGCAGGACTCGACGGGTGCGGATACCGGCGAGCCGCGCGCCCTCCGGGTTGCCGCCGATCGCGTAGACGTGCCGGCCGGCCGCGGTCTGCCGCAGGACGTACCACGCGATCACGAACAGGGCCAACATGAGAATGGAGCCGTACGACACCGCGGTGCCGCCGACCTTGAACGATTTTCCGAGCCAGGTCTCCTCGGACGGCAGGTTGGGGACGCTCTCCTGGTGTCCGTAGATCCTCGTCACCGCGAACGCGATGCTGTACATGCCGAGGGTCACGATGAACGGCGGCAGCCGCAACGCCGTGACGAGCATTCCGTTGGTAAGCCCGAACAACATCGTGAACACAAGCATGATCGCTATGGCGAGGTACGGGTTGACGCCCGAGACCACCGCCAGCCGGGTCACCATGATGTTTCCGAAGGCCATGACGAGGCCGCAGGACAGATCGATGCCCCCGGTCAGGATGACGATCGTCTGCCCGATGGCGAGCACTCCGACGACCGCGGTCTGCTGAACGATCAGCGACATCGTGTTGCCGGTCAGGAACCTGTCGGACCTGAGACTGAAGTAGGTCATCGCGAGCAAGAGCGCGAGCAGCGGGCCCGTCGCTGAGACGACACGTCCCACCGACATCGTCCGCCCCGAGTCGATCGGCCGGTCGGTGACAGGCGGGGCGGTCGCGGCCACATCAGCTCCTGTTGGTCAGTTCGGGGGACGGTTCCGGCGACCGGGTGAGCCTGGCAGGTCCTGCTGCCAGGCTCACCCTCGGCCCACCGGTTGCGCCTGCGAAGAGCCAGCGTTACCAGCAGTTCGCCTTGCCGAACGCAAGGTCCTTCGAGTCCACTCCGGCCACTGGCGTGGCCGCAATGAGGTTCACACCGGTGTCGGTGTAACCGGACGGCTTCGCGCCGCCGCGCGCCGCCGTGACGATGGCCTGAACGCCGAGATCGGCCATCTTCAACGGGTACTGCTGGGATGTCGCAGCGATCTTGCCGTCCGCTAGCGCCTGGATGCCGGCGCAGCCGCCGTCGACGGCGACGATAAGGACGCCCTTCTCCTTGCCGGCCGCCTTCAATGCCGTGTAGGCACCGGTGGCCGCCGGTTCGTTGATCGCGTAGACGAGGTTGACGTCAGGAGCCTTCTGAAGGCAGGTCTCCATGGCGGCCTGGCCCTTCGCCTGGTCGCCTTCACTGTCGCCCTCACAGACGACGTCCGCGGTGGTCTTCTGCTCCGTGGTGGCGCCGGTGATGCTCGCGTCGCCGAAACCGTTAAGGAATCCGTTGTGGCGCAGGTACCCCACGGCGATGGACGGCAGGAGGTCGAGCATCACGATCTTCGCCGGCTTGCCTGCGAAGGTCGCCTTCGCGTACTGGCCGATCGCGACACCGGCCTTGAAGTTGTCGGTCGCGAACAATGCGTCGGTTGCATCGAGCGGCTCGGTGGGCGAGTCAAGCGCGATGATGACGATGCCCTGATCGCGCCACTTCTTCACGCTCGGCACGATGGCCTTGCTGTCGGCGGGCGTGATCAGGATTCCCTTGGCACCCGCGTTGATCATGTTCTCGACGACGGTCACCTGACCCGCGTTGTCGCTGTCAGTCTTGCCGGCACCGGTCAGAAGCGTGACACCCGGGATTTTTGCTGCGGCTGCCTGGGCGCCCTTCTGCATGGCGACGAAGAACGGGTTGGTGAGGGTCTTGGTGACCAGACCGACCTTCACCGGCGCGTCACCAGCGGCCGCCGAAGATGACGCCCCGGTCGTCGCCGCAGTCGCTGCCGACGAGGTGGCTGCAGGCGGTGCGGTGTTCGATGCGGCGGTCGGGCTCTTCTTCGAGCTCGAACAGGCGGAGGCGAAGAGGGCCGCCAGTGCCACTGTCGACCCCACCAAGACGATCCGTCGCCGATGACGCATGTTGCTGATCCGTGCGGTCCTGCTTCTCGCCACGCCTCGTTGGGAGTCGCCCGCGAGACTGCTGGTTTCTGCTGACATCTAATCCTCCATTGGCAACCGATTGCCGCACTCAAGCACAGCGGCGCGTGAGTTGCAAGGTTTGTCGTACAAGTTCGTGCGGCTCACGCGCAGGCTGACCGATCTTGGTTGAGGTTTCCGCCCGAAATGGCTCAGGCTCCGTCCAAGCTCTCTCCGCAACCGTTTGCCCAAACTGCCTCCAAAACGCAACCGCACCGTGACTGTGACCGGGAGCGTCGCCCACCGGGAGGTTCCTTCGGGCTGGTCGACAACGTGGTCCCGCAGCGTCTCTCGCGTCGTCAACGGCGAGCCCGGCGTCACAGACGAGCTCACGACCAGGGTGCAACGGGCAGGTCTCGTGCTCGACTAGCGGCACAACCTCACCGCTCGAGCCTGCCGTGGTGACCTCGCGGTAGGGGCGGCGACGATCCCAGTTGATCGTCACGGTGCCGCGCGCTTTGGCCCAGTTTGGGCAAACGGTTGCGGAGATAGCGCCGACGGCCCCCGAGCGCTCTGGGCGAAAACCCTCAACCAGGATCGGTTAGCATGCGCGTGAGACGCACCCTCTTGTGCGACAAACCTTGCAACTCGCGCGCCGTTATGCTTCAGTCGGCAATCGGTTGCCAATGGAGGATTAGATGCCAGCAGAAACCAGAAGTCTCGCGGACGACGTCGTCGCCATCACGGGAGCAACATCGGGAATCGGCGCGGCCGCCGCCCACCAGCTGGTCGACGCGGGTGCCAAGGTGGTGCTCGGCGCGCGCGGCGCAGAGGGAGTCGACAAGCTGGTTGCCGAGCTCGGCGAGGAGAACGCCGTCGGCGTGGCATGCGACGTCCGCGATCCTGCTGATTGCCAGCGGCTGATCGCGGCGGGCGTGCGGAAGTTCGGCCGGCTGACCGGGCTTGTCGCGAATGCGGGTATCGGTGCCTACGGCGGGATTCTCGACTACGACGACGAATTGATCACGCGGATGATCGAGACGAACTTCTCCGGCACCGTCTGGGCGGTGCGCGCGGCGGTCCCGGTCCTGTTGGAGGCGGGCGGTGGGGACATCGTCGTACTGAGTTCAGTCGCCGGTCTACGCGGCGGCGCGGACGAAGCCGTCTACGCGGCCACGAAGTTCGCCCAGGTGGGTCTCGCCGGAGCCATGGACAGGGAACTTCGCGAGAAGGGCATCCGAGTTACGGCCGTCTGCCCCGCCGGTGTCTCAACCGAATTCGCGATGGGCCTCGGCCGCACGCCCGGCATGCCAGCTCTGGACGACTACCTCCAAGCCGACGACGTTGCGTTCGCCATCACGACCGTCCTGCGTCAGCCGCGGCGACTGCGCACGACGCAGTGGGCGCTGTGGAGCAACGGCCAGTCGAGCTGACCGGTGCACTTTGAGATCGGCGTGTGGGCCGGTCTCAGAACTGTGCTCGCGCTTCCTGAGCGATCCGCGTTCGCCGTGTTTCCGCTCGCACTGACTCGCCGTCCATGATCAAGCACTCTGGCGCACTGCTCGAAGGGCAGCGCGGCCTAGGCCGTTGGAACTCGAACAGGCGGCTGTCCACCAAGACACCAGGCTCAGCTGGTGTTCCTACGCGCGTTATTCGGCCGCGTGCATCCGGCGGCTGGCGCGGCACCGCTGCTGACCGCGGATGCACAAGCGAGGGGCTACCGGGCTCGGATTCGTCGAGGGCGCACCGTGGTCGCGAGCTGACGGTTACTGCCTGCTGGTCGATCGCGACCTATTCCCGGGACTGAGCGACGACAATCACTGGTTCTGGGCCGTGACCCGGCTTCAGGCCGACCTGCTGCAGGCGGGCCACACCGTCCAGGCGGTGCGATCGCACGATGACCTGATCGTGCATTCCGGAGGCGCCAGCGGGCCGCCGCCGCGCGGAGCGCGCGGTATGGACACCGACCCGGCGGAAGTCGTCGGCTGGTTCGGCGGGCGCAACGTCGACGTGCTCGAGCAGCTCTAGCGAGCAGCGCTAGCGACCCGGCCGCAGTTCACGCGCCGGCCGCCGCGACTTCGACTTCCAGCATGGGGTGTGCCAATGGCGGCGCATGTCGACCGCGAGACTCGGCCACACCACCAGGTGCGGCGTCGTCGGGCGGATCTCCTGGTTGCATCCGGGGCAGCGGTACGTCTTGGTCGACGACACTCCCGTGAGCCGGCGTACGACCCACTCCTCACCGCGCGCGTCGACCTCGACGAGCTCGAACCCAGCCGCCAACCTGCTGTCACCCTCGTCGTCGAGTGCTTCGGTGGACGCCGAGCGGCGGGCCGGACGGGTACGGCGCGGGCTCATGGGACCACCCGATCTGCACCTGTGTAGACGTTCATCGACGTCCCGCGCAGGAATCCGACCAGCGTCATGCCGACCGACTCGGCGAACTCGGCGGCCAACGACGACGGCGCTGAGACAGCTGCCAGCATCGGGATCCCGGCCACGTAGGCCTTTTGAACCAACTCGAANNGCGTTGTGCCGGCCGACGTCTTCGCGTGACACGAGCAGCTCGGCGTCCGGCGAAAAGAGGCCCGCCCCGTGCAGCCCACCCGTCCGCTCGAAGACCTTCTGCGCGGCGCGCAGTCTTTCCGGCAGCGATGAGAGCACCGCGGCCTGCACGGTAAATCGGTCGGCCCGCAGATCGAATGCAGACCGCACCTGCACCGCCTCGATACTCGCCTTTCCGCAGACACCGCACGAGCTGGTCGTGTAGAAGTTTCGGCTCACAGCGGCATCGAACGGCGGCGCGTCATCATCGAGCACGAAGTCGATGACGTTGTAGGTGTTACGGCCAGTCTCGTCGGCTCCCGCGCAATATCGGAGCCCACTGAGGTGCGCGGGATCGGTGATCAGGCCTTCGGTCCAGGCGAAGCCGGCGGCCAGATCGAAATCGTCGCCCGGGGTACGCATCGTCACCGCGACGGGCCGACCGGAGATGCGCAGCTCGAGCGGTTCCTCCGACGCGAGCGTTTCGCGCCGGTCGAACGCGGTGACCCCGTCGATATGGACGACCCGCCGATGCTCAGTGACCCGTCCCATGGCTGCCAGCCTAACCACGGCCGGGCCAGGGCCGGCGGGATCAGGACGCGGACGCCCTCCTGCCACTTCGCAGCCCTGGTGGCTCCACAAGACCCCCCAAACCGGCCTCGCGAGCAGCGCTGCGGGCTGCGAAGGTTGGGGAGTGACGGATCGACGCCGACGGAGGACCACGTGAGCGAACTCGACGGTTGGATAACCGCGGTGTGTGCCGAACTCGGCCTTGATCCGGCGTTGGCGCCTGATGCGGTCCTCGATGTGGCGCGCGATGTCGCGCACGGGGTCGCCCGGCCCGCCGCGCCGCTCACGACGTTTCTGCTCGGAAGGGCCGTCGAGGCCGGCGTGCCGCTCGACGAGGCCACTGCCCGGATCAGCCGCTTGGCCGCCGGTTGGCACGCCGCGCCCGACGTTCCTGCGGGCTAGCTCGGGCTGGACGCCGCGGCTGCCTTCGCCGCCGCCTCAGCCTCGGCCTCGGCCACCGCCCGCGCCAACGCCAGCTGCTGCGGGGTGTCGCAGTCGAGCGCCTCGCTGCCGACAGCGTCGACTTCGGCGACCGAGAGGCGCTCGACCAGCGTGCGCACCGCCACGTTCGCCCACGAGGACCGCTCGNNGCCGCGCACTAACGTTCGAGTGATTGCCATGGATGCGGAGGGCCTTACGTTGCAAACACCCGACGGCGATGAGCGGCTGGCGACGCCGGTTCTGATCGACCGTCACCGCTGACTCGGGCTCGCCGTCGGCAAGAGCAGCGATCAACCGCGGGACCACAGTCGCGGCGAATGGCACGTCGGTCGCCAGCACGACGACGAGTGGCGCCGACACCAGCGACAGGCCGTGCACGATCGCAGCAGCGGGTCCGGCGCCCTCCGGATCCTCGATCGTCCACACGACAGCTGCCGAGCTCGGACGCCGTGGCCCGACGACAACGATGCGCCCGGCACCATCGACCGCCGCGATCACTCGATCGAGCAATCGCATGCCGCCGACCTCGAGCGCGGCCTTGTCGACGCCGCCGCCCCCGACGCGGCCGCCCTCGTCGGCGACGCGGCCCCCGCGCATTCGGCGCCCCGAGCCGCCCGCGAGCACCAGCGCATCGAAGGGTGTCACGAGTCGAACTCTAGGCGCCCTCGAAGTATGAGCTAGCGTGACGGCGTGCGGCTGGTCATTGCTCGGTGCAGCGTCGACTACGTCGGCCGCCTGACAGCCCATCTGCCGAGCGCGCAGCGGCTGATCCTTGTCAAAGCGGACGGTTCGGTTTCGATTCACGCCGACGACCGCGCATACAAGCCGCTCAACTGGATGAGCCCGCCGTGCATCCTTCAGGAAGCGCCCGGCGTATGGACCGTCACCAACAAGCTCGGCGAACAGCTCGTGCTCACCATCGAGGCCGTCCTGCACGATTCGAGCCATGAACTCGGCGTCGATCCAGGCCTCGTGAAGGACGGCGTCGAGGCGCACCTGCAGATTCTGCTGGCGGCGCATCCACGCGCCCTGGGCGACGGAATGACGTTGGTGCGCCGCGAATATCCGACGCCGATAGGGCCGGTCGACCTGTTGTGCCGCGACGGCGAAGGTCGCAGCGTCGCGGTCGAGATCAAGCGACGCGGCGAGATCGACGGCGTCGAGCAGCTCACCCGTTACCTCGAGCTGATGAACCGCGATCCGTTGCTCGCGCCGGTGCGAGGCATCTTCGCGGCGCAGGAAATCAAGCCGCAGGCCCGAGTTCTGGCCCTCGATCGCGGTATCGACTGCGTAACCCTCGATTACGACGCACTGCGCGGCGCCGACGATCCGACCGCGCGCCTGTTCTAGCCCACCCGATTCAGCCGGACGGCGCGGTGGCGAACGCGACTGGTTGACTACCGGCCGCAACGCGCAGCCGGTCGAAAACCTCGACGGCGAAGGCGGTTTCCGATGCAGAAGGCAGGTCGACTCCGTACGACTCACGCTCCAAACAGGCGACAGCTGCGGCCACCTCTGCGGCTGAGGCAACGAGCCCACCCAGCCGTTTGGCGATCTCGCCGAAGCTCTCGGACGGCGCCCGCGCCCGTTCGACGCCATGCAGCACCTCGTCCAGGCGCAGGTAAGCGGCCAGCACCGGACCGTCGTTCGAACGGCCGCGATCAATGCCCGCAAGGAATCGGCGACGNNCCCGCCAGAGTCATACCGATACCGGCGCCGACGAGCATGACCAAGCCCGCGATCGCACCCCACCGACCGCCTGGAACGTCGTGCCACAACCGCTTCAACAGGTCACCGAAGCGCTGCCGCAACGAACGGCTCGACGCGACAAGTTCCGTACCCGCGGTCGGATCGCTGTTCACCCAGCCAACGCCCGGGTAGAAGACCTGCACCCACGCATGCAGATCGAGGCCGCGGTAGATCCGCTCGCCGGGAACGAGCTTCTCGTCCCCGTTGACGTAACCGGTGACGAGCCGGGCCGGTATGCCAAGGCTGCGCAACATGATGACGCCCGCTGAGGCGTACTGCTCACAGAATCCCTGGTGCGACACGAAGAGAAAGTCGTCGACCGCGTCGTCGCCTCGGGCCGGCAGCGGCGAGTTGAGATTGTATTTCTCGTGCGTGCGCAGGTAGTTGTCGATCGCACCGACCGCATCGAAACGGGTCGCCGCGCTACCCGCGACAGTTGCCGCGAGTGAGTTCACGCGGGCCGGCAGGTCTGCCGGCAGCGTGAGCCATTGCGGATCGGACAGGTCGGGTCCACTCGACGCCCGCAGCTCGTCGGCGGCCGCGCTGACCGGTTGTGCCGACGTAACCTCGTACGTCGAATCCGCCCGCGGGCCGCCGGCGAGATGTGGCGTGCCGCTGCCGTCGACGGCGACCACACCGGGACCGGCGTACGCCGTCGGGCGCTGCGGGCCGACGACGACGTCGAGC
The DNA here is from genome assembly GCA_003134755.1 of Actinomycetota bacterium. GTDB lineage: Bacteria > Actinomycetota > Actinomycetes > Acidothermales > Acidothermaceae > PALSA-607. The sequence continues at coordinate 4,956 of PLCK01000219.1, read as the reverse complement.
GGTGTCGTCGTGAGCACCCGAGCGACGTAGTGCGCTTGCGCGCCGGCGGCGGGCTCGTTCGGGTCGGCTGGCGCGAGCTGCTCGGGATTCGGGTCGGCGGAGCCGGCCGACCAGCGCGTGAACGGACCTGACGCAACCCACCGCCTGCCGTCGAAGTCGCTGAAGATCGCACCCTGCCAGTACTGCGGGGAGGCTGCCGGAACCTCGAGAAGCTGCGAGGAACTGAGAGATCCGCGCAACCGCAGGTCGAGTGCGCCTCCTCCGGGATTGGTAGTCGCGCGCTGCCCTGCGCTCTGGGAGGTTGAGCTCGTCCCTCCCCCGTCCGCGGGGGCCGTCGTGAATCGCGTCCTGGCGCGAAGGTGCCCTGTATTCGGCATCAGCAGGAACACAACAAGTCCAACCGCGGTCGCGAGGGCAACCGGGGCGATGCAGGCACGCACGACTGCCGCCACCCCATCAGTCGACGCGACGTGGGACGACTCGATCAGCGCGCCGCGATGCAACAACGCAGCCGTCACCACGACGCCCGCGAGAGCGACGATCATCGGCACGAGCAGCGTCACGTCACCGGCGAACGCCGCTCCGACCGCCAACATGACGACGACGATCGCGCAACCGAGCCCAGCCTCACGCCGGGTCGAAAGTGCAAGGCAGTGTGCGACCTGGACGACGATCAACAGCACCGCGAGCGCGGAAGCCTTCGCGTTTGCGTCATAGGAATTGACCCGCGCCAGCACGAGTACCGCGCCCGCGAGGATGACCGCGATGGCAAATGCCTGGCGGCCGCTCATCGTCATCCTGAACGAACCCGGCGTTACCCCTGGCGCAACCTTCGGAAGCGGCAACCGAGAGGTGGCGAGACCAACACTCAGCAGTGCCACGAGACCGACCGTGGACGAGAGTCCGCTCAGAACCGGCATTATCGCGAACTGTCCAGCCAGGCCCGCAACGAGGAGCGACACCCGAGCTGCCCGGGTGTTCATGGCGGCGGACTCGGAGGTGTTCACGCCGCGCCGCGACTCTGCTCCGCGAGATCGAGGATTCGGACGTCGGATGCGGCGGCCGCGTCGTACACGTGCGCCGAGATTCCGGGCGGCACATCGACACCGAATGCGAGTATCAAGATGCCGCCCCTACCGATCGCGTCGAGCAGCAGTTGCACGGTCGGCGGACTCGGGATCGGCGAAGATCCGAGGTGGGCGAAAACGCGATGGAATGTCTGGGGCGTAAGCCACTCGAGACGGCCACGCCCGTCGATCTCCAAGACATGGACCACATCGACGCTGTCGTTCTGCGCCCACCTCACGGTGGCGGCCGCGACGGCGACAGCGTGCTCGAACCGCGGTTCGCCTGCTCGACCCACCGCGAGGACGCCGAGCGCGCCAATGCCTGGCTCGCCGTGCTCGAGAACCGTCAGCCGGCCCGTTCGGGCCGTCGATCGCCAGTGCACATGACGCGTCGCGTCCCCCGGACGCCATTCGCGGACACCGCGCACATCGAGCCCGGGACCCATCGGCCCGGTGTGATCGGGCTGCTCCCCGCCGACCCGCTGCAACTCTACGGGCGGTGCCAGCGCCGGACCGACATGCAAGGTCATGGGGTTAGTGGTCGTGCGTCGCCCGACGAAGAAGCCGAAGGGCCCGAACTCGTCGACCCGGACGACCAACCAGTGCGCGCCAAGCCTGACCTCCAGGGTTCGGCTGACGGTCGCGACCCGCCTTTCGCCGGCTGGGATCGGATCGACGTACATCGTCACAAGTGCAGCAGACTCNNGGGCGGCCGCGGCCGACAGCATCTGCAACGCGCCTGAGTCCCGTTTGCCGACGTTTTCGACTGTCACGGTGACGTCGAACGGCACTCCGACGGTTGCCTCCGCGGGCGCACGCACGTCGACCCTGATCCGGGCAGTTCGCAATGCCACGAACAACGAGATGACCAGCAGCCCTACGATCCCGCAGCCGACGACCTGCAGCCACACACTCCGCGTTCCGGCGGCCAACAAGAACGTCAACATGGCCGCCGCAATTGCCGCTCCGCCGCTCGGCGTGACCGTTACCCGGCCTTTCGCCGCGGTCGAGGCGAGCGGCTCAGCCACGGACCGGGACGGGCACGGACGCGAGCACCTCGGCAACCACCGCGCTGCCCGCGCCGAGAGAGTCGAACGCCGCCGAACCACCGCCGCGGCCGGCCGCAACGCCGCGCTGCAGCACCAGCCGATGCCCGAGCACGAATGGCGCCAACGCCTTCACGTCGTCCGGCACCACGAACTCACGGTTGTGTACGAGCGAGCGCGCCTGCGCACATCGCACAAGGGACAGCGCCGCGCGTGAACTGGCGCCGATGCGAACGGCCGGATGACGCCGCGTGGAGCGAACGACGTTCAATGCGAAATCGAGGACGCCGTCCGCCACGTGCGTACGCCGTACCTCGGTCTGCACCCATCGAAGGTCGTCGGGTGCGACGACGGGTTGTAGATCGTCGACGGTCGGCCGCAGCAGTTGTTCGCGGACGACCTGACGTTCGGTGGCCAAATCGTTCTCGCCCAACGTCAGCGCCATCGCGAACCTGTCGAGCTGCCCTTCCGGCAATGGGTACGTGCCGTACTGATCGGTTGGATTCTGGGTCGCTACCACGAAAAACGGATCAGGCAGCGCATGCCGGACGCCGTCAACGGTGACCGCGCCCTCATCGAGTGCCTCGAGCAGGGCGGACTGCGCCCGCGGGGTCGCCCGGTTGAGCTCGTCGACGAGCAGCACGTGCGCGAAAACCGGCCCGGGCACGAACACGAAGCTGTGCCGGTCGGGATCCCACATCGCCGAGCCGGTGATGTCGCCGGGCAGCAGGTCGGCGGTCCCCTGAATGCGCCTGAACGTGCCACCGACCGAGCGGGCGAACGCCCGCGCCAACGTGGTCTTCCCGCTTCCGGGGACGTCTTGTAAGAGAACATGCCCGCCCGCGAGGAGGCCGGCCGCCACCAATTCGACCGCCGGACGGCGTCCGTGCACGACCTGCTCGACGTTCGCGATCAGGCGGGCGGCGACAGCCACCGCAAGCGTCCGCGACGTCGCGGAATCGTCCGGTAGGGCAGCCAGCATGGGGCCGGTCGTCATACGGTCCTCCGGATCGATGGACTGGTCCCCGAATTCATCGGCCGAACCGAGGCGCTCATGAAGGGCGGAGCGGTGGTCAACGGATCCAGTACAGGAACGTCACCTGCTGCGCCGTAAGCGCGCTGCCGCTGTAGACGGTCGCCTCGTCGATCGACCCGTTGAACGGGTAGTTCGTGGACGCCACCGGGCTGTTCACCCCGGTCCACACCCCATGAGCGGTGTCCCAGCCGGAGAGGTTGCCGCAGCCGGCCCGCCAGTAGGTGACCCGGGTCTCGGTCTCCGATACCTTGTTGGCGTTGGTCGCCACCTGCACGCCGTCGATGTACAGCGCCATACCGGTCGTCGCACTCATGGTGGCCGCGGCCATGTGCCAGTTGCCGTCGTTGAGGCCGGTTGCCGACGAGATCGCGATCGGCGCGTTGGTCGCGGTGATGTACACGCCGAACCAGATCCGGCCGTTGCCGTCCATGTAGAGCATCCGGTCGTAGTCAGGGGCCACACCGGTCTGCGCGGATTCCTGACCGATCAGCTTGCCGCCCTTCACCGTGTTGGTCTTGAACCAGGTGATCAGCGAATAGACGGTGGGCGAGCTGCCGACCGGGTAGTTCGCGGCTGCGGGTGCGTACACACAGGACACGTTGTTGCCGGTGGCGGCCGCGTTGGTGGCGGTGACGGCGAGGTTCGCAGCCTGGTCGACCAGCGGGCCGACGATCTGCTTGGTCCACGTCGAGTTGTAGGTACCGTTGCGGGCGTTGCCCGAGGAGTCGATCGCGGTGGTGCTGGCCGCGGCATCGTCGAGTTTCCAGTAGATGTACGGGCCGAGGTTCTTCGTCTCGGTCGTGTAGTTGTAGTTGGGCACCGACCAGGTGTCGCTGGAGTTGACGGTCGTGGCTGAGATCGCCGCGGTCGACGTCGGAATCAATAGCCCAAGTGACGCGACGCTCGCGGTGACCAGACGTCGGACGACGGAAGTCCGCGGCCGCCGATGCGCGGGCACGAAGACCGCGACAGCTGCCCGACCCGGCATGGAGCGGTTCCGCCGCTTGACGCGACCGCGCTTCACCTTGCGGGACTCGGGCCCACTGTCTACGTCGGTGCCGTCGGTTCGGTCGGTTCCGTCGGTTCCGTCGGTTCCGTCNNGTCGGTTCCGTCGGTTCCGTCTGGGCCGTCTGTGCGGTCGGTGTCGGTGGGGTCTGGGTCAGCGTCGGGTTCGGGGTCGACGTCGCGCATCACCAGCAGCGCGCCGATCCACAAGCTGGCCGCGAACAAACCGAGCTGTACCCAGGCGCCCTTCTGCACCCAGATCAACGGCAGACCGACCCAGCGGACCAGCAACCGGCCAAGCCCGACCACTTGCGAGACCTGCAGGTGCACGCTGTCAACGGTGGGGTTGGCGTCACCCTTGGTGGTCAGCGTGCCGTCGGGGTTGATCGTGACGACCCGGTGCGACTTGATCGTGCCGGCCCGCGCGGCGTCCGGGTCGTGGAACACCGTGACGTGGCCGAGCAGCTTCTTCGGGTCCTTCTCCGGCGCCGCCAAGATCACGTCACCGACTTTGATCCGCGGCGCCATCGACCCGGACTCCACCACATACGGGCGCCAGCCGAACAGCAACGGCAACAACGTCACGACCAGGCAACCACCGATGAACCACAACCAGGTCCGGCCGATGAACCCACCGGCCAACCTGGCGTTGCTCCCGGCACGCGGAGCCGGCGCCGCAACTACCGGCACCTCCACCGCGAACTCGGTCGACATCGCCACTGCCTTCCTTACTAAGGCGTCGAAAAACCATTGGCTCCCGGGTCCCGGATGAACCGGGGCCCGGGAGCCAGCTGGTCAGACG
>PLCK01000055.1 GCA_003134755.1 Actinomycetota bacterium | reverse complement strand
CCGGTGATCATGAACCTCACCGAGATGGACGACGCCGACGCCAAGAGACTTGTCGACTTCGCGGCCGGGCTGATCTTCGGACTTCGTGGCAGTATCGAACGGGTTACCGCCAAGGTGTTCCTGCTCTCACCGCAGAACGTCGAGGTGACCGCCGAGGACAAGCAGCGGATCGCCGAAGGCGGATTCTTCAACCAGAGCTAGGCGGCCGGCACCACCGTGAGCATCCTCTGGAACGTCGTGGCCGATGTCCTTCTCGCGTTCATCGTGGTCATGTTCGTCCGCCTGATCTTCGACTACGTGCAGATATTCGCGCGCGAGTGGCGGCCGCGCGGCGGCTTTCTGGTGGCTCTCGAGACCTGTTACTCGGTCACCGACCCGCCGTTGAAGTTCATTCACCGCCTGTTGCCGCCGCTTCGCATCGGCGCGTTCAGTGCCGATTGGACCGTTGCCTGGGTCGCCGTGATCGGGACGGCCTGGATCGTGCGGTCAGTAGTGGGTTCCCTATGATCTTTCCCGCCCACCCATCGACCCCCGAGGTGACCCGATGCCGCTGACCGCTGAGGACGTGAAGAACAAGCAGTTCACGCCCACCCGATTCAAGGGCGGCTACGACGAGAAGGAAGTCGACGACTTCCTCGACGAGGTCGAAGCCGAACTGACGCGCCTGTACCGCGAGAACACCGATCTGCGCGCCCGGCTCCAGGTGGCCGAGCAGGCCAGGCAGTCTGCACCGGCGCCGCAGGCACCGGCCGCGCCGCCGTCGACTGCGGCCGGTCCTGCTCCCGGCGCGTTTCAGTTGCCGCCGCCCCCCGCCGTCGCGGCCGCGCCCGTAGCCGNNGCACCGCCGAGGACACCGTGGCCGACGCCCGCCGCGAGGCCGACAAGGTGCTCGGCGAGGCTCGCATCAAGGCCGATCAGCTCGAACGGGAGACCCAGGAGCGGCACCGCAGCGTCATTGGCAATCTCGACAGTGAGCGCGAGAAACTCGAACGCAAGATCGACGAGTTGCGCTCGTTCGAGCGTGAGTACCGGGCGCGGCTGAAGTCCTACCTCGAAGGTCAGCTGCGCGATCTCGAAGGTCGCACTGACGGCGTGCAGCCCGGCGCTCCGCGCCCGGCCGGTCCGCTCGCTGGCGGCCCGCCGCCCGGTGGCCCTGCTAGCGGCCCGCCGCCCGGTGCCCCGCCGGCACCGCCTGCCCCCGCCGCACCCGCTCCGGCTCCCGCTTACGCGGCGGGTGCAGGCGGGCCCGCGCCCGTACCCGGCGCCCAGCCGCCGCCGCGCCCGCCGAGCCCGTTCTCGCCGATGCCCGCGCCGCCGGTTCCCGGCGCTCCGCCGCAGGGTGGGCCTGACTCGGCGTCCGGTCCGAGCGGCCCGCCCCGGCAGGCCTCAGGCGGTGGCTTCGAGGTTGACGAGGGTCCCGAAGTTCCGCCGTCCCATGGATGATTGAACTGTGTTGGTGATCAAGCTGTGTNNCAAGCTGTGTTGGTGATCAAGCTCAGTGGGGCTGCCGTGTTCGCTGCGGCAGCCCTCGTGGGTGTCGGGGTCCTGACGACCCGCACGTTGTTCTACTACCTGGCCATCGGCTTGTCGGGCGCGGCGTTGCTCGCCGTGATCCTGAGTTCGATCAGCTTCCGGCGAAGGCCGCCGGAATACCCATAGGCGCGCTCGGCCGGTTCAGTTTGTCGGCCTGGTTCGATGATCACGGGAAGTGCCGCCACGAGTTCGAAGGTGCGGCACTTCCCGTGATCATCTCTTGCCCGGTGGCGGCACGTGGGGGGTCGTGTCGCTCCGGACGGCTGTGGGGTACTTCAGTGCATGGCGCGGCGGAACGGGTCGCGTGCCGGGGGAGCCGCGAGTGTGAGGCGGGTGCCGTCGAGCGACAGACCTGTCAGCGCCAGGACCCTCGCGAGGATCGAGGCGGTGGTCTCGCCGTAGGCGACGCCGTCGGCGGTCACCATCGCACGGTAGATCGTGGCGTAGTGCTTCACCGGGGTGTTGTAGCTCCAGTCGACCGAACCCAGGTGCAGTGCGTGTCCGCGACTGCCACCAGGACCATCGAAGGATCCGCTCCAGATCTGCACGCCCGCCGGCCCGGCAGCGAAGTTGCCGCCCTGCCCGACGTCGTAGGTACGCGCGGCAGCGATGAGCTCGCGGGTCTCGCGCTCAGGCAGCACAAGTGCGGGTCGAACCTGGCTTGCCAGGGCCGGTACCGCGACAGCGCCCGGACGTAAGGCCACGGCGGTTGTCATCGGCTGACCGAAGTAAGGTGCCGCAGCCACTGTCGCCTCCACTAAACGGTCAAACGGCCGTGGGGACCGGTCCGAGTAGTTCGACCAGCCACGCCCGCAATGTGTGGATCGGCTCGCGGACCCCCTCACCTTGACTACGCCATTCGGGTGTTTGCCCGCTCCCGCGCTCGGCCTAGTTGCCGTAGCCACCGATATCACCCGTTTGCCGCGCTCGTACCCAAAGTGGATCAGCCGCCGGCACCAGGCGTCAGCCTCCGGCGACCCGCAGCCAGAGCGTCAGGCCGAGCTCCGCCTCCCGATGCGGAGCGATGTCCGCGCTCGGGCGGCCCTCTGTCGTGCTGACCGCGAGGATCTCCGCGGCGATCGCCGTCCGGTGTTCGCGAAGCGCCGACGCGAGCGGGTCGGAGTCGGCCTCCCACCAGACCTCGATTCGGTCGCTGATCTCGAGACCGCTCGTCTTGCGGGTCTCCTGGGCGAACCGGATCACCTCGCGGGCGATGCCGGCGCTGCGCAGCTCGTGGGTGAGCTCGAGATCGAGGGCCACCGAGAGCCCGGCGTCACTGGCCACCGCCCAACCGAGGCTCGGAGTCTCCGTGACGATCAGCTCGTCCGCCGACAGTGTGAGCTGCTCGCCGTCGAGGCCGACTGTTGCAGCACCCGTCGCGGCCAGCGCGGCGGCCATGGCGGTCGGGTCGGCGGCCGCAATGCTCGCGGCAACCGACTGTGTCCGGTTGCCGAAGCGCTTGCCGAGCGTGCGGAAGTTGGGCTTCACGACGGTCTGGACGACGAGCAGGTCGCCGGTCCCATCGTCGGAGACGACCTCGCGCACGTTCAGCTCGTCGATGACCTGGTCCTGCAGTTCGCGCGGCAGCTCGCGCCAGCCCGGCGCGTGCACCAGCGCACGCGCCAGCGGCTGCCGGGTGCGCACCTTCGATTCCGCCCGCGCGGACCTGCCAAGCTCAACCAGCCGGCGCACCAGAGTCACCTGCGATCCCAGCTGGACGTCGATCAGGCTGCCGTCGACCGCGGGCCAGTCGCGCAGGTGAACCGAGTCAGGCAGGTCCTGCCACACCTCGCTGACCAGATGCTGGTGGACCTTCTCGGTGATGAACGGCGTGAACGGTGCCATCAGCCTGGTCAGCACCTCCAGGCACTCGTGCAATGTCGCCAACGCCGACACGTCGCCGTCCCAGAAGCGCCGGCGCGACCGCCGGACGTACCAGTTCGACAGGTCGTCGATGAACTGCGCGAGGCGCCGTCCGGCGCGGGCGGAGTCGAAGTTCTCCAACGCTGCATCGACCTCCACGACGGTCGCGTGCAGCTCGGAGATTGCCCACCGGTCGAGCAGGGGCCGGTCGGCCAACTCGGGGACCGCGGTTGCCCCCGGCGTCCAGTCGCTGGCGTTCGCGTACAGGACAAGGAACGAGGCGGTGTTCCAATAGGTGAGCAGGACCTTCCTGACTACCTCCTCGAGCACGTCGTCGCCGACCCGGCGAGCCGCCCACGGCGAGCCGCCGCAGAGCATGTACCAACGCAGCGCGTCCGCGCCGTGCTTGTCCATCAGCGGCATCGGTTCGAGGATGTTGCCGAGGTGCTTGCTCATCCGCCGGCCGTCGGCCGCCAGGATGATGCCGAGACACAGCACGTTGCGGTAGCTCGACTTGTCGAAAACCAGGGTGCCGACCGCCATCAGCGTGTAGAACCAGCCGCGGGTCTGGTCGAGCCCTTCGGCTATGAAGTCGGCCGGGTAACTCCGCTCGAACTCCTCGACACCGTCATACGGGTATCCGAATTGAGCGAACGGCATCGAACCCGAGTCGTACCAGCCGTCGATGACCTCAGGCACCCGCGTCTTCGTCTCGCCGCACTCGACGCAGTCGAAGATCACCTCGTCGACGTACGGCCGGTGTGGATCGAGATCGGACAGGTCGCGACCGGCCAGCTCGGCGAGCTCGGCACGCGACCCGACGCATGTCAGATGGCCGTTCTTGCAGCGCCACAACGGCAGCGGCGTGCCCCAGTAGCGGTTGCGCGACAGCGCCCAGTCGATGTTGTTGCGCAGCCAGTCGCCGTAGCGGCCGTGCTTGATCGTCTCGGGGTACCAGCTCGTCGTCTCGTTCTCTCGAAGCAGCTCGTCCTTGATCTGCGTAGTGCGGATGTACCAGCTCGGCAGCGCGTAGTAGAGCAGCGCGGTGTCGCAGCGCCAGCAGTGTGGGTAGCTGTGCTCGTAGGGCTCGAACCGGAACAGCAGCCCGCGTTCGCGCAGATCGGTGACCAATGCCTTGTCGGCCGCCTTGAAAAACACCCCACCGACCAGCGGGAGATGTTCGTCGAACGTGCCATCGGGCCGGACCGGATTCACGACGGGCAACCCGTACGCCCGGCTGACCGCGAGGTCGTCAGCGCCGAACGCCGGCGCCTGGTGCACGAGCCCGGTGCCGTCTTCGGTCGTGACGTAATCGGCCAGGACGACGTAATGCGCACGCTCACCGTCGAAGTCGACGAGATCGAACGGTCGCTGGTAGTACCAATGCTCCATCTCGCGGCCGGTGAAGCTGCTGAGCACCTCGTGCGGCCGGCCGCCGACCACGTTCGCAACCAGCGGCCGCGCAATCACCAGTCGCTCGGCGGGCGCGTCGTCTGTCGGAGACAAGCTGACTACGTCGTAGTGGACGTCGGGATGAACGGCGACCGCGGTGTTGCTCACGAGGGTCCACGGCGTCGTCGTCCACACCAGCAGATCGACCTGGCCGGCGAACGGACCCGAGGTGACGGGGAAGCGCACGTAGACGCTCGGGTCGGTGACGTTGAGATAGCCCTGTGCCACCTCGTGGTCGGACAGGGCCGTGCCACAGCGCGGGCAGTAGGGCGTGACTCGGTAGTCCTGAACGAGCAGGCCCTTGTCGAAGATGATCTTCAGCGACCACCACACGCTCTCGATGTAGCCGGTGTCCATCGTCCGGTAGGCCTGGGACAGGTCGACCCAGTAGCCCATGCGCTCGGTGAGCCGTTCGAACGAGTCGACGTGGCGCTCGACCGACGTCCGGCACCGGGCGTTGAACTCGGCGATCCCGTATGCCTCGATATCCTTCTTCCCGTTGAAGCCGAGCTCTCGCTCGACGGCGAGCTCGACGGGCAGACCGTGGCAGTCCCAGCCGGCCTTGCGCGGGACGTGGTAGCCCTTCATGGTCTTGAACCGCGGGAAGAGGTCCTTGAAGACCCGCGCCTCGACGTGGTGGGTGCCAGGCATGCCGTTGGCTGTCGGCGGACCTTCGTAGAAGGTCCATTGCGGACGGCCCCGAGTCGCGGTCAGCGAGCGCTCGAAGACATTCGACTCCCGCCATCGGCGCAACACCTCGTGCTCGAGCGCGGGCAGGTCGACCTGGTTGGGCAGTGGGGTAAGCATCAGACCTCCGTCGTCGGCGCACCCGTGCCCGGGTGCTGTCGTCCGCCGGAGGGACGAGACCTGGCCGGCGCTGTTGCCGACCGCGGCCCCGCGGTACCACCCTCCTTGGACCGGACGTCGGGGTCGCGACGCCGATCCCACTCTTCTCCGTGCTCGAGCTTGCGCGCGCGAGGCTCAGGGGGTGATCTTCACCGCGCGCTCGGCCCCGGGCTCACACCGTCCCCGGGTCGCTTCGGCCAGCGTGCGCGACTACTCGTCCCCTTCGACGCCTCTCGCGGTCGGTCAGTCTACGGGAGCGAGCAGGCCGCGCCCCATCAGATCGTCACGAAGCTGCTCGGGGGAGCGGAAGTGGATCGCGTCGAAACCGAACGCGGCGGCTGCCTCGACGTTCTTGATCGCATCGTCGACGAAGACCGCTTGCCCGGGATCGACCACGTGCCGCTCGACGAGCAGCCGGTAGATCGCGGGATCGGGCTTCATCAGCCCGACGGTCCCCGACACGAGGACGCCGTCGAAGAAGTCGAGGAACGTGAGTCGATGCCTGGCTCGCGGAAAGGTCTCGGCAGACCAGTTCGTGAGCGCAAGCAGCCGTAACCCATTGGCTCTGAGTTCGCGCGCGATCTGCACCGTGCCCTCGATCGGCTCGCCGAGCATCTCGTCCCAGCGGCCATAGAACGCCTCGATCAGCTCGGCGTGCTCGGGGTGCGCTGCCACCAGCGTCGCGGTGGCCTCAGCCAGGCTGCGGCCGGCGTCCTGCTGCGCGTTCCACTCGGGCGTGCACACGGTCGCGAGGAAATCCTCCATGGCAGCCTCGTCCTCGAAGAGCGACCGGTACAGGTGGCGCGGGTTCCAGTCGATCAGCACCGCGCCAAGATCGAAGATGACGGTTGTCGTGATCGGGCGGCCGCTGTCCGTCTCGGTCATGGCTTGAACCCTAGGCTGGCGACCGTGGTTCGAGCCGCCAGCCCTCCGCCGCCGGTAGTGACCGTCTCGATCCGGGTCAACCCGAATTCCTCCCGGACGGCGGTGGGCGGACGTCGTGGGGAGGCGCTCGTCGTCCGGGTGACCGAGGCGGCAGTCGACGGCAGGGCGACCGAAGCCGCCTTGCGCGCGCTGGCTCGGGCGCTCGGTGTACCGCACCATGACGTGGTACTGCGGTCGGGCGTGGCCTCGCGCGACAAGGTCGTCGGGATAGTGGACCGGAATGGGCGGGTCACCGAACGGGTTATGGCTCTGCTCGGATCGACCTCGGGGTCGTACGAATAGGCCGATTCGGGTTCCGACCTCGCGAAACGGACGGCGCGCCTGTTTGCCGAGCGTCGAATCGGCACCTATCCTCGCTTGACCTGGTCGGCGATCATGATCGCGAACGATCGAGAGGCCCTGAGATGGCAGTACAACGAGCTGATGCCGGTCGCGGACGTCGGTCCCCCGGCCGGTCTGGGTCCGCAGTGCCCAAGATCGCGGCTCGCACGCCAGTCAAGGCCGGTGGCCGGGCCGCCGCACCTGCCACCCGGACCGCAGCCGTGAAGCGTGTCGGGGCACTCAAGAAGGCCGCGCCGGCGCGGGTCGTGCCCGCGGCCAAGAAGGTCGGGTCGGCGGCGAAGAAGGTGGTGTCCGCGGCGAAGAAGGCTGCGCCGGTCAAGAAGGCGGCGCCGATCAAGAAGGCCGCGCCCGCGAAGAAGGCGGCGCCGGTCACGAAGGCTGCGCCCGCGAAGGTGGTACCGGTCAAGAAGGCCGCGCCGGTCAAGAAGGCGGCACCCGCGAAGAAGGCCGCACC
>PLCK01000297.1 GCA_003134755.1 Actinomycetota bacterium | reverse complement strand
ATCCCGAACTGCTTGATGTCGACGCCGGGGCTCGACGAGAGCACGAAGAACGCGAACATCAGGACGAGCACCGCGCTCGTGACGAGCTTCCCGGTCCGCGACAGGCCGAGCGCGATCGCACGCTTCGTGTCGCCGGTCTCGTCGAAGGCCTCGCGCATGCGGGTCAGCATGAAGACCTCGTAGTCCATCGAGAGACCGAACACGACGGCGAGCATCAGGATCGGGTCGGTCGCGTCGAGATACCCGAGTTTCGAGAATCCGAGCAGGTGCGCCAGGTGGCCGCTTTGAAAGATCCAGGTGATCGCGCCGAACGACGCGCCGATCGACAGCGTGTTCATGAGGATCGCCTTGATGGGCAGCACGAACGAGCCGAACGCGAGGAACAGCAGCACGAACATGGCAACGACCATGACGGCGAGCATCCACGGCAGCACGTGGCCGATGCTGTGCAGCTGGTCGACGAGGAAGGCCGTCGCGCCGCCGACCAGCACGTGCGAACCGGGCGGTATCGGCACGGCGCGCACGCTGGCAAGCGTCGACCGCGCCTCACCGGAGATCGAGTCACCGGTGAAACCGACCTGCACCAGGGCGTTGTTGCCTTTGACCGCGAGCACGCCGGAACGGGTCACGCCGGGCGTTCGCCCGAGTTCGCCGACGTAGCGCGCGAGATCAGCCGGGCTGGCTACCCCTTCGGCAACCACCTGTATGGGCTGCGTCGCGTTGCCGGGGAAGTCGCGCGCGAGCGTTTCGGTGACGACTCTGCCGTGCGCGGTCGCAGGTAGCACCTTGGCCGTGTAGCCACCGAACGTCACGTTCAAGAACGGCGCAGCCATCACGGCAAGCAACGCAACGATCGGCACCGCATAGAGGAGTGGGCGCCGCATCACGCTATGCGCCAAGCGGTACCAGAATCCGTGCTGTAGTTGAACGGGGCCGGCCGCTTCGGTTGTCCGGACCCGGCGCCACGGCGTCGGAATGCGCAGCGCGTCGACACGATGACCGAGGACGGCGAGCAACGCGGGCAACACAGTCAAGGACGCGAGAACGTCGATCAGGACGACGGCAACGCCGCCGTAGCCCATCGACCGCAGGAACGACTCGGGGAACAATGTCAACGACGCGGCGGACACCGCGATGGTGACGCCGGAGAACGCGACCGTGCGACCAGCGGTCGCCATCGTTCGAAGTAGCGCCGTGCGCACGTCGGGTTGCCGCCCCAACTCCTCGCGGAATCGGCTCACCATGAAGAGCGCATAGTCGACCGCGAGACCCAGCCCGAGCATCGTCACGAGATTCTGGGCGAAGATCGAGACGTCGACGAAGATTGTCAGCACTCGCAACACGGCGAAGGCGCTCACGATGCCGCAGATGCCAACGGCAAGGGGCAGGCTGGCCGAAGCCAAGCTGCCGAAAATGATGAGCAGCAGCAACAACACGATGGGAAGCGACAGCGTCTCTGCCCGCTTGAGATCCTTGCTGACCTGCCCGCTGATCTCGTTGTTCAGCGGCACGAGGCCGCCGTAATCGGCCGAAACACCCGGCAGTTTTGCGTCGGCAAGGGTCTGTTTCACGACCCCGAGCGAGCGAACCTGTGCCGCGTCGCCATTCCCCGCCAATTGCATGGTGACGTAGGTCGAACGTCCGTCGGGCGACAGGAATGCCGACTGTTTCGTCGTCCAATAGCTCGAATAGTTCGGGACGACGTCGCGGGGAATTGCCGCAATAGCGTGCTGGATCGCGGCTGCGGTCGCGGCATCCGTGACCGGCTGCTGGCTCGTGAGCAGAACCGTCACATCAACCGACGGCAGACCGAGTTCGGTCTTCATGGCGTTCGACGCCTTGACCGACTCACTGTGCGGGTCGTAGTAGCCGCCGCTCGACAGCCGCTTGCTTACTGAACCGCCCCACAGGCCCGCGGCGACGAGTACCAACAGCCCGACGACGAGCACCAGCCGACGGCGCACGAAAACCCTCTGCCCAAGCCTTTCGAACATGACCCCACCCTAGATCCCGATCAGCGAGACCACCGCGAGACTACTGATCGCGAGGACTGCGGTCAGGCGGTCGACGCCACCGGGACCGCGGCTCGCACCAGTCCCACCGCAAGCTCGGTGACCCGGCGAATCCGTTCGAGTTCCGCGTGGTGGAACGACGGGAGGTCGGCCCGGCCGCAGACGAGCACGGCGTCGAACGGCGTGAGCGGGGTCGCCGCAAGCTGGACGCCGTCCTGCTCGATCGCGGTCGGACGGATAACGGCCAGGCCGGGCAGCACGATCTCGCTTTCGGGGGCCCCGCTCGCGTACATGATGACCGGCGCACCGGAGGCGTACGTGACGCTGGCCGCCCAGTCTGCGCCGAACGCGAGCGCGGCCATGTCGACGAGCGTGTCGAGCCCACGCGAGGCGGTCGCCAGCACCTGGCTGAGCAGGTCGATGTCGGGAAAGGCGCCGGGCACCTGCCGCGACGGCCGAATGCCGAGGATCGTCACGCCGCGCACCGTTGCCAAGCGCTCGGTCAGCAGCGAGGTCAGTTTGGCCTGCGGCCAGCTCACGTAGATGTCATCGATGGCCCGTCCCGACTCGCGCTCGAGCACGGCGATGGTGCGGATGTCGGCGCCGGCGTCAGCCAACGCGGTGGTGATCTGCGCGAGCATGCCCGGACGATCCGGAACGCTCATCCGCAGGTGCATCAGCATCGGCATCTCCTGTCGTCGGTACCGGGAACCGGCGGCTCTGTCGACCAGCGTGCCGCAGGAACGTTTCCAGTAGGTGACGTGGGCGTGACAACCAGTTGACGGTCGCCTGCAGGCCGGCGTGCTCGTTGGCCTGCGAGTCGGCCCGCACGCCACGTCGAGACCGGGACGAGACTATCGACGCCGCGATGTTCTCGCATACACCTCGTGCGGGCCTGGTCGGCAGCTGTCGCATACGAGCCGGGTCGGTCGCGGGATATTGCGCACCGACCCGGCCCGTTCACGCCAGCCGACGACGGATTCCGTCGCCGTAGTCCTCACCGACGGCGGTTACCGTCAGGCTCAGCGAGGGCGTTGCTCGGATACAGTACAGCCACGACTTTCCTGGAGGCGTCATGACCGACTCGGTTGATCTTGTGATGCTGCCTGCTCGCGGCGGTCCGAGCCTGCCCCAGGAGCGACGTCTCGTAACCGAGATCCCTGGCCCGCAATCAGTTGCTCTCTTCGCCCGGCGCAATGAGGCGGTAGCACGGGGGGTGAGCACCATGCTGCCGGTGTTCATCACCGCCGCCGGCGGGGGCGTGCTCGTCGACGTCGACGGCAATTCCCTTATCGACTTCGGCGCCGGCATCGCGGTCGTGAGCGTCGGCAACGCCGCCGAACAGGTGGTCGCCGAGGTGATCGATCAAGTTGCCGCGTTCACTCACACCTGCTTCATGATCACGCCATACGAGGGCTACGTCGCGGTGTGCGAGCAGCTCAACGCACGCACTCCGGGCGACTTCCCGAAGAAGTCCGCGTTGTTCAATTCCGGCGCGGAAGCTGTCGAGAACGCGGTCAAGATCGCCCGAGCGTTCACCGGGCGTTCTGCGGTCGTCGTGTTCGAGCACGCCTATCACGGACGCACCAACCTGACGATGGCGTTGACGGCGAAGAACATGCCGTACAAGCACTCGTTCGGGCCGTTCGCACCGGAGGTCTACCGGCTGCCGATGGCTTATCCCTACCGGTGGCCCACTGGCCCGGAAAACTGCGGGCCGGAAGCTGCGGCTGCGGCGATCTCCGCGATGAAGACCCAGGTCGGCGTCGATGAGATCGCGGCCGTCCTGATCGAGCCGATCCAGGGCGAAGGCGGGTTCATCGTTCCTGGCGAGGGCTTCTTGCCGGCGCTCTCGCAGTTCTGTACCGAGAACGGCATCGTCTTCATCGCGGATGAGATCCAGACCGGCTTCGCGCGCACCGGTGAGATGTTCGCGGTGTCGCACGAGAACGTGGTACCCGACCTCATCGCGACGGCGAAAGGAATCGCCGGCGGCCTGCCGCTCTCCGCGGTCACCGGTCGCGCCGACATCATGGACGCCGCGCACGTCGGAGGCCTCGGCGGAACCTACGGCGGCAACCCGGTGGCGTGCGCGGCCGCGCTGGGTGCGATGCACACGATCGACGAACTCGATCTGGTCGGCCGCGCTCGTGACATCGAGGCCATCATGGCGCCGAGGCTCCGCGAGCTGGCGGGTCGATTCGCTTGCGTCGGCGACGTGCGTGGTCGCGGGGCGATGCTCGCGGTCGAGATCGTGAAGCCCGGAACCACCGACCCTGACGCGGCCACCACCTCCGCGATCGCCAAGGCATGCCACGCGGCTGGTGTCGTCGTCCTGACTGCGGGCACCTACGGCAATGTGCTGCGCTTCCTGCCGCCCCTCGTCATTCCCGACCACCTACTGCGCGAGGGGCTCGACGTCCTCGAAGAAGCGTTCGCGGCGTCGACCAAGGCATCGTGACAGCGCAGTAGGCCTGACGACGAGCAATGACGTCACGTGTCAGGGAGTTGGAGCGCCGCGCTGGGCACCGAGCTGGGCGGCGACTTCGGAGCGGACATCGACCCCTTCGAGGCGCACCGTCATGCCGGCGTCGCTGACGTCGTCGAGCTGGCGTACGAATGCCCGCAGCCTGGGTTCGGTGTCGAGGATCGTGACGGTGACCGATGCCGGATGCGACAGCAAGATCGTGCGAGGCGCACCGGCGTCGAGATCGGGCTGCGGCGCGTGCTGCACGATCGCCGCCACCAGGCCAGCCTCGTGGGCCCGTCGAATGATCTCGTCGTGCCGAGGCCCGGAAAGATCGGCGGCACCGAGGTAGATCGTCAGCCGAGCGGTCGGGCCTTCGAGCGTCATTTCGGACCTGTCTCCGTCTCACGTCTGCGGTCTGTCGTCGTTGCCCAATCGTGCCAAGACACAGCCGAAAACGACTGCTGCCGAGCCGATGACGTGGTTGCCGATTTTGTCGGTAGGCGCGCAATGTCGTATATGCACCGGGGAATCCGGTGCCACGGACACGATCGGGTCGGTCAGACCGCCGCGCGTCGCAGATCGACCGGAACCTCAGCGTGGACGTCGCGGGTCGGCGAGATCGCCGCGTGCCGCGATGACAGGTCGACCAAGTCCGCAGGGCATGGTCGGTCGAACCAGTAGCCCTGCCCCCGCTGGCAGCCGAGCGTGCGCAGCAGCGCCGCCTGGTACGGGTGTTCGATGCCCTCGGCCACCACAGTGAGGTCGAGAGCCCGTGCCATCGCAATGATTGCGGCAATGAGCGGTGCCCGCGTTGCCGCCGCTGGAAGCGGGCTGACGAAGGACCGGTCGATCTTCACGACATCGACCGGAAGTCGGTCCAGGCGGCTGAGGCTCGAGTATCCGGTTCCGAAGTCGTCGATTGCGATCCGAACTCCGAGAGCGTGCAGCTCTTCCAATGCCGCCACGACGGCATCCGCATCACCGTCGAACGCCGTCTCGGTCAGCTCGAGCACCAACTGTGACGACGGCAGGTCGGCGTCCACGAGAATCGCCCGAACCCGATCGACATACCGCGGGTTGCGCAGCTCTCGCGCGCAAACGTTCACGCTTGCAACGAACGCGGTGCCATGGACCTTCGACCACACCGCCACTTGTGCACACGCGGCAGTGAGCATCACCTGGCCGATGTCCTCAATGGCGCCGCTGATCTCCGCCTGCGGAATGAAGTCGTCAGGCACCACCATCCCGTGCCCTGGCTTGATCCACCGGGCCAGTGCCTCGACGCCGACGACATCACCGGTGGCGAGGTCGACGATTGGCTGGTAGTACGCGACGATCTCGCCGTTCTTGATCGCGCGCGTTAACTCGGCGGCTTCGCTCGAACCATTGACGTTGTGATGCGTGACGCGGTTGCGGCCGGACGTCTTCGACTCGTACATGGCGGCGTCGGCCCGAGCGTTCAGCAGCGACACCGTGTCACCTAGTTCCCAGTCGGCGACACCGACCGAGCAGGTCTGTCCGTGCGGAATCGCGGTTCGCACCGATTCGGCCGCCGCGGCGACGTCGCCTGGACGGACGTCGGTCAGTAGTAGTGCGAATTCGTCGGCGCCGTACCGAGCGAGTACGTCGCCATCTCCGACGAACGGGCGCCAGACCTTCGCCAACGCGCGCAGCAAACGGTCGCCGCCAGCTTGGCCTTCGCGTTCGTTGAACGAGCGGAAGTGATCCATGTCGATCAGGACCAGCGCGATACCCGGCGACCCTGCGGCGGTCTCTCTGATCGCGGCGGCGAGCTGGCGATCGAGACCGCGGCGGTTCGGCAGACCTGTGAGCGTGTCGATCTCAGCGGCCTCGGCGGCGCGGACCAGCCAACCCACGATTGCCGCGGCCACGACGAGCGTTCCGGGTATCAACAGCACCTGCCCGAAATCAGCCTCCTTGACCACGGCGAGCGAGAAGAGACAGCACGCGATTGCCACGGCCAGGTGCAGGCACGCCCACGGCCAGGCGAACAGGAAGAAGCAATCCACCGCGACGAAGATGTACAAGCTGGCGTAGGCCATGGATGTCCGGCCGCCGCCGCCGTCGTAGACGGAGAGAGCGATCAGGACGTTGCCGCTGAAGATGAAGAGGTGGTACCACCAACGCGGCCATCGGTGTCCCTGCAGCAAGAGCGCGAGCCCGGCGGCGAAGGAGAGGACCGCGGATACGGCCGCCGCCAGCACGCGGACGCCCGGCCGCTGCGGAAGGCAGAGCGCGATCAGGCACAGCGCCCCGCCCGAGAGGTAGAGGAAGCCTGTCGCCTTCGCCATGACTCGGGGCGTCGCAATTGCTGGAGCCGAAGCGAACCGGATCGACCGAGCCGCGGCGATCGAGCGCGCGCCGATCTTCGCCGGCGACATGACGACGCGGGCGAGGCTGATGCGGTCGGCCGGCGTGTCGGTCACAGGCACCCGTTCCATCCGTCTTGAGGCGGCTGGGGCGTAGGCCTATCGGCACATCCCTGACCCGCCTGAGCAGAAGGCGGCGGTTCACGGAGGGGCCTGGTCGGCGCCGCATGGAGTGCTCTCGTAGGTTGGCAGGCATGGACACCACGATCACGACACGCACCCTTGGCCGGGACAAGCTGGCGGTCTCGACGCTCGGTCTCGGCTGTATGGGGATGAGCGAGTTCTACGGACCGACAGACGATGCCGAGTCGATACAGGTGATCCGGCGAGCCCTCGATCTGGGCTGCTTCTTCCTCGACACGGCCGATATGTACGGCCCCTTCGTCAACGAGATCCTGGTCGGCAACGCCATCGCCGGCCGCCGCGACCAGGTCGTGGTGGCCACCAAGTTCGGAAACGAGCGACGCCCTGACGGCTCAAGGGTCGGCGTGAACGGCAAGCCCGACTACGTCCGCGCCGCGTGCGACGCGTCGCTCGAGCGGCTCGGCGTCGAGGTCATCGACCTCTACTACCAGCATCGCGTCGACAAGACGGTCCCGATCGAAGACACCGTCGGCGCCATGAAAGAACTCGTCGAGGCCGGGAAGGTGCGGCATCTCGGGTTGTCGGAGGCCTCGCCTACCACGATTCGCCGGGCTCACGCCGTCCACCCGATCACTGCGCTGCAGACCGAGTACAGCGTGTGGACGAGGGATCCCGAGGACGACGTCCTGCCGACCGTGCGCGAGCTCGGCATCGGGTTCGTGGCGTACAGCCCGCTCGGGCGCGGCTTCCTCACCGGGGAGATCAAGAGCGCCGACGATTTCGCTGCCGATGACTTCCGGAGGCACTCGCCGCGCTTCCAGGGCGAGAACTTCCAACGCAACCTCGACCTCGTACAGCAGATCCGGGACATCGCGATCACCAAGAGCTGCACACCGGGCCAGTTGGCTATCGCCTGGCTGCTCGCTCAGGGCGATGACATCGTGCCGATCCCGGGCACGAAGCGGCTGCGCTACCTCGAGGAGAACCTCGGCGCGGTCGACGTCCGCCTCTCGGATGACGACCTGGCCCTCATCAACGCGGTCGCGCCGATTGGCGCGTCGGCCGGGGAGCGCTACGCCGACATGAGCGGGATCGACAGGTAGGCCGTTCGCGACTCAGCGATTCGTTGGGAAGCCCAGGTTGAGTCCGCCGTGGCTCGGATCGAGCCAGCGCGAAGTGACGACCTTGCCGCGGGTGAAGAAATGAACGCCTTCCGCGCCGTGCGCGTGGGTGTCGCCGAACAACGAGGACTTCCAGCCGCCGAAGGAGTAGTACGCCATCGGCACGGGGATCGGGACGTTGATGCCGACCATCCCGACGGACACTTCGTTCTGGAATCGTCGGGCCGCGCCGCCGTCGTTCGTGAAGATCGCCGTGCCGTTGCCGTACGCGCTCGCGTTCACGAGCGCGAGCGCCTCGTCGTAGCTCGCCGCGCGCAACACCGAGAGCACCGGACCGAAGATCTCGTCGGTATAGCACGACATCGTCGGGGTCACATTGTCGAGCAGCGAGGGACCGAGCCAGAATCCTTCCGGTGCTCCGTCGATGTCGACGTCGCGACCGTCGACGACCAGCGTCGCGCCCTCGGTCACGCCGCTGTCCAGGTACGACGCGACACGGTCGCGATGCGGGCGGGTGACGAGGGGTCCCATGTCAGAGTCGCGCCGGCCGTCGCCGATGCGCAACGTCGCCATCCGCGCACGGATCTTCTCGACGAGCTCGTCGCCCACGGGGTCGACCGCCACGATGGCCGAGATCGCCATGCACCGCTCGCCAGCCGACCCGAATCCGGCGTTGACAGCAGCGTCGGCAGCCAGATCGAGATCGGCATCAGGCAGCACGACCATGTGGTTCTTCGCACCGCCCAGTGCCTGCACGCGCTTGCCGTTGCGCGTTCCCGTCTCGTAGATGTGGCGGGCGACCGGGGTCGAGCCGACGAATGAAAGCGCTGCGACCTCGGGGTGATCGAGCAGACGATCCACCGCCTCGCGCGCGCCCTGCACCACCGAGAAGACTCCATCGGGGAGTCCGGCCCGATGCCACAGATCGGCGAAGAAGAGCGACGGCGACGGATCCTTCTCGCTCGGCTTGAGGATGAACGTATTCCCGCACGCGATCGCGTTGGCGAACATCCACATCGGCACCATTGCGGGGAAGTTGAACGGCGTGATCCCCGCCACGACGCCGAGCGGCTGCCGGATCGAGAACACATCGACTCCGCGCGACGGCTGCTCGGAGAAGCCTCCCTTGAGCAGGTGGGGAACGCCGCATGCGAACTCGACGTTCTCGATGCCCCTCGCCACCTCGCCCCTGGCGTCGGAGATGACCTTCCCGTGCTCCGACGTGATGAGCGCAGCGAGGTCGTCGCGGTGCTTGTCGAGCAGATCGCGGAATGCGAAGAGCACGGTCGTGCGCTGCGACAGCGAAGCCGCCCGCCACTCCCGAAAGGCTCCCGCAGCGGTCTCGACGGCGGCGTCGACCTCGGCCGCGGAGGCGAGGTCGACGGCGCCGGTTTGCTCGCCGGTGGCCGGGTTGAA
>PLCK01000228.1 GCA_003134755.1 Actinomycetota bacterium | reverse complement strand
CGGCATACGTTCCATCTGAGCCGGCGAGGTGTATGTCTGTTACCGCGGAGACGGTTCGGGTGTGTCGGCTGTCCGAGGTGGGCAGCCCCGCTTGGTGGGCGATCGGCCCGGACGCCGATCGCGTCACGTCTTGGGGGCAATTTGTTTCAGGCGACGAAGCGCCCCGACGAAGCGCCAGGGCGTACCCGCGGCTCGTGTATGGCCGCGGCGGGTTCTGGCACGGGACAGGNNGGACAGGCATCCTTCACGATGTTTGCGCTGTGGATCTCGGCGCGCGCATCCGACCTGCGTCGACTCCTATGCCGTTGTCGAACTACGCGCTGAACGGGGCATCGGGTTGGACCCCAAGACACCTGAGGGTTCCGGCTCGTCAACCGTGTGTTACGTCGGCTCATGCGGTACCGAACCCCTCGTCGGTTCCCGTGGCGACGGCGTGCAGGGCGCGTCAGCCGCGGCGCGGCGCCCCGACCAACCCGGGACCGACGGGCAGTTCCGTCGTCAGGCCGTGACGGTGATCTCGTGGATCTCGTCCGCCGGGTGCCCGGCGCGTTCGTGAATACGTTGGACGGCCTCGGCACTGGGGGCATCCGACAGGCAGAAGACGTGGCCCGTCTTCGGGTCGGCCCAGGCCTGATGGAAGGTGACTCCCTCTTCGCCCTGAATGTTTAGATCGGACTGGTGAGCTTCCGCCAGCGCCTCGCTGGTGACTCCGATCATGGTGGTGTGCACATCCATGAACTGCGCCATCTGGTGTCTCCCAATGGTGGTGAGTCGTTCACTGGCCGCAGGGTATGCCCGCGAACCCCGGACCGGAAGTGGGGTTGCCCCGCTTTGACGGACAGGGTCAATGGCTCGGTCAGGCTCGTGTCAGCGGCAAAGGCGGACGTTGTACGCGGGTGTGCGGCACCATGTCCTCATGGATCCAGGGGTTGTGATGACCGACCAGGCTGGGTTGGTGTTGTCGGTGCGTGGCGAGGCGACGCTGACCGTCCCTGCCGACTCCGTGCTCTTGTCCGGTGCGATCGCGCTGTCTCGCGGGTCTAAGCCCGACGCGCTCGCGGACGCTTCCGCGGCCTTGCAGCGTCTGACCACCGACCTCACGTCGTTGGGTGGCGTCACGCTCGGGGTCGGCACCGACCATCAGGCGATGACGTGGTTAGCGCGGTCGGCGACCACCTGGACCGAGTACCAACACAACAAGGACACCGGCCGCAACGAACCAACCGGGCGCGTGACCGCGACCGTCAACGTGCAGATCACCGCGCGCGACTTCGACCTGTTGGAGGTGCTCGGCGCGCATCTGAGCACCCATCAAGACCTGCACGTCCAGCAGGTCAGTTGGCAGGTCGATTCCGACAACCCCGGTTGGGCGCACGTACGGGCCGCCGCGATCCACGCGGCGATCGAGAAGGGTCGCGACTACGCCGCCGCGCTCGGTGTCTCCCTACTGGAAGTGTTGCAAGTCGCCGACACGGGGCTGCTGGACGGCGATCTCCCCCGGATCGCCGCAGAGCAGGCGTTGTCGGCAACAATGTCGCGCGGCGGCGGCGTCGGCGGAGGGCCGGCCGACACACCATCGCTGGACCCAGAACCACAAGAACTCACCGCCGCCATAGACGCCCGTCTGCGAGCCACCGCAGTGACGCTTACACAGAACTGATCCGGCGGGCGACTACACACGTCATCGCGGCAAGAGAGTGCGTTTGCGCCGCGTCTCGCCAGCGCGTTGACTATCTCTATGACCGGCCAGTACAGGTGGCGGACCAACCTTCGGCGCCATCTCCCGTTCGGACTCCACCGCCTCGTTCCGAAAGGTCGCGGCGATTGCGGTGATCACGAGTTCTACAACCAGGACAGCCTGACCGACCGCTGCTACCACTGCATCCCGGGCAGCCGTCCTCACACGGCTCACTGAACGCGCGTCAATGCGGCACGAGAGTGCGTTTGGAGTCGACCCGATCACCCGCGGATGGCGTGCGGTATGCCCCGAGATTAGGTGTGGTTGTCAGGGTCGGCTTCTGCCAGCACCCGATGTGCCCATGCTTCGAAGGTCATGACGGTGCCCTGCAGATGCTTCAGGGCTCCGTTGAACTCGGCAAGGTGGTCGTGGAACTGCTTGGTGATCGTCTCATCGGTGATCGCCGCCGCGTTGAAGTTGCGGATGATCCCGGCTCGGAATTGGTAGAGCTCGTTGTTGAGCATGGTCCCCTGTAACTGTTCCAGCAGGCTGTCCCATGAGTTCATCTGAGCTGCTTCCATCGACCAATCGTGCTCTCTTGGCGATCCAGCCGCCAACCCACTGGCGATCAGTCCACGACCCGAAGCACCGTGGATGTCACGGGCGACTGCCCTATGAGTAGCGCGTCATAGCGGCAGAACCGCCTGCCTGGGTAACGACCGTGTCCGCGGCAAATGTGGATGCCTGGACGAGCCGAGCCGCTCGCGGTCTCAGTGAGCCGCGAGGTCGAATGGTCGACGGCCTGACGCGACCTCCCGGCCCCGCCACTCGATCGTGCGGACCGCCTGTTCCTCGAGTCCGCGCTTGACGCAGAAGTGCCAATCACCGCCCGGCAGGGCGAACAAGTTGCCGGGTGTCCACAGCCGTCTCGGAAGAACGTCGACGGCCAAGCCTGGGAGCAGTCTCACGTTCACAATGTGCCACGACGGTCGCAAGCTGCTGGCCGCGGATCGTATTGAGGCCCTAGCTGCCTGCCGGCTTGGTGGTAAACCAGCGCCAGCTTCCCTGGTCGTTGATCAGCACGAGCGTACCCGCAGTGGTGTGGTTAGCGCCGTTGAAGAACACGGTGAGGCTGATCGGGACGTTGGCGTAGCTGACGCCCGCCTGGTTGGTGGTGTAGGTAATGGACCCGGTGCTGTGCACGTCGGTGACGCGCGTACCTGCACCGATGGCGATACCGACTTGTTCGGCGAACTGCGTCGAAGTCATGCCGTCCCGAAGGGAGTCGTCGGCAAGGTTGTACAAGGTCGGCCAATCGTTGGCTTTCAGCGCGGCGGCCACAGCGGTCGCGACGCTCGTGGCAGTGCCTGCCGCGGGCGCGGCTAGCGGGGTGGTGGGGTGTGCTTCCACGATCGGGAGTTCGCTCGCGCCCGCGCCCGCACCAACGCGCGCGGCGTGGGATGCGCAGCCTACGGCGACAAGGCATGCGCTCAAGGCCATCAATAGCAATCGGCCGCCCTGCCGGTCGCGGCTAGCTTGGGTTCGGCTGAACACTGATCCCCTATGTCGTTGCTGGTGTTTCTCGCCCCGTGCTTGTGGTCGGCACGTCTGCATTGTTGATGAACGCCCATTCGGGCTACGACGCCGGCGCTACCCAACTTCGCGTCATCGCGGCATGTGCGGATGTTGGGTGGTGGCCCAGGACGGCGCTAACCGCCGCTGGCCATGGGGATCGTGATACGTCCATTGGGAGGCCCGTAGAACCACCAGGTGCCTGGCGGTGCTGGCGGCAGCGTGCCGCGAATCAGCGCGGTTAGCGCAGCTCTCGCCGCGGCGGCCGGCGCCAGGTCGACCGGCTCGGTGCCGCGGAAGATCACCGAGGTGTCGTCGAGCACCTTCCATTCGGCGGCTTCTTCGGCGGTCAACGTTCGGCGTCTCAGGAGGGCAGAGCTGGCGTCGTCGATCAGCTGGGCGAACTCCTCCCGTTGAGTGTCGCCCAAGCCGAGGTCGAGATCGAGCGCGAAATCAGTGATTACTGCGTCGACCCGCATGCCCTGCACGATGTCTGGCCACCACGCCGGACGCTGCGCGGGCGGCATGTCCTCAACGGCTCGGATCACCTCGGCGAACAGCACGGAGAAACTCGCGTCGTAGACCCACATGTCCCGGTCGCGAAATCTGACTGCCTTGAGACTGGTCATGCCCGGATGATGCCACCACGTCATCTCTCTAGCCGGGCCGCACAGCGGAGACGCGCTCATCGGCACGAAGCCGCGCGCTACGCGGCAATAGCGGACGTTGATGGAGTACCCGGTTGCGGTGCGATGAGGGTTATGAGCGATCCGCGATGGCGGCTTCCGTGGCCCGACGACCGGATCTGGGTTCGGCGGGGCCGGGCATAGCCGTCGCGCCGGCCGGTGCTTATCTGCCCCGTACGCGTCAGGTCGTGGTCGGGCGCGGGCTGGTTCCTGGAGGTGAGGGCGATGTGGTGTCCAGCGGTGTCGGTGTCGGTGTCGACGGCGGCGGGGTGGCCGGCGCGGCCGGACTGCTAACCGTCGCGGGCAATCCGAAGGTCGTCATCTCAACCCCCACGGGCCCGCCTGAGATGGTGTTCCACGTCCATTCGAGCATTGAGGGCAGCACGATGCGCCAGGCGGGCGGCGTGTGCTTTCCGTTGTGCACGACTACATACTCGATCGGTTCGCGCACAGTCACGATCTGGCGGAAGAATTGCGCTGCCTTGGAGTCGACGGAATTCGCCGTTCCCGACATGATCCAGAACCTCGGCAAGCTGTGGGTCACATCGGAGACCAGCGTCGAAGGGTCGTTCGCGCGAACGAGTGCGGCGTCCTCCCCGAAAACCTTACTCATGATCGAAGGGTCGGAGTAGGCCGAGTAGAAGCCGTCGAGCGATGCGACAGCGCCGTACTCGCCCGGGTGTCGAAGGGCCAGGTTCACGGCACAAAAGCCGCCATCGGACAGGCCGCCGATCGCCCAGTTAGGTCCTGGGGGCAGCACCCGGAAGTCATGCACGAGGTCGGCCGGTACGTCGGTGCTCAGGTACGTGTCATCAAGAGCGCCGCCGGCGACGTCGAGGCAGTCTTGGCCATGCTTCCCACCGAAGGTCGATGGCATGACCACAACCATTGGGCCGATACGGCCGCTGTCGATCTCGTGATCTAGCAGGTCAGGCAGCCGCAAACCGTAGATCCAACCCGTGGGATCGCCGGGGTCCCCGTGAAGCAGCTCGACGACCGGAAACGCAGTGTTTGCGTACGCGGCCTGGAAGTACTGCGGAGGCAAGTACACGAACCCATGGCGGGTCGTGCCGCTTTGTGCGCCGACGAGCGCGAGTCCGACGACGCGCCCGTTCCCCGTCGTCCGCGCTGCCTTCAACGAAAGCTGGGGGATGGTGAGACTCGCGGGGACGTCCGTTGGCGGCAGCGGCGCGAGCGTCGGCGTCGGAGGAGCAGTGATCGGCTTCGGGTTGTCGTGCGCTCCACCGGTCGGGAGACCCGCGGCTACGCGACCCGTCGCTGGACCAAGGTCCGCTTGGTATGCGGTGACGCCGCTGCCGGAGAGATCCGCGAACAGTGAGCCCCAAGTCGTGTAGTAGTCGTAGTTGTCATTGACCAGCGCCGCCCCGAATAGTGAGCTAACGGCGAACGCGAGGACGCCGGCACCGAGCCGCAGGGCGAGATTGCCAACGCGCACCAGCCACCAAAGCAGCGCCGCAAAGCCAGCCGCCAGGACCGCCAAGAACAGCCAACTGGTCGGACCGAACACCCAGATGCCCCTTCACCAGCCAATCAGGTGTAACAATAGCTAGACGTTCAGCGGGACGACGAGGTTGCCCGCCTCGGCCAAGTAGCTTCCCACGGATTCCGAGGCCAGGCTGCCAGAAGTGGCTCCNNAAGCCGCCGATGCGGCAACCTAACGGCACGTTGCGGGACCGGCGTTAGGACGAATGGCAGGAACCGCTTGGCGTACGTACGTCACAACGTGCGTCTTCGCGGCAGTTGAGGATGTTCGTCACCGGCGATACTGGGCGCATGGCATACGAACGTCCGGCGGACTACGACGACTTCAAGCCGAGGTCTTAGCCGACCAGGAGACCGACGATCAGGGCGTGTACGAGGTCTGGTGGGCCGCCAACAGCCGATACCCCGCCCTGTCTCTCAGCACCAGGCTGGCTATCGCCGAATCCGTTGTGCGCGAGCTGTTGCGCGACGGGAGGATCGGCCTAGTGCGTGGCGAGTGGATCGGCCCCGACCACGAGCGCGAGGCTGTAAGGGATACAGAGTCTGCGTTGCGCGACTGGTCTACTTGGGTACCCCAGCCAAACGAACCCGTCATCTGGATGGCTCACGTCTAACATTCGCTCCTCGGGCAGCTTCGCAAGTGCGTCATCGCGGCATTTGAGTGCGATTCTTGGCGGGCTGCGGGCTGGTTTGCGACTAGAACAGGCCGCCGGTCGGGCCGGGGACGACGGGGGTGATGGCGAGGCCTGTACAGGATGGGAAATCGACGGACCGTTTGGACGATCCACTCGTGCCGGGAGGTGTGACGAGAACTGCGGAGTAGTCAGGCGCGCATGTGGTCTGGCCGTTGACGGGCTGCGCGGTCCCCCCGATTAGGGCCGACGCCTGCGCGCCGCTCACGACGGTCACTGGGGTGGGGACGCCGGTCGGCGCGCCGCCCATGTACACCTGCGGAGTGCGGTACGCCTGCACGCTCTGGTCACCATGCGCGTCGAGTCCGGCTACGCCGGGGTAGCCGTACAGCGTGCACGGCGTGGAACTGGTGTTGGTGAAGATGATCGCGATCACCGGTTGGTTCATCACCTGTTGACGTTCCCCGAGCGTGACCGCCAACTGCCCGGATGTGCAGGCCTTCGGGGTCCCCGCCACCGCGGCAGGAGACGACAAGACGGGCGTCGACGACACGACGCCGGCGGGCGCGGACGACAACACCGGGTCACCCGCGGTCGATGCCAACGGCGACGTCACCGAAGGCGCGGCGGAAGTCGGAACGAAAGGCTTTGCCGAACCCGAAGGTGCAGACAAAGCTCTCGGCGGCGCGGCCGTGCACCCAGCGAGCAGCGCCACCCCCACGACCAACGCCGGCCAACCCGCAATCCGCACGACACCGCCCCTCATCACGACACAGACGTCCGGGAACCGCGAGCCGTTGCATCAAATCCGCGTGCAACCTTGCCCACGCTGGCGCACGCGGATCGCCCGGCGCGGCGGCGACTACAGACGCGCACGTCGCGGCAAATGATTGCGTTCAGCTGAACGCGCCCGGCGGCAGATCAGTGCGATTCCCAAGTCTGCGCGGAGGCAACCGCAGACTGCCAAGATGTGCCGCGTGGACTTGTTGCGAACGGCGGCTGGCGCTCGAAAGCCTGCTCGCTGGTGGGGCCGGGGGCTTTGGTTGTGCGGCGTTGCGCTAGCTCTCATTTGCCTGAGCCTCGGGCTGTGGTCGCAAGCGGCCCTAGCGCTAGGAAAACCGGTCCGTGCGCAGGTCATCAGCTGCCACACGGGCCTCCACGTTAGCGGCCGGTTCCTTGTCCACGTCACAAGTTGCGACGTGCAGATCAACACCGGTGCTTTCGCGGGCAGACACACAATCGAGTCGAGCACCCGACAAGTGCCCGGATCAACTATCGAACTTGCCGCCTTTCGCCACGCCCTGTCCGAGAAGGGTCTCATCAGCTCGCGCGCTCTCCTCATCCCGTTGGGGATTCTGATACTTGCGGGGACCTGGTGGATGGGCTTTCCGCCCAAGCGGTTGGACCGCCGGGTGATGCGTACTCGTCATGCCCGGCGGCGACGGCGGCACTAGAGCACAGGCCCGGCTCCACCGCGCCACTCGCGGCAGTTGAGGACGTTTGCAGCACATGGCATCCTCGAGGGATGCCCACCCCAAAGACTCTCGAGTCGGAACTGCCGTGGGAGAGCGTTCAGCAGTGGCGTGGGCGCGCACGCTATTCGGCTACGTCGTTCGTCGTCTCGATCCTCGCCACAATCCTCGGATCTCAGGACTGGTTCGCCAGAATCCGTCTAAAAAGGTCTGGGTCGGCGAGGAAGTCGAGTAGGTACAAGTACGACAGCAGGCCGATGTCATGCGACACCACGCCGTCGTGGTGGGCTAGCAGGGCGTTCGTCCGAGCAGTAGCAGTTGCGCGGTTGGTCCCGTGTCCGTGCGTTGCGTCGCGCAGGGCCTTGAGATACAAGGCGGCTCCCTCATCCACGGTTAAGACCTTCGTGCTAGCGCCGTCGATATATGTGATACCAGCGGCCCCGGTCTGGCGGACGATGAAGAATCCGTCCCGAACGCCATCGAGCGCTTCGACCGCACGTTCGGCCGCCGGCAAGAGCAGCGGCGCCGCTTCAATGGGGACTCGGGCGCGTACGCGGTCAAGTGTGGCGTGCGCATTCTCAGCGCGACAGTGCAAAACGAAGTCCTTCGCGGTCAATCGATGCAGAGTATCGAGGACTGAAAACAACAGCACCCTGCGAGCGTTTACGTCGCGGTGTGACAACAACGCTGCCGTCGTACGTCGGAAGAGTTGCTCAACCGTCATGATTACTTGCAGGTGCCTTTCCGGGGCGTAAACCCCTGAGGTATCGACAAAACAGGCTGGGTCGCTAAGAACGGCAAAGAGGTCGTTCATGCGTGCACACCACCAACGCAACGCGGCATTGATCTCGTTCGAAGTCAACGCCGGCACTCGGAAACCGAGCGGACCGACGGTTGTTTGGCTGACGGTCCTCATCTGGCTCGGCAGTGCCTGCAACAACTCGGAGGCATCCCCGGTTGTGCCCGCGATAGCGCGACCGAACGAGAATAGGAATGTGCCGCTAGCACGCGGACTCGTAAACGCCCAAACGGCGGGTGCAAGCGAGGCCAGGAGCGGTCCGAGATACGCGTCGAGGACGTAGACGCCGTCACTCAGCGCCTCACCAGAGGCAAAGACGAGTTCGCCGGCTTCGAGTGCCGCGTTCATGTGCGCTCGTTCTCCGCGGGCGAGACCTTCGTCATGGGCTAGCCGAAGCCAGACGGAAGGCACTCGCAGCCGATGCAGCAGCGCTGGCGAGCGAGTGAGTAGGTAGTTTGCAGGCGCCGGGAATACTCGCTCACCGTTTTCCTCGATGGTAAAGGCCGCCAAACTGCCCTGAAAGTCTTCGATCACCGAGCGAACGTCGGAAAGGGGACAGACCGCTGTCATGAGCTGCATGTACGAGACCAGATGAACAAGTTCTCCGGACTTCGCACGTTCGCGACGCTCCGCAATATCAGTTGTCGATATGCGTTGCACATGCGGTGGCTCCTCCGACAGACCATCGAGAACCGCATAGTGGGATGCTCCTGTTGCCTCCACGATTGGCTCTAGGCCTATGAGTTCAGCGCGCCCCCGCATGTAAGCCTCGTGCGTGCAGACGCGCCAGAGATTCGACGCGT
This sequence comes from Actinomycetota bacterium, assembly GCA_003134755.1. Taxonomy (GTDB): domain Bacteria; phylum Actinomycetota; class Actinomycetes; order Acidothermales; family Acidothermaceae; genus PALSA-607. The sequence goes on along the minus strand of PLCK01000228.1, from coordinate 3,583 downwards.
CCGCGTCCTTCACGGCGTGAAGGCGGGCATCGACAAAGAACTGCGTCGGGTTATCTCCCCACAGCCAGTCAGGCACGGGAAGAGTCGCGTATGACACAGTCGAACGGTAGCGAAGCGGGCACTCTGCGGCTACCGACATATGGCGGCAGGTGCGGACTCTAGTGGCGAAGCTGTCGTGGGGAGTCCAGCTGGGCGGACGGATACCCTCCGGCGTTGCACTCCCGTCGCGGCATTATGTGGGTGATCCGTTGCGAGTGATGACGGAAGCCAAATGGCCGTCACTGCGGCAAAGTAGTGCGTTCAGATTGAGCTCAAGGCGGTACCGCTTGGCGCGGAGCTCTAGTAGTCGTTCTTGTGCATAAGTTCGGATGCAACGAGCGCTCGCTGACGGACCAACAGCCATTCAGGGTCACCGAACCATGAGATGTCGGGCGCCGTCGGCTGTTGCCGCACCGAGATCCGAACGACGAGTTCCACGACCGCACGAATCGCGGCCGCCTCGGTCTCACCTGCGGTCCCGGATTGGACCTGGGCCGTCGTACCCACACCGTTGGACGAGGGACGCGAGGGCTCTCATCCGGGTGCGTGCCGACCTTCGGCAGCCCGCGCCGACGACCGCGATGCCGGTGCTCCAACCGGTCCACTTCGCGATGAAACGTAAGATGCTCCGCACAATCAAAAGCGCGCGGATGGGGTGGCTGTCCCATGACCTCGCGGAGCCTGGAGGTTTAGCACGATCTCGCAACGCGGCGTCCACACCTGTCTTACCACCGAGGTCGTAGGGAGCGCGGCTGTCCGGTTCCGGCCCAGGGTCGCGAGCCCATGCGCATTGCTAGCGCTGCGAACCTTGCGCGCGGGAGCGGACGGCGCCGAGGATCTGGCGGACAATCGGGTCGAGGAAACGCGCCAACGGATCCCAGATTTGCCAGGGCCACAACCTGCGAAACAAGACGATCCACGGCCACCTGAAGGAGGGCGCAGCCGCGGCACACAGCTCGAACATCCCGGCGTCGATCTCGAGCACGATCTGCTGCATGTCGGGCCACGGCGGGTGGAAGCTCGTCCGAAAATCCGACGTCGCATAGCCGAACTCGAGGGTGAACGCGAACACTCGGCCCTTGATGCAGTCGGCGAAGTGCCGACTGTAGGCGTAATCGTCCGATGCGCCCGACGTCGGGTAAGTCACCGCCCCCGGCGATCCCCACAGCGACACGGACTGCAAAGAGACATAGTGCCCGCCATGGACCGCATTGATCGCGTCGACGACGCGTTGGGCCGCGCCCTGCGCGGTCGTCAGGTCTGCGGCCGGTATGTACTCCGCATAGCCGCCAGGCACGCCCCGCTGCCCGTTCCATCCCGGGTTGCGGAAGTTCATCGTCGTGTCGTCGCTCTGGTTCAGGTCGTCGCCCCAGGAGTAGAGCAAGTCACCGGTGTAGCTGTGGATGTCGACATACCAACGGGTGAAGCGGTAGGTGTCCAGCAGCCACCGCACGTTCCGCGTCTCTGGTTCGGATTCCGCCGCGGTGCCATGGAAGAGGTCCGAGCCCGGATCGTCCGACGCCAAGGTGCCGGTCGACGTTGCGCCGGGCGCGAAGTCGGCGCGAAAGTCCCACAAGAAGTCATGGTTGCGATTGATATCGACCCCGACGCGGTTCGGATCGCCTCCGCTGGAAGCGGGGTTGCGATTCTTCCGCCACAGCGCGTCGTGCAGCTGATCGAAGGCGCGGCCGTCGGGATTGACGCAGGGATACACGACGACGTTGAGGTTGTCGACGATGCGCCTAACGGTCGACGCGCTGAAGGACTTGCCGCCGTAAGCGACACCTGCATGCGCGGTATATGCCTCGAGCAGATCGGCCGCGAAGTAGATGCAGATCTCGGCCCCGCCCCACTCCCGCGCGTGCGCGCAAGCAGTGAACAACACGGCGTCCGCGCTCACGTCGCCGATTTGCAAAGCGTGCGTCGAGCGGCCTTCGATCGTCGGGTTGGGGAGCGAGACCAGCTGGCAGAGCGTGGGATAGGCGGCGGCGAGTCCGGCTAACGCAGACTCCACCTCGACAACGTTCAGATAGGTCACGTGGCCCGCCCGCTCATCTATCGACCGGTCTTCTCGCCAAACCCGCGTGGCGCGGTACGGCCACCGTCAAACCGGTCGCCCTGACCGACGCCGTAGTCGATCCCACCCGGGGTCTCGATCAGCTGCACGCTATAGCCGGCTTCGCGCAACTCCTCAAGCTGGGACGCCGTCGCGATGATCGGGAGCGTCACCGTGCCATCGTCCTGCTTGGTGACGACCGGCCGACACCCGAAGTCGATGGATCGGCGCAAAATGTCCGGCAGCCGTTCCTCGTCCACCCGCAGCGTCGCCTCAAGACGAGGCGTCGGCAGCGGGGGCTCGGCCATGATCGAACGCTAAGGCGGGATCGGCTCACGGTCAACACATCCATGCACCTAGCGGCCGGCTCGCCGCCCGGGTGAAGCTCTGCCAACTCTCCGAACGCGTCCCGCACTCACGGCACGTCGGAGAACGTGACACCTGCGTAGCCCACCGCGTCGCGCCCCAGCCGGGACTCGGATCACGTCGACGGATCGGTCCGCACGCCAGCGCGCGCCGCCGCGACACGGCGGTACAGTCACTCTGCGTGGCCATCAATCTCGCCGTCAATCTCGCCCGGCCGGATAAGCCGCCGCCACAGCCGGCCCAACGAAGATGCGAGCGAACCGACGGCCCTATCAGGGTGTTTAGTTGGGCGCCCAAAGACCACTCGCCGCCGTCACCTGCGATGCTTCCGGCCGGCCGTCCCGACCGCGATGCAAACCATGCCCGAGCCGGCGCTCGACGACGAGTAGACCCACAACTCGGCACCTTCGCGCGTGCGTCATCGCGGCATGAGCGGATCGATGCCTATGGGGTCGAAGCTTGGCTCGCACCCCATGGACAGGCGCGTCGGCGAGAAATAGTCTTCCTCGACCGCGTCGCTGGGACTGCGGTGTGGAGGGGACGATGATGGGCGCACAGGAAAACGTCGACCTGGTCCGACGCGGCTACGCAGCGTTCAGCTCCGGAGACATGGCGACGCTCAGTGGTCTGTTCGCAGATGATGTCGTCTGGACCGTGTCCGGTACCAGCCGGCTGTCAGGACCGAAACACGGTCGAGACGCCGTCTTGGGGTTCTTCGGCGAGACGATGGCGCTCTCGGGTGGGACGTTCCGCGTGAGCTTGCTCGATCTCCAAGGCGGCGAGGAGCGCGTCTACGCACTGCAGCACCTGCACGCGGAGCGCGACGGCAAGGTACTGGACCAAAACGCCGTCAACGTCTTCACCGTTGTCGACGGCAAAGTGGAAAGTGTTGACGACTACTCCAGCGACCCTGCTGCGGCCGCCGAGTTCTGGGACTAGCCGGCCCCGCACCGACTAAGTCCACGAGGTAACGACAACTGGCTGTCTGGTGCATCTGCGCCGTGTTCATCACGACGAGCGCCGCGAGACTCGCTTGCTCGATCGCGTCGTCACACGCGCTGACTGGACGCAGCCCCGAAGGCGCGCAAGGCGTTCGTTCGTATCCTCCGCTTACGCGCGCTC
>PLCK01000001.1 GCA_003134755.1 Actinomycetota bacterium | reverse complement strand
GCGATGCGTCTCACCGTCGGTGCGCGTCTTCAGCGAGACGGCGGTACCTACGGCCCCGCGGAAGTGCGCGGGTGTCCGAAGGGTGCGCTCGACCCCGGGGCTCGTGACCTCCAGCAGGTACGGCCCGCGCAGCATGGCCACGACAGCAGGATCCGACCCCGTCGCCAGCGCGTCGAGCACCGGGTTGATGGCGTCGGTCGCGGCCGAGATGGCGTCGAGGTCGATGCCGCTCGTGCCGTCGCTACGCCGGCGGTCGATGGTGACCCGGAGGAGGCGAGAGGGGCCGGTGCCGCGGAGCTCGAGGTCGTAGAGGTCGAGGTCGANNACTCGAGGGCGGTGGCGACGGCGTCCGATCGTTCAGCCACCATCGCTCGACCTCCTCTCTCCCTCTGGGCGCTTCGCGCCTCCGCAAGAAAAAACGTGGGCATCGAGCCCACGTCGCCGACGGCCCGAAAGCCGCAATCCCGCACGAACGAACGGCTCCATGATACCAGAAGGCTCATTTGGAAGCCTCGGGGGCCATAGCCTCGGGCGATGGCCGCGCCGTTCACCGAGGTCGAGGCGCCCGGCGTCGACGGTGAGGTGCGCGNNGAGACCAAGCTCGACCTGGCGCGCTACTACCTGAGCGTCGGCGCCGGCGCGCTGCGAGGGGTGCTCGAGCGGCCGACCGTCCTGAAGCGCTTCCCGAACGGCGCCACCGAGGAGCCGTTCTTCCAGAAGCGGGTGCCGCCGCAGCGACCCGAGTGGATCGAGACGGTCCGGGTGACCTTCCCGAGCGGGCGCCACGCCGACGAGCTGTGCCCGGTCGACGTGGCCCACATCGTGTGGGCGGCGAACCTCGGCTGCCTCGACCTCAATCCCTGGGCGGTGCGCCGGGCCGACGTCGACCATCCCGACGAGCTGCGGGTCGACCTCGACCCCCAGCCCGGCGTGCCCTTCGACGGCGTCCGCGAGATCGCGGGGCTGGTGCACGACGTGCTCGTGGAGCTCGGGTACGAGGGCTACCCGAAGACGTCGGGGTCGCGGGGCATCCACATCAACGTGCGGATCGAGCCGCGCTGGGACTTCCTCGAGTGCCGACGCGCCGCGCTCGCGCTCGCGCGTGAGGTCGAACGACGCGCGCCGGACCTCGCGACCACGAAATGGTGGAAAGAGGAGCGCGGCATCAAGGTGTTCATCGACTACAACCAGAACGCGCGCGACCGCACCGTCGCGTCGGCGTATTCCGTGCGCGCCAATGCCGAAGGACGTGTGTCGTGCCCGATCGAGTGGCACGAGGTTCCCGACGTCGAACCGGCCGAGCTCACGCTCGCAACGGTGCCCGCGCGCTACGCGGAGCGGGGCGATCCGTCGGCCGCGATCGACGACGCCGCGTTCTCGCTCCAGCCACTGCTCGACCTCGCGGCGCGTGACGAGGCAGAGGGGTTGGGTGACGAGGCGTGGCCCCCGCACTTCCCGAAGCAGCAGGGCGAGCCGAGCCGTGTGCAGCCGAGCAAGGCGAAGAAGAAGGCGGCGCCAAAGAAAGACGCCCCCAAGAAGAAGACCGAGACCTAGACCCCGAACGCCTAGACGCCGAACACTTCGGTGAGCTCGACGGGGACGGGCGACTCGAGCTGCTCGTAGGTGCACGATTTCGGGTCGCGGTCGGCGCGCCAGCGTTGGAAGCGCGCCGTGTGACGGAAGCGATCGCCTTGCAGGTGCTCGTACGCGACCTCGGCGACGCGCTCGACGCGCAGCGGCGTCCACGTCATGTCCTTCTTGGCATTCCAGCGGCTCGACGCGCCGGGCATGCGCTGGCCGGTCTCGGGCGAGTCACCACCGTGCTCCGCCCACTCCTTCCACGGGTGGTCGCGCAGCGCGTCCCTCTCCAGCGGTTTCACCTCGGCGGCGAGCTGCTTGCGCATGGGTGCCGCGAAGCTGCTCGCGACACCGACGTGATGCAGCGTGCCGTCCGAGTCGAAGAGGCCGAGCAGCAGCGAACCGATGCCGTCGCCGTCCTTGTGCTGGCGGTAGCCGGCGACGACGCAATCGGCGGTCCGCTCGTGCTTGATCTTGAACATCGTTCGCTTGTCGGGTTCGTAGCGGCCACTCAGCGGCTTGGCCACGACTCCGTCGAGGCCGGCACCTTCGAACTGGTGGAACCACCGCTGCGCAATAGCGTGGTCTGTAGTGGCCGCGGTGATGTGCACGGGTGGCACAGCGGCGGACAACGCGTCGACCAGCGCAGCACGCCGCTCGGCGAACGGCTGCTTCATGTAGTCGGTGTCACCGAGCGCTAGCAGGTCGAAGGCCACGAATCGCGCTGGTGTCGTTTCTGACAGCATCTTCACCCGGCTCGCCGCTGGGTGGATCCGCTGCTGAAGCGCCTCGAAATCGAGCCGGTTGCCGGTCGCATCGACGAGCACGATCTCGCCGTCGATCACGCAGCGCGGCGGCAGGTTGGCCCGGAAGGCCTCGACCAGCTCAGGGAAGTACCGGGTCATCGGTTTCTCGTTGCGGCTGCCTATCTCGACCTCGTCGCCGTCGCGAAAGATGATCGACCGGAAGCCATCCCATTTCGGTTCGAAGCTGAGTGCACCCTCGGGGATCTCCTTCACCGACTTGGCCAGCATCGGCGAAACCGGCGGCATGACAGGCAGTCGCATGAGCAGTCAGTCCTTCTTCTTGGCCCGGCTGGGCTGCACGCGAGCTGGCTCGCCGTCCATCTTCGGAAAGTTCGGAGGGTACGGCGCGTCGCCGAGGCCGAGGTCGCGCTCGTCGCGGTCGGCCATCTCGACAAGCGGCGTGAGGTCGTGCGCGATGTCGTCGATCGTGGCGTGCAGGTCACCGACCTGCGCGAAACGCTGCGGCACAGAAGCGATCGTGAAGTCGTTGGGTTCGACCTCGGCAAGTTCGCTCCATGTCACGGGCGTCGACACGGTTGCACGGGGATTCGCGCGCACGCTGTAGGCCGCGGCGATGGTCCGGTCGCGCGCGTTCTGGTTGTAGTCGAGGAACACCTTGACGCCGCGTTCCTCCTTCCACCACTTCGTGGTCACCTCGTCAGGGATCCGGCGCTCGATCTCACGCGAGAACGCCAGCACCGCACGGCGGATCTCGGTGAACGTCCAGCGGGTCTGGAGGCGCACGTAGATGTGGATCCCCCGCCCGCCCGATGTCTTGGGGTAGCCCACGAACCCCACCTCGTCGAGCAATTCGTGGACGGCGACGGCGACCCGTCGCGCGTCGTCGAAGTCGGTGCCTGGCTGCGGATCGAGATCGATGCGCATCTCGTCGGGGTGTTCGGTGTCGTCGCGGCGCGACGGCCACGGATGAAACACGACCGTGCCGAGATTGGCCGCCCAGGCGACCGTGGCGACCTCGGTCACGCACAGCTCGTCGGCGTGCCGTCCGGACGGAAACGAGACCCGTGCGGTCTCGACCCATTCGGGGTGGTTCGTTGGCGCCCGCTTCTGGTAGATCGCCTCGCCCTCGACTCCGTCGGGGAACCGCTGCATCATGCACGGCCGCTCGAACAGCGCGCGGACGATGCCCGGCCCTACCGCGAGGTAGTAGTTGACCAGATCGAGCTTGGTCTCGCCGCGCTGCGAGAAGTAGACCTTGTCAGGGTTGGAAACCCGGACGGTGCGCCCGTCGACGTCCAGCTCGATGGCTGGGGTTGCTGCCATACGGTGACGCTACCGCCGTCAGCGGTTCGTAATGATGCGCGGGCCCTCCGCCCGATGCGGCGTCACGTAGGCTCGACGACATGTACGAGATCGAGAAGACAGACGACGAGTGGCGCGCCCAGTTGACAGCCGCCGAATACGCGGTGCTCCGCAAGGCGGGCACCGAACCGGCGTTTCGTGGCGAGTACACCGACACCTTGACGATAGGCGTCTACCGCTGCCGTGCGTGTGACGCCGAGCTGTTCCGCAGCGACCAGAAGTTCGAGTCGCACTGCGGCTGGCCGTCGTTCTACGCCCCGACCGAGGCGGACGCCGTCGAGCTAATCCCCGACGACAGTCTCGGCATGCGCCGCATCGAAGCCCGGTGCCGCCGCTGCGGGTCGCACCTCGGACACCTGTTCAAGGGCGAGGGCTACCCGACACCGACCGATGAGCGGTTCTGCATCAACAGCATCAGCGTCAAGCTGGAGCCGGCGGAGGCTTCGTCGGCCAACTGACGCGAGTCGGTCGTCTCCGCGGTTCTGCGTGATCCGGCCGGCTATGGCAGGGCGGCGACCAGCTCGGTGACCGGGCGCCGCGGCCCCGTGAAGAACGGCGTCTCCAGCCGGGTGTGGGCTCGGGCCTGCGCACCGCGCAGGTAGCGCATCAGGTCGACGATGCGGTGCAGTTCATCGGCCTCGAAGGCGAGCAGGAATTCGTAGTCGCCGAGCGCGAAGGCGGCGACGGTGTTGGCCAGCACGTCGGGGTATTCGCGACCCATCACGCCGTGCTCACGCAACATCGAGGCGCGATCGGTCGCCTCGAGCAGGTACCACTCGTTCGTTCGGTTGTATGGATAGACGCACACGTAGGCCTTGGGCTCGGTGCCCGCGAGAAATGCGGGAATGTGCGCCTTGTTGAACTCGGCTTCACGATGGACGCCGATCACCGACCACACTGGTTCGCTGGCCCGCCCGAGCGCCGTGCGCAGGAACCGGACATAGGCCTCCTGGAGGTCCTCGGAGGTCGGCGCGACCCACCAGAACAGGTAGTCGGCGTCGTGCCGGAACCCGCTGACGGTGTACGCACCGCGCGTCACGACGCCCTTACCGGCCAGCTGCACCAGCAGGTCGTCGACCTCAGCTGCGGCGCCCTCGCGGGCCGACTCGGGCAGCCCCGCGTCGCCGCGGTTGGCTCTGAACACCGCGTACATCGTGTAGGCGGTCAGCGGCGCGTCTTCAGTCATGTGAGTCCGT
>PLCK01000242.1 GCA_003134755.1 Actinomycetota bacterium | reverse complement strand
GTAGGGGTAGGGGTAGGGGTAGCCGGCGGTAGTCCAACCGAAGGCAGCTTGGGCAGCGCTGGCCCGCCCGTGCGCGGAGCCTTAAGCCACCCGTAATACACATGTTCAGTCTCGTCAACGAGCCAGCTCCCATGGTGGGAACGCACCCACTCGACGCTGCGCACCGCAAGCGGCAAGCTCGACGGCTGCTCCATCGTCGCCACGTACGAATACAAGGCCGGCGAAAAGAGGACGAGGAGCACGGTGACCTGCACCCGCCACCGTCGACGCGATCGAGGCCGTCGCAAGACTGAACGGAGGTCCGCGGCCGCATTCATCCTCAGCCTGTCCACGGACGGGTCGGCGCAGTTCCGTCCGATGCTAGGAGGTCGCATCCGTCGGGCGTATTCAGCGGCACTGGCGCTGTGCCGGTGTCGCGACCGATCTGCTGTGGATCGGACGGATAGTTCGGTGGTCGGTGGGTCCTAGCGCTGGCGGTGATAGGCCAGCAGGCACAACCGCCCAGCCGAATCATTGACCTCACGAACTTACGATGGTCGTCGCACCTGACGAATGCATGACGCCGCAGATGCCCCGGCATGCAATCAGGGGAGAGGCCGGTCAGTGAATGGCGGCCGCTACGAACCGCCGCGGCCCACCCTGCCGAAGACTGATCAGGCACGCTGGCTTCGGCTGCGGACTATCGCCGACAGCAACAGCGCTGGCCAGACGAAGCTGCTCGTTAGGACCGCCCCATGTGTACGAAGTGAACCGTCGCCGGTTCGGTGAATGGTTTGAAGCCACGCGAGAGTGGTTCCGTGCCCTGAGGCCTGACAGTTCAGATCAGCCCTAGGATCGTCGCCGTCGCGTCGTATTCGCTCGTCGTGACTCCAAGCGACGCGGTGACTGGAGAACCGCCGGGCCAGGTGTGGCCGCCGCCTTTGACGGTGACGAGTTGGGCGCCACACGAGTACGTGGTCGTGACAATGTGCGGGGCGATCACGCTGGCAATGGCGTGAACGCAGCCGTCGAGCGCCGCCCAGGCCGCGATGGCGGGGATAGCTGGCGGGGTCGCGGGATAGCCACGGCGACTGTCGGCGCCTCCACCGTAAGGGTCCAGCGGGTCGGCGTCGCCGTGGACGGCGATGATTCGGATTGGGCGGCAGTTGGGTCGCGGTTCGGTTGACGCCGCCACCGTGACGACCGCCCGGAACCGAACCTGCAGGCTGCACGCCGCGAAGCCCGCCATGTCGCCGCCGTCGCTGATTCCGGCCATCACAACGCGGGCAGGGTCGGCGCACTCGGTGGTGACCAGCCGCGTGATCAGCGTCGACAGGAATGCCAGATCGTCGTAGCCGGTCGTGCCGGAGAAGTTCCAGGATCTCGCGGGACCGGCGCCTTGGGGCAGCACCGCCAGCACGCCCGCTGCCATGGCACGGGCAGGGAGCTGGCTCTGCGCGGCAAACTGCTCGGGGGTCTGGCCGTAGCCGGGCAGCCCGATCACGAGACCGAGCCTGCGGTGCCCGGGAACTTCACCGGGGACGGCGATCAGCGCCCGCCGCCCGCCTGGTAGCGCGAGAACCGTCGTGCCCGCAGCGCGTCCGCCGCCGCAGCCGGCCGACGCGCTGGGGGCCGCGCCGACAGCCGGCGGGCGCGGCGCCGCCGCCGCTGACGTCGACGTCGACGTCGAGGGTGGTAGGCGGGACGTTGTGGCTGCTGGCAGCAGGTGCGATGCCACGGTCGAGGGCAATGCGCTGGGCGCGAGCGCCGTTGGAACTATCAATGTGCGCGCCGTGGTCGACCCCGATCGCGCCGTACGGGGGTGAGGTCCGCTGCACGCCGAGATCGCGAGGAGCAACGCGATCGCACCTGCGCAAGGTCGACGGCACACGGTCTTAAGCATCCCCGGCTGGCGCGGCAGCGTGCACGGCACCCCTACTCAAAGATTCCCACTCCAGAGGACGCCGCTGGCGGGTCAGGCGCGATGGCTCCTGAAGCAGTGTCGTTGTCCTGGCTGAAGATCTGCACCCTTGCGTTCGGCTACGTGGCGGGGAGCCGCACAAGCCCGAATTGCCTATTCCCGCAGGTCAGAGCGGAGCCGCCTTGGAGATTCGAACTCCAGACCTACGCATTACGAGTGCCGCTGCTCGGGTTTCTGAGTAGTTCGCGACGGTTCGATTTCCTTGCCACCAAGGGTTTTGGTCCAAGTAGACCAACCACGTACTCCGACGAACTGAGACCAAAACTGAGACCAAACCCGGCCGACTAGCCTCGCTCGGCGTTCATCAACCCTCCGTCAACCCTCCGACATCCAAGTATCAGCCTTCGTACGTCACGAGGCCTAACGCGATGGCCTGCGGCAGGTCATGTCTCTGCTTAGCGGTCGCTGACTTCCCCGGCACGGACACGATGATAACGTGCGCCGATCCCAGCGCGGCAAACTGCATCATCAGTGATCCACGCCGCCGGCCGACCCGCGGCCGTCTTTTGGAAACAGGGCCTTGCCGCTGAGGTCGTATGTGAACGCCAGCCCGCGGATCGGCTGAGGTAAGCCTGGCGTCTATCGCCCGTTGGGTGTTTCGGGCGATTCCGCGAATAGGGTCGCCGTCGCTGAGACGAAGGAATACGGCAGCCACCTGTCATGACTCACGGGACACGCCCTAGTTGTCGAGGCTGACGACCATCGATGGCGGCGTGATGGTGTGGTCGGCGCGCAATGGCCTGACCGCGGTGCCGATCGAGAAGAACTCTGTGGTGTGCGCACCCCAGGAGTGATTGCGCTGGTGCAATTGCACGCCGACGATACCTTCTGCGTGTAGTTCCTCTGCTTCCTTCTGCATGCGCTCCATGGCGAGTTCGCGTGCGTCATACAAGGCCTGGGTGAACTGGGTGAGCTCGGTGTTCTTGCCGACGTTCGACAACACGTTCCCAAGGCCTCGGTGGGCGATGTGGTAGACGCAGGTGCCCATGACCATGCCGAGCGGCGCGTATCCGGTCTGCACCAACGTCCAGAAATCCTGACCAGACAGGTCGGACGTGAACGGCATGCCCTTGTCGTTGCGCCAACTGGTGCCGTCGTCGACCTTCACTGCGGTGCCGACGGCGAGGAACTCCGCGATGTCCGAGCCCCACTCTTTGAACTCCACTTCGAGTCGGACACCTACGATGCCGTCGGCGCCGAGGACGTTTGCTTCCTGTTCCATTCGGCTCATCGCTAGTTCACGTGCGTGGTACATCGCCTGCGACAAGACGTCGAGTTCCTGATTCTGGCTCCAGCGGCCGATTTGGATTCCGACGTGGTAGATCGATGAGCCGAGAACCATGCCAACCGGTGTGAAGCCGGCCTGCTTGACGAGCAGGAACTCATTCACTGTGAGATCGGAGGTGAAGATCGAGCCGGGTTGGCCGGGCTGGAGTTGGGCCAACCGCGTCATCGCGTCTTGGGGCAGACCACGGGCCGTGGGCTGGGTCATCGGGAATCTCCTCGAGTAGCACGCAATAGCGTGGCGTTCAGCGGCCTGATGATCACGTGGCGTTCAACCGCAAGATCGCAAGTGGCCGAGGAACGTCGGTGGCATGGCCGGAACTGCCACGCCGCAACGGCACCAGCGCCGTTCCGATGGCCAGTGACTCGGCGACATGGTCGCGTCCCTCGTTGCCCGCACGGCAGCCCTGGTGGAACACCCGCATGCGGAGATCACGAAGGACCACCTGCGCAGCTCCGAACCTGGCCGCGTCGACGCGCAGCGTTTCACGAGCCCGGTCGCGGGCGCTGGTGACCAGCTGCGTGACACCGCTGACCTCGGTGTTGTTCCAGGATCCGCTCTGCCAGGCGGTCGTGTAGTCGTCGTGGCGGATCAACACCGCCGTGCCCATCACGAGACCGGCCGGCAACCAGCCGGAAAGGATCAGCTTGGCGAAATCCTGACCGGTCAGATCTGAGGTGAACACGGCCGGCGGCCGCACGCCGCCGTCGGCGCGCACCGCAGTCCCGATGGCCTGCACCTCGATACCGCCGCCGATGAACGGTTCCATCGTCAACCGGACGCCGACGATCCCGTCGCCGCGCAGGCCCTGGCACTCCTGAACCATCCGATTTACAGCGGCATGCCGTGCGCCGTGCATGGCGGCTTCCACCTGGGAGGCCACCACGATTGGTGCCGTGCCCCAGCTGTAGCTCATGCCGTAGCCGTAATAGCCGCACATGCTGAGCGCGTACGCGCCCGGGTGCACCACGCAGGTCCCCATGACCTGGCCACCCGGGGAGAAGCCGACCGATCTGATCGCGTGGTGCTCGTCGACGCTGAGTGCTGAGGTGAAGGCGGCGTCTTCGCGCATAGTGGCCAGTCGCTGCTGGGCGCGCAGCGGGAGCCGACCGGCGTCGAGTTCGGCGATGCTGCGGACATCGAGTTCTTCGCGGGTCATCTGGGCGAGCGCATCGTCGAACGGGCCGGAGCCGGGCATCAGATCGTCCCGCTGATCGCCAGTTGTTGCAAAGCCAGCGCCGCGGCCGAGCTGCGCCCAGCGGCGTCGGACAGTTTGTCGAGCAGCTCCTGCACCCAGGCGTCGAAGGCCACCGGCGTGGTGCTCATCACAATCCCGCCCGATTCATGGCAAACCGAGGAAACCAGGCCGGACGGCGTGGCCTTGAGCACGTATCGGCGGTCGCCCAGACTGACCTGGACGCCGGTTACCCTGGCCTTGCGGAGCAGGCCACCCGACCGCTCGACCCGGGCCAGCTCGGCAGGCAAGGCGTTCGCCAGCGATTCGAGCACGACCTGCCCATGCAGCCGGGTGTCCTCGGCATCGCGCCGCAGCCCAGCCGCAATCATCTCGAGGTCGTGCTCACGATCGCCCACTCGTGCTCCCCATCGTCTGGCCGGTGGACGCCGCCAGTGGTGGCGGGCCCCCGATACAACCCTTAGGTCATGCTGCCACGCCGCTCAACCAACGGTCGCCCGGGTCAGGATGCGAACTCACTCGCGTTCACCTGAAACCCGCTGACCGTCTCAGACGCTCTTGCGGCCCATTCCGCTGTTGTCGCCGCGGCGGCGGCGCAGAAGTTCTCGCCGTGGCGTGATCCACGAGTACACGCTGGTTGCGTAACGCGGACGAGATTTTCGCATCCACAGCATTGAGAAACCGCCCACGGCGCGCATTCGGCACGGTAGGTCGAGCAACCCCCGGCCCGCGTTGACACCCGAGCAAAGCGGTGTTAGGCCGGGCCAAAGGGCTGGCGGCAACGGTGCCGCCGAGGTCCGGCGACCTGGAGGTGGGGCCATGAAGACAGTGCGCAGGTTGGTCACGATCGCAGCGGCCGCGATCACCGCAGTGGCGATGACCGCGCTACCAGCGCAGGCGGCACACACCACGATCAAGGTGATGCCAGGCACGGGCACGATCTCAGCCGCGGTCGCCGCGGCGCATCCGGGCGACACGTTGAGGCTTGCGAAAGGCACCTACAACGACAGCGTCTTCATCCCGATCTCGTTGACGATCGAAGGTTCCGGCTGGGACACCGTCATTATGCCGCCCGCGACCTCGACGAACCCGTGCAACATGGGCGGCATGGAAGGCCTGTGCGCAGCGGGCGCGTTCGACTCGTCAGGCAATCCCGACGTCACCAAGCCGGTCGTCAACGTGCGAATCAAGGATCTGCGGACGACTGGCTTCAGCGACACCGGCGTGCTCGGATTCAACACCCGCGGCCTGACGGTCACGCACGTGAAGTCGGACAACAACGGCGGCTACGGGATCGCCCGATTCGTGTCGACCGACAGCGTCTTCGACCACAACCTCACGTCGTGGAACGGCGAGGCCGGTCTCTACATGGGCGACTCACCGCACGCGGACAGCATCGTTAGCCACAACACGTCCGACAACAACGGGTACGGCATCTTCCTGCGCGACAGCACCGACATCACGGCCTCCGACAATCGGGTGTTCGACAACTGCGTCGGTATCTTCGCGCTCAACTCGGGCCAGGGCAGCCCCGGTGACCTTCCGGCGGGCGACTACCGCATCATCGACAACTCGGCGTCGGACAACAACAAGGCGTGCCCGGGCGGCGACCATCCGGCGCTGTCCGGCGTCGGCATCGGGCTGTTCGGCGTGCATGACACCTGGGTCAGCGGCAACGTCGTGCGCGACAACAACTCGAGCTCCGACTCGATCGCGAAGGGCGGCGTCGTGCTGTTCTCCACCGCGTTCATCGGCGGCGCCGACGCGTCGAACAACACCGTTCGCAACAACGTTGTGAAGAACAACAAGCCAGCCGACATCGTCTGGGACAGCAAGGGCACCGGCAACAAGGTCCAGCACAACAACTGCCGGACTGCGATCCCAGGCAACCTCGGATGGTGCCCGGGTCACTGACGTGGGCAGGGGCTGTTCCGCGGCCCGGCACTGGACCGCGGAACAGCCCACGATGAACGCGCCGGCCGGACGGGTGGGTGCCGAGAATGTCATCCGTGGTGTGAGTGGCCCGGTTGCTGGTCGTCTGGCCGCCACCAGCACCACCCCGGTTTTAGCAACCGCAAATTGCGCGCTCTTCTACACGCCTTCGAGATGCGTCGGAGCGCATATCGGGAGGTGTGTATAAGTACATCGTCGCAGGTCACGGTCTCGCGTGCATGATCCGGAGCCCCCGGATCTCAATACGAACTGAGACCAAAACTGAGACCAAAGATCGGCGGCAGCGTGATTCTTTGCGGGACGTGCAAGATCGCCTCCGGAGGCGCGCGGGGACTGCCGAGGAAGCGCTAGCTGCGCCAGCCTCGTGTGGTCGTTCCTTGCCTCCCGCGCCGCCGATCCGCACGGCGGGCTCATGAGCCCGACCGTTGGAGTTCCTTGAAGATCGCGCGAGCTTCCTTGGCCGCGTAGTACACCAATACATCGCCGGCGAGTGGGTCGGCCCACCACCACCCAGCGGTCGCGTTGAGGACCAGGCCGAGCATGACCCGACCCTCAGTGAGTAGTACCGGGTTGGCCAGCTGCCTGCCGATCCGGGCTTTCCCGGTGGCTAGGCAGAACATCACGGCCGCGGTGCTCGCGGTCCACACGATCCCAAGCGCTGTGGCGCGGATGGAAATCCGCGGCCAGCGCCCACGTGGACTGGCCGCCCATGTAGATGCCGAGTGCGACGAAGGCGCCGCCGATCATCCTCAAGGCGCTGCGTTGACGTAGCGCGCCGCTGCCGCCGAGCTCCCACAACACGACCGTGCTGGCGCCGATCTCGATGAGCGAGTCAAGCCCGAATCCGGCCAACGCGATCGACCTGGCGCGCAGCGCGGCGATCGTGAGCACCAGCACGCCGGCCACGTTCCACACGAGAGTTGCAGCCTCGAGGAGACGTCCTCGGCGCAACAAGACAGCTTTCCGATCGTGTGCGGCAGCCGCCGTGGTTGTCACCAGCCGGCTATCCAGGGCCTGGCGCGGTGCGTGTCACGCAACTGTTGCGACGCCCAGCGACGGCGTGATCCGCGGCGCTTCGTACCTGTGCCGCGCGCTCAGTCATGAACGGGTTGGCCGCTGACGTGGTGGTCGGCGTGGAACAGCGCTTGGGACTGCCCCGAGTTCGGTTGACTCGGTGACCTGCCCTACGGATTGGTTACCTCGCTTGCTCTGAGGATTCGGGCCTTCGTGGGAAGGTTCGAGCCGTGCCCAGTCCATATCCGTCCGAGTTCCGTGCCCGTGCCGTTGCGTTGGTTCGTGCCGGCCGACCTATCAGTCGGGTCGCTTTCGAGTTGGGGGTGAGCGAGGGTGGGCTGCACAACTGGGTCCGTCAAGACCGCATCGATCACGGTGAACTGCCTGGTGTAACGACCAGAGAGAGCGCCGAACTCAGACGCGCCCGCAGACGCATCCGCGAGCTCGAGATGCAGGTCGAGATCTTGACGAAGGCCTCGGCGTTCCTGGCAGAGGAGGGGCCGCACCCAAAAGGGTTCACCCGGTGATCGACAGACTCGTCGACGCCGGGTTGCCGGCCAAGGTGTGCTGCCGCGTGCTCGGTGTCAGCAGTCCCGGCTACTACAAGTACCGGGCCCGTCCGATGTCACCGACCCAGCTGCGCAGGCAGTGGCTCACCGGCCTGATCCGCGAGGTCCACCTTGCTTCGCGTGGAACCTACGGATCGCGCCGCGTGCGCGCCGAGCTGACCATCGGAATGAACGTCGAGGTCAGCGTCCGCCTGGTGGCGATCCTGATGAGCAACGCTGGCATCTACGGGCTTCCCGGGCCTGCACGGATCCGACGCATCCGCGGCATCGTCACCGCCGACGACCTGGTCAATCGCCGCTTCGCCCGGCAACGTCCGAACGAACTATGGGTCACCGACATCACCGAACATCCGACTCGGGAAGGGAAGGTCTTCTGCTGCTGCGTGATGGACACGTTCAGCCGCAAGATTGTCGGCTGGTCGATCGACTCGGTGCAGAACTCGACGCTGGTCGTGAACGCGCTCGACATGGCGATCAAGAACCGTCGCCCCGAACCCGGTGGGGTCGTGCATGCCGATCACGGAGTTCAGTTCACGTCGTGGTCGTTCGGGGCGAAGATCCGCTCGGCCGGGCTGATGCCCTCATTCGGGACCGTCGGTGATGGCCTAGACAACGCCATGATCGAATCGTTCTGGTCCTCGATGCAGATCGAGTTACTCAATCGCAAGAAGTGGCGCACAAGGGTCGAGCTGGCGAACGCGATGTTCGACTACATCGAGATCTTCCACAACCGCCAACGACGCCACTCCCAGCTCGGATACCTCGCCCCAAACCAGTTCGAGATAGCGTCCCGACAACCGCAGTTACCCGCCTGAGACTCAGAACCCAACGGGTAACCAACTCGTAGGGCAGGTCAAGGAGTCAACT
>PLCK01000074.1:207-9042 GCA_003134755.1 Actinomycetota bacterium | reverse complement strand
CGGCATGCGCGAACGCGCCGCGGCCTATGCAGGCACGCTTTTTACCGGCCCGGGCCCACATGGCGGATATCTCGTCGAGGCCGTTATCCCGTTCGGCGGCAACCCGTGATCCGCGTTCTCGTCGTCGACGACCNNGCGGCCGATGGCGCCGCCGCCATCATCGCCGTCCAACGAACGAAGCCGGACGTCGTGTTGCTCGACGTTCGGATGCCGATCATGGACGGATTGGAAGCGGCTCGGCGCATACTCGCGCTGCCGAATGCGCCGCGGATTCTGATGCTGACGACGTTCGACTCCGACGAATACGTGTATGCGGCGCTGCGTGCGGGAGCGAGCGGATTCTTGCTCAAGGACGCACGTCGCGGCCAGCTCGTCGACGCCGTCCGCACCGTGGCCGACGGGCAATCGTTGCTCTCGCCGTCGATCACCCGCCGGCTCGTCGAGCGGTTCGTGCTCGCCGGTCCGCCGCCGGGCGAGATGCCCGACCGCCTCAGTCAGCTGAGTCCGCGCGAACGCGAAGTGCTGCTTTGTATCGGCGAAGGGCTCGCGAACGGCGAGATCGCCGACAAGCTTTACCTGTCAGAGGCGACCGTGAAGACCCACGTCAACAGGCTGTTCGGCAAGCTCGGGCTCCGCGATCGGGTGCAGGCCGTCGTGCTCGCGTACGAATGCGGGCTGATCAGACCGGGAGCCGGCCGCACTCAATAGCGGCAGCCGACCGCTCTCCGCTCCATGACCAACCATGATCACGAAGCCGCAAACTGTCGGGGTGGCCCTTGACGAGCCACTCGGCGTCCGCCATGCTCCTAATCATGTTAGGTACTCCGATCCGCGATAGGCAGGCCGAACGTCGAGAGGCTACCCGCGCCGAGATCATCGCCGCGGCTTGGGCGATCGCCGAACATAAGGGGTTGGCCGGCCTCACGTTGCGCGATGTCGCACTGGCCGTCGGCATGCAGGCGCCGTCCCTGTACTCGTATTTCGAGTCGAAGAACGCCATCTACGACGCGATGTTCGGGCAGGCGTGGACGGAGTACCTCGACATCGTCACGGCCGCCGAACCCACGCTGCCCAAGGACCCGCGAGCCGCATTGAAGGTTGTCGCGCACACATTCTTCGACTTCGCGATCGCCAACACCACGCGTCATCAACTGATGAACGAGCGGACCATTCCGGGCTTCGTGCCGAGTCCTGAGTCATACGCACCGGCAGTCGCGGTGGTGGAGCTCGCCCGACGCGACTTGGCACGAATCGGCATGAGCGGCGACGCGGACTTCGATCTCTACATCGCCCTCGTCGGCGGACTCATCAACGCGCAGCAAGCGAACGAACCTGGCGGCGACCGGTGGGCGCGACTGCTCGACGTCGCCATCGACATGTTCGCCGACCACCTCGGCCTTGCCGCCCCGAAGAAACGAGCCCGATGACAACCGCCGCAACGCCCATAACGACAACGACCAGGCCGCGGACGTCGATCCTCGACCGACCGGCACTCATGCGGTTGGCGGCGACGGAGTACGACCAGTTCGCGCGCATGCTCTCGGAACTGGCGCCCGACGACTGGACCCGCGCCACGGACTGCCCCGGTTGGGACGTTCGTGCGATGGCCAGCCACGTCCTCGGCATGGCCGAGATGGCGGCGTCCATCAGGGATGGCATTCGTCAGGTGAGGGCGGCCAAGAAGCGCGGCGGAATCTTCATCGACGCACTCACTTCACTCCAGGTCGAGGAGCGAATCGACATGACGCCGGACGCCGTGGAACGCCGCTTCATCGTCGTTGGCCCACGAGCGGCAAATGCTCGAAAGCGCGTTCCGGGGGTGGTCCGAAACCGCAAGCTGCCGATCGCGCAACCGGTCGGCGACGAGATGGAGGATTGGACGATCGGCTTCCTGATCGACACGATCCTCACCCGTGACACCTGGATGCACCGCATCGACATCTCACGCGCGGTAGGACGGCCGCTCGAAGTCACCGCCGGTCATGACGGCGTCCTGGTGGCCGACGTCGTCGCAGAATGGGCGGGGCGGCACGGCCGACCCTACGAGCTCGTGCTCACGGGTATTGCCGGTGGTCGTTGGAGCGCCGGCGCCGGGGGTCCGCAGATCGAATACGACGGGATCGAGTTCGCCCGAACGGTCTCAGGACGTGAGCCGGTAACCGCAGTACTCGACACCCCCGTCCCGTTCTGACGCTGGTCGGCTCGCTCGCCCTCGACCTGTCCGTGGGAAACGGCGGTAGACCGCCGCCTTGAACGGACAAGTCGGGGAAGGATGGTCGATCGCCGACCATTCCAACGTCGACCAGAACCTGCCAGGATCGGACAGAAGTCTCTGTATTTGCGGGTCTCTGCCTCGTGCGAGCCCGACCGCTTGCGCCGTCGTGGTCAGTGAGTCGTGGTCAGCGATCTGCCGACATCCTTGGAGGCACGACGATGGACGCACTCGACCCGAAATCTGACCAACGGCCCACGGCCATGGTGGGCGACAAGCTCTCCGGTCGGGTGGCGCTGGTTACCGGCGGAATCCGCGGCATCGGCGCGGCCATCTGCCGGAGCCTGGTCAGCCAGGGCGCTTCGGTGGCAGCCGGTTACAGCGCCAACCGCGACCGTGCGGAACAATTCCTCAAGGAGCTGGAGTCGGACTTCGGCGCCGATGTGCACGCGACCCTGCACCAAGGCAACGTCTCCAAGCCTGAAGACTGCCGCCGGGTGGTCGGGGAGGTGCTCGAACAGCACGGCCGGCTCGACATCCTGGTCAACAACGCCGGCATCACGATCGACAAGATGACCGCGAAGATGTCCGTCGAAGACTGGGACACGGTTCTCGCCGTCAACCTGTCCGGCTCGTTCTACATGGCGCAGCCGGCCCTTGAGCACATGGTTGAGCGTGGGACGGGTCGCATCATCTTCGTGTCCTCGGTTATCGGCGAGCACGGAAACGTCGGCCAGGCGAACTACGCGGCGTCGAAGGCCGGGATGATCGGCCTCACCAAGGCCCTGGCGAAGGAGGCGGCCTTCATCCTCAAGCGGGCCGACCGGATGGAAGACGACGGCGTCGGCATCACAGTGAACACGGTGACACCGGGCTTCGTGGCGACCGAGATGCTCGAGCACGTTCCGCAGAAGGTGCAGGACAGGATCCTGACGCAGATTCCGATGGGCCGGTTCTGCCGTCCGGAAGAGGTGGCCCGAGTGGTCCATTTCCTCGCCGCCGACGCGTCGGCGTACATCACCGGCCAGGTCTGGGGCGTCAACGGCGGCCTGGAAATGTAGTCGCCGGCCGAAAATCCCAACCTTCCGGAGTGCTTGACATCCCAAGCGCTTGGTGTGTATGGTGTGCATGTAGGAAACGCGGAGCCCGAAGACCCCGAAGGAGCACACCATGGCGACCACGACCACGACCAAGACCCCCACGACCGAGATGCCTGCGCTCGCCCAGCAGATCCGCGAGCAGTTGGTCTCGACCGTCAAGCAGGGCCAGCAAATGTCCGTCGATGCAGCGCAGACCTGGGTNNNAAGTACGCCTTCGACGTTGCCGCTGACCTGCTCGTCGCGCAGCGCGACTTCGCCCTGCAGCTGGCGAGCGTGTTCATCCCCGAGAAGATCGTCGTCTGATCACAAGTCGCCGACAGGGCGATGAAGCACGAACGGAAGACTCGATGACAGCAGAGGATGTCCCCCAGCAATTGCTGGGAAGCTTCATCCGCGCGCAGCGACAGATGGCCAATCTGTCGCTGCGCCAGCTGTCTGCCCTGACCGAGGTCTCGAACCCCTACCTCAGCCAGCTGGAGCGCGGGTTGCACGAGCCGTCCCTACGCGTGCTCAAGTCGATCGCCGACGCGTTGAATGTGTCCGCCGAAACGCTGTTCGAGCAAGCGGGCTTGATCAAAAGCGTCGATCGGCCGGACGACGCCGCAACCGAGACCGCGATCCACGGGGACCGCCGGCTCACGGCAGCGCAACGCCGTGCATTGCTCACCGTCTATCGAAGTTACGTCGAGGCCAACACCGAAGAGTCGTGATCTCACCGGCCGGTGGGTCACTGACCTTCCTCATGCACGGGCGGGTTAGGAGTCGGACACCATGAAGGCAGCAGACAGTTCCGAACCGGCAGGGCACTCGGTCCTGGACCGACTTGGCATCGCCGAGGATCCGCTGACCGTCGCCGATCCGGTCTCGTTCCTCCGCTCGCTCGCCTCGACCGGCGTCGCGCTCATGAAGAACCCGGTCGGGGTGGCGGCCGCCAATGCCCGACTCGCGATTGGCATGGCCGCAGCAGTGAAAGCGACCGCCGAACGCGCGCTCGGTGGGCAGGCGCCCGGTCCGATGACTCCCGTGAACGGCGACAAACGGTTCGCCGACCCGGCATACACCGACAACCCGCTGTACTTCCTGCTCAAGCAGCAATACCTGTTGAGCAGCCAGCTGGTGACCGAGTTGCTCGATGCGGCCGGCCTGGAGGAAAAGCAGGACAGCAAGGCGCGGTTTGCCGCGAAGTTCGTCGTTGACGCTCTCGCTCCGACCAACACGTTGCCCGGCAACCCGGAGGCAATCCGCACTGCCGTCCACACCGGTGGCAAGAGCCTGGTCAGTGGCGCGAAGAACATGCTCGGCGACCTCAAGCACAACGGTGGCTGGCCCTCGCAGGTCGACCCGACCGGATTCGAGGTCGGCGTGAACATGGCTGCCACGCCCGGCGCGGTCGTGTACCGGAGCGACCTGATCGAGCTGATTCAGTACGAGCCACAGGTCAAGCGCGTACACGCCGTCCCGTTGCTGTTCTGCCCGCCGTGGATCAACAAGTACTACATCATGGATCTCGCGCCTGGCCGGAGCCTGATCGAATGGGCGGTACAGCACGGTCACACCTGCTTCGCGATCAGCTATCGCAACCCCGACGCGTCGATGCGCGACTTGGACTTCGACGACTATCTTCGGCAGGGCCCCCTCGACGCCGTCCGCGTCGTGCGTGAGATCACCGGCGCCGAAGAGATCAATACGCTCTCGGTTTGCCTTGGCGGCACCCTGACCGCAATCGCACTGGCCCACAACGCCAGGCTCGGCGATCGTTCGATCAAATCGGCCACGTTCCTCAACACCCACACCGACTTCACCGTTCCAGGCACGCTCGGCGTCTTCACCGACGAGGCCACCATTGCCGGGCTTGAGAAGCAGATGGCGAAGAAGGGCTTCCTCGAGTCCGACAAGATGGCGCACACGTTCGATGCGTTGCGGGCCAACGATCTGGTCTTCTCCTACGTCGTCAATAACTGGCTGCTCGGCAAGAAGCCACCTGCCTTCGACCTGCTGGTATGGAACAACGACAGCACCCGGATGCCGGCCAAGATGCACTCGCGATACCTGAGGTCGTGCTTCCTGCACAACGAATTCGCGCGGGGAGAGCTCGAGATCGACGGCCACCGCCTCGATCCAGGCAAGGTCGACATCGACACGTATGTGCTGTCAGCTGTCGACGACCACATCGTCCCGTGGGTCTCTGCCTACAAGACCACTCAGCTGTTCAACGGGGAACGGCGATTCGTGCTGAGCACGTCCGGGCACATCGCCGGGATCGTCAACCCACCCCGCCCCAAGTCCATGCACTGGACCAATGACGCCCTACCTGCTGATCCGCAGGAGTGGAAGGACAACGCCGTTCTCCAGCCCGGCACCTGGTGGGACGACTGGGCCACCTGGATCGCCAACCAAGGCGGCCCCACGGTCGCCGCCCGCCGCGCGTTGGGTAGCAAGGACTACCCGCCGATCGAGGCCGCGCCCGGGCGCTACGTGCACGATCGCGCATGACGCCGGCCCGATCGAGCGCGGTCGACTCGCGGCTGCTCCGCGTTCACGGACTGCAGATCGCGATCCGGGTTCAGGGCGAGGGCGAGCCGCTGCTGCTGATCAACGGGTTGACCCGCCCGCTCCAGAGCTGGGACTCGTTCACGCAGCAGCTGCCCGGGCGAACGATCGTCAGCTTCGACGCTCCCGGCGTCGGAGGCAGCCCTACGCCATTGCTGCCGCTGTCCATGCCGGCGCTTGCCGCGGTCGCGGTGGCCGTGCTCGACGCGGCCGGCCTGAACGACGCAGACGTTCTCGGGTACTCCCATGGCGGCGGAGTCGCCCAGCAGCTGGCTGGCGACGCCCCTGGCAGGGTGCGCCGGCTNNTCCCGTTCCTGGGCGCCATCAAGGCGCCGACCCTCGTCGTGTGCGGGACTCACGACGACGTCGTCCCACCCGCAAACAGCCGGGTGCTTGCCGCTCGGATCCCCGGCGCCAAGCTGGTCATGCTGCCCGGAGGTCACGACCTGCAGCGCCCCGAGCTCGCCCGAGCCCTGGCGCGCGTCGTCGACGGGTTCCTACCGGCCTGGGGCGACACCGAGCGGGCGTCGACCGCCAGCTGATCGCCAGCTGATCGGCGCGTCTTCGTGCATCTTCATCAAGCATCTGCAAGACTGTACCTAGCAGCGTGCACGCGTGTCTGCGGATGGGTGAAGGGAGGCTACGGTGGGCGCGACGCCGCGCGACCAGCTCTATGACGCTTTCGGCAGCTATGTACGCAGCCAGCGTCAGCTGGCTCAGCTGACCCTGCGCCAGGCTGCCGAGCTGGCAAGCATCTCCAACCCCTACCTGAGCCAGATCGAGCACGGGCTGGCCCTGCCGTCGATCGCGGTGATCGGGACCCTCGCTGACGCGCTCAGCGTGTCCGCCGAGACGCTGCTACTGCAGGCGGCGGGCGCCGCGTCCCCGCCCTCAGCGGAGCGCCCGAGCGCCACCGAGAGCGCGATCCGTCAGGATCCCCGGCTGGACGACCAGCAGAAGCATGCGCTGCTCGCGGTCCTGGCGTCGTTCGTAGGGTCACCGCCGGCCAGTGAGCCGGTCCGGGCACCGCGCACTCCAACACCCACCCCCGGTCGACCAGCAGCCGCTGGACCAGCCCGCCCCCGACGACGAAGGACATGACCATGCCTGACCTGCGCTTCGACGGACGGGTGGCCATCGTCACCGGAGCGGGCGGCGGCCTGGGACGCTCGCACGCGCTCGAGCTCGCTCGTCGCGGTGCCCACATCCTGGTGAACGACCTTGGTGGGGCAGTCGACGGCAACGGCTCCTCGATGTCCGCGGCGCAGCGGGTCGTCGACGAGATCACCGCCCTTGGGGGCACTGCCGCGCCCAACCACGACACTGTGGCCACCTGGGAAGGGGGCCAGGCGATCGTGCAAGCCGCGGTGGACGCCTTCGGCCGAGTCGACGTGTTGGTCAACAACGCAGGCATCCTGCGCGACAAGGCTTTCCACAAGATGGACCGCGTCATGATCGACGCGGTGATCGACGTGCACCTCAAGGGAGCGCTCTACGTCACCCAGCCCGCATTTCGGGTGATGCGGGAGCAGGGCTACGGCCGCATCCTCAGCACCAGCTCGGCGTCCGGGCTGTTCGGCAACTTCGGGCAGGCCAACTACGGTGCGGCCAAGGCTGGCCTGGCCGGGCTGACCCGCGTCCTCGCGCTGGAGGGTGCCGGCCACGGCATCATGGTGAACGCGATCGCGCCGATCGCCTCGACCCGCATGACCGAGGACCTCCTCGGTGACCTCGCCGCCAAAGTCTCCCCGGAGTCGGTGAGCCCGCTGGTCGCCTACCTAGCGCACGAGCAGTGCTCGGTCAACGGACACATCTACTCCGTGGCGGGCGGCCGGATCGCGAGGATCTTCGTCGGCGAGACGCGGGGCGTCGTCCTCCCCGAGAACACCGCGGAAGCCGTCCGTGCCCACCTGAGGTTCATCGACCAGGTAGACGTGGATGGATGCCACCAACCATCGTCGTTGGACAACGAGACCTCGATCATCGCAAGGGCCCTGTCGGAGGCTTCCTAGCCGCGCCGCCCGGGCATCGAGCGACAGCGCCCATCACCGGCGCGCCCTCCCCGGCCTATCCGAACGCGAGCCGCACGTGGTCTGAGGACGGCTCGGGAATCTGCTGGGCGCCTTCGGGCGACACTGGCTCCTGCGCCGGCCGCCACTCGCTGGCCAGGGCGACGACGGCCGGATCGATCCGCATGACGGTGTATCCCGCGACGGCTCCAGCCCCGAATCCAGGAGTGAAGATCCGCGCGGGCCCCTTGATCACACCGTCGCGGACCGCGTCGTGGATGGCCAGCGGGATGCTCGCCGAGGAGGCGTTGCCGACCTGCTCGATGTTGAAGTAGAGTCTCTCGGACGGGAGCCCGGCCTGCAGGGCGAGCTGAGTCACCATTGGCTTGTTGGCCTGGTGGGGAACGATGAGGTCGATGCTCGCCAGGAGCGAGGCCTGCACCCCGTCAGGGTCGGGGAGGGCCTTGAGCTCGTCGATCATCTGGACGAGGTAGCGGCCGGCCAGCGACTTGACCTCCGGGCCGTACACGGTGATGTTGTTGTCGAACGCGGGGTTGGGCCAGATGATCGAGTTCACCTCGCTCGCCGGACCGCTCGCGTAAGTCTGCAGGTACTCGATGTCGGGCGGCTCGCCCGGCGGCGCAACCCCGATCACGATGGCGGCAGCGCCGTCACCGAAGATCATGCGGGACGGACGGACGTTGCCGATCTTGTCCGAGAACTTCNNNCCCAGCTGACCGGAGATCCAGGTCGCCACCGAAGGGATCATGCGCGTGCTCGTGCAGGTGCACACCAGCACCGCGCCGATCTCCTCTGGCCCCCGGCCGGCGTGGGTCAGAGCCGCCTGTGCCGCCTGAAGCGCGATCTCCTCCAGGCTGTGCGAGGTGTAGCGCCGTTGTGCGATGCCGGTCTTCTCAAGGACCTGCTCGGCCGACATCGGAGACCAGTTGTAGGCGGCGTTGCG
>PLCK01000074.1:0-188 GCA_003134755.1 Actinomycetota bacterium | reverse complement strand
GTGGCCACCCTGGCCTGTGAGCCAGGCACGGGGACCTCGCCGCTCTCAAGGCGGCGCAGGAAGTGCCGGACCTCCTGGTCGCGTGGGTGCAGGACGACGACGTGGTCGTCCTCGCGAAGCTGGCCCACCTCCACCAACTCCGCCTGCGAGCGGTCCCACGGGTATTGGTTGTGCAGCACCATGGCCCA
>PLCK01000170.1 GCA_003134755.1 Actinomycetota bacterium | reverse complement strand
CGCTCAACGGCGTCATGGTCGGCGTCATCATCGGGTCCGGCCTCGGCTATGTGCTCGGGGGCATCCTCGGGCGCACGACGGTCACGGCGGTGACGCGCACCGAGCACAACCTTCGGCAGTCCTCCGCTGAGGAGCTGGTCGCAGGTTCGTTCGGCGGAGTGATCGGCGTGCTTGTTGGTGCCGGCGTCGCCTGGTGGATCTTCTTGCTGGTCGAGCCTTTCCTAGCGTTCCCGCTGTTCGGGTTCGTGGTGGCGGTCGTCGGCTACCTCGGTTACCGCCTCGGCGGCAGCCGACGCGAAGAGATGCTCGGCCTCTTCGCCAGCCGAGCCGGCATGGTGGCTCGCCCACTGGCGACGTCCAATCTGCCTCGCATTGTCGACACCTCGGTGGCCATCGACGGTCGGGTTCTCGACGTCGTGCGGGCTGGCTTCCTTCATGGCACGTTGCTGGTGCCCACTCCCGTGCTCGCCGAACTGCAAGCGCTCGCCGACGCCGGCGATGACCAGCGTCGATCCAAGGGACGCCGCGGCCTGCAGACGCTCGAGGCGCTGAAGCGCGAGCCGGGCCTCTCGGTCGAGGTTCTCGACGACGACGTCCCTGCGGTTCCGGAGGTCGACGCCAAGCTGGTGCGGCTCTGCCTCGATCGAGGCATTCCGCTCCTCACGCTGGACACCAACCTGGCGAGGGTTGCGGCGCTGGCCGGCGTCCACGTCATNNGGCCAGGCGGTCGGCTACCTCGATGACGGCACGATGGTGGTTGCCGAGCGGTCGCGTGATCGCATTGGCGACGAGGTCCTCGTCCACGTCACGAGCGTGCTCACGACGGCGAACGGGCGCATGGTCTTCGCACAGCCCGTGCAGCCCGGGCAGCCCGCGCATCCGACCTCTGCTGTGCAAGCGGTCTCAGGCGAGGCCTGCCGGTGACCGAATCCGGGGCGGGATCAGCGTCGTCGGGCCGGACGTCGTGACCGTCGCGGCCATAGTTCCGGCCGCGGGGCGCGGCGACCGGCTCGGGCCTGGCCAGCCGAAAGCACTGCGAACCCTCGGCGGCGTCCCGATGCTCGTACATGCGGTCAGGGCGCTGTCGCGGGCCCGCCTGGTCGATCTCGTCGTCGTCGCCGCTCCTCCCGACGGTGTCGGCGAGGTCAAGGCGTTGCTCGCGCTGCACGACATCGGTGCCGAGGTACTCGTCGTCGCTGGTGGCGCCGAGCGGCAGGACTCCGTGGCCCGAGCGCTCGAGGCGCTGCCGCCCGCGGTCGATGTCGTGCTGGTTCACGATGCCGCCCGCCCACTTGCCCCCAGCGAGCTTGTCGACGCGGTCGCAGGGGCAGTGCTCGCGGGTCACATCGCGGTCGTGCCCGGCGTGCCGATGGCCGACACAGTGAAACGGATTGCGCCCGGCGAGCCCCGTGACGGCGAGCGTGGGCCACGGTCCGAGCTGGTGACCGAGACGGTGTCGCGTTCCGACCTGCGATGCATCCAGACTCCCCAGGGGTTTGATCGGGCGGTGCTCGCGAAGGCGCACGCGATGGCAGACGCGACGCTCACCGACGACGCCGGGTTGGTCGAGCGGCTCGGCCTGCCGGTCGTGGTCGTCGCAGGCTCGGCCGAGGCGTTCAAGATCACCCGGCCGATCGATCTCCTGCTGGCCGAGGCGGTCCTGCTCGAACGGCGGGCCAACGGTGCCCTCTGATTCGCCTGTAGTCGCCATGGCCTTGCCGAGGGTCGGTACCGGGTTCGACGTCCACCCGTTCGAGGTCGGCCGCCCGCTCTGGGTTGCCGGCCTGCACTGGCCGGGTGAGCCGGGGCTGGCGGGCCACTCCGACGCCGACGTCGTCGCGCACGCGTGTTGTTCGGCACTGCTGTCCGCCGCCGGGCTCGGTGACCTCGGCAGTCAGTTCGGCACCGACGACCCGGCGTGGGCGGGAGCCTCGGGGGTCGCGTTGCTGACCGAAACGTCGCGGCGGGTGCGCGACGCCGGCTTCGAGATCGGCAACGTGGCAGTCCAGCTCATCGGCAACTCTCCGCGTCTCGGTCCTCGCCGCGACGAGGCACAGGGTGTGCTTTCCGCGGCGACCGGCGCGGCGGTCTCGCTTGGCGCGACGACTTCGGACCGGCTGGGCTTTACCGGCCGCGGGGAGGGGCTCGCCGCGATGGCCACGGCGTTGGTCCAGCTCCGCCCGCGCGGCGGCCCTACTCTTGCTCCGTGAGCTTGCGCCTTTACGACACCGGCACTCGCGGGCAGCGTGAGTTCGTTCCGATCAATCCCGGTCAGGTCTCGTTGTACCTGTGCGGTGCGACCGTGCAGGCCGCGCCGCATATCGGCCACGTCAGGTCGGCGGTCGCGTTCGACGTCCTGAGTCGCTGGCTCGCAGCGAGCGGCTACGACGTCGTCTTCTGCCGCAACGTCACCGACATCGACGACAAGATCCTCAACGTTGCCGCCGAGACCGGCCTGCCGTGGTGGCGCGTCGCCGAGAGCCATCAGCGGCTGTTCTCCGACGCCTACGCCGCGCTCGGTTGCCTGCCGCCGACCGTCGAGCCGCGGGCGACCGGACACGTGCCCGAGATGATCGTGCTGATGCGCCGCCTCATCGAGTCGGGCCACGCTTACGCGGTCGACGGCGATGTCTATTTCGCGGTTCGTTCCTTTCCCGAGTACGGCGCGCTCTCGGGCCAAGACCCGGCGAACCTCAACCAGGGCGAGACCGAGGTCGACAACAAGCGCGATCCGCTGGACTTCGCCATGTGGAAGAGTGCAACGCCGGGCGAGCCGTCATGGGAAACCCCGTGGGGCGCGGGACGCCCCGGGTGGCATCTCGAATGCTCGGCGATGGCGACGAAGTATCTCGGTCCGGCGTTCGACATCCACGGCGGCGGGCTCGATCTCGTGTTCCCTCACCACGAGAACGAGCAGGCCCAGTCGCGCGCGGCGGGAGACCCGTTCGCGAACTTCTGGATGCACAACGGGCTCGTGACCCTCGGCGGCGACAAGATGAGCAAATCCCTCGGAAACACGATGTCGGTGGGCATGATGCTCGAGCGGGTGCGGCCGGCCGAGCTGCGGTACTACCTCGTCGCGCCGCACTACCGCTCGAGCGTCGATTACACCGACGCGGCTCTCGACGACATGGCGAGGGCGTACCGCCGGATCGAGGGCTTCGTCAGCAGGGCACGTGAGCTGCTCGGCGACGTCGCCGACGACCGGGTGCCGCTCGAACTGGCTTCCTTTCCTGCCCTATTCGTCGAGGCGATGAACGACGATATCGGGGTGCCGCAGGCGCTGGCAGTGCTGCACAACACCGTGCGCGAAGGCAACGCGGCGCTTGCCGATGCCGACAAGGAACGCGTCGCGGATCACCTCAGGTGGGTGACCGCGATGCTCGGCGTGTTCGGGCTCGATGACGCCCCAGGGCACACCGACGAGTCGGCCGACGCGCGCGCGGTGATCGACCGTCTGGTGGCGCTTGCACTCGAGCAACGGACCGCGGCCCGCGAGCGCAAGGACTACGCCGCCGCCGACGCGATTCGCGATCAGCTGGCTCAGGCAGGCATCATCGTCGAAGACACCGCCGCGGGAGCCCGCTGGCAACTGCGGAGGGATTGATGTCATGGCAGGCGGAAAGCGCGGCGGCCAGGGCGGGCGCGGAGCGAAGCCGGGATCGCACCGCAAAGGCGCGGCCGTAGGTTCAGGTGGCCAGAAGCGCAAGGGTCTCGAGGGCCGTGGCCCAACGCCGCCCGCCGAAGATCGCAAAGGGCACCCAGCGCAGCGCCGGGCTCGGCGCGTAGCGGACGGTCCGACCACCGGTCGGGCAACGACGGGCCGAGCTGCCGCGGGTAGTGGCCGTAGTGCGCCGGCCGGCGGTCGTCCAGCTGCGGGCGGTCGTCCTGCTGTGGGCGGTCGTCCTGCTGCGGGCGGTCGTCCTGCTGCGGGCGGCCGTGGTGCCGGGGGCAGGTCGACCGGTGCTCGCACGGCCGGTGCAGGTGCTCGCACGGCCGGTGCTGGTCGGCCGTCGACGGCTCGCCGTCCGACTCGTACCACCCGGCCCGACGTCAATGCGCCCGAGATCGTGGCGGGTCGCAACCCGGTGGTCGAGGCGCTTCGGGCCGGCATCCCCGCGAGTGCGTTGTATGTCGCGAACGGGATCGAGCTCGACGAGCGGGTTCGCGAGGCGGTGAAGCTGGCCAACCAACTGCGCATTCCGCTGCTTGACGCAGAACGGGTCGAGCTCGACCGCTACGCCCAAGGCGCTGTTCATCAGGGCCTGGTGCTTCAGGTGCCGCCCTTCGACTACGCGCACCCCGACGAGATGCTCGACCGTGCTTTCTCGGCCGGCGTGCCGTTGCTTGTCGCGCTCGACGGGGTCACCGATCCGCGCAACCTCGGGGCGGTGGTCCGCTCGGTCGGCGCCTTTGGCGGCCATGGCGTGCTCGTCCCTGAGCGCAGGTCCGCCGGCATGACCGCCGGTGCCTGGAAGGCGTCGGCCGGCGCGGCCGCCCGGGTGCCCGTCGCGCGCGCGACGAACCTGACGCGTGCTCTCACGGCTTACGGCGAGCGCGGCCTGCTTGTGATCGGGCTCGCGGGCGGCGGGGAGCTCGACATCACGCAGCTCGAGGCGGCCACCGAGCCGATCGTGCTCGTCGTCGGTTCAGAGGGGAAGGGCCTGTCGCGGCTCGTGAGAGAGCGGTGCGACCTCGTCGTCCGCATCCCGATCTCGTCGTCGACGGAGTCGCTGAACGCGTCTGTTGCAGCCGGGGTCGCACTGTACGAGGTTTCGCGCCGTCGCCAGCTGGCCTGAACGCCTCGCGTCAGTCGGTGCTGCGGCGCATGGGCGTGCCGAGGATCGCGCGTTCGTCGGGCCGGAACTTCAGCACGTTCTCGACGTACGACGCGGTGGCGGCGTCCATTCCGACGTCGTGGCCCGCGGCCTCCGACAGGAACCAGCGGTGCACCAGGACCTCGTGGAAGATCTCGGCAGGCTCGAGGCGTCCGCGCAGTTCGGGCGGGATGCGTTCGATGACCGGCTCGAATACGTCGGCCAGCCAGTGCCGGGCAACTGTCTCCTCGTCGACGTCGGTGCCCGGCATCACTGCGGCCGCCCGGTAGGTGTCGAGGTCGTTGAGGAGCCGCCGGGCCTGGTTCTCCTCGACGTCCAGGCCGGTCAGCCGCAGCAGCCGGCGGCTGTGGTGACCGGCGTCGACCACCTTGGGCTGAACCCGGATGGTCGATGCGCCCGGTTCCCCGACCACCTCCAGCTCGGCCACGTCGAAGCCGAGGTCGTTGAGGCGCCGGATCTGGGCGTCGACGAGGTACCGGCTGCCCGGGGAGACCTCCAGCGGCTCGGTAAGCTCGTCCCACAGTCGCTGGTAGCGGCGCACCACAGCCTCAGCGGTGTGCACCGCGTCGACGGACTCGTGCAGCATCCCGCCGGCCTCCAGGTCGGCGAGCTCGCCGTAGATGTTCGTCCGGGCCAGGTCCAGGTCGTATTCGCGCTGGCCGCGGGACAGCGTCGGGTGCAGCTCGCCGGTCTCGGCGTCGACGAGGTAGGCAGCGAAGGCTCCGGCGTCACGGCGGAAGAGGGTGTTGGACAGCGAGCAGTCGTTCCACGCGAACCCGGTCAGGTGCAGCCGCACCAGCAGCAGCGACAGCGCGTCAAGCAGCCGGCTGGCCGTGTCCGGACGCAGTGTCGAGGAGAACAGGGCGCGGTACGGCAACGAGAACTGCAGATGCCGGGTCACCAGCGCCGGCTCCAGCTCCTCGCCGGTCCGGCTGGTCCGTCCATCTACCACGGCGACCGCGTCGACCGCCGGGGCGCCGAGTCGGTCCAGGTCGCGCAGAAGCCCGTACTCGCGCCGGGCCAGCCGACCGTGGACCTCCTTGACCGCGTACACCCGCCCGTGCAGCCGCACGAACCGGACCACATGTCGGGAGATGCCCCGCGGGAGGGTGACCAAACGGTCGGCCGGCCAATCCTCGAGCGGGACGTCCCACGGCAGGAACAGCAGGTCGGGGTCGTCGGGGGCCGCAGTCACCTGCAGGACCATCCGGGCTCCGTCCCTCGTCTGGGTCGCGCCGAGCCTGGCGTGATGTCTGCCGCGGCGCGGGTCGGCTAGCTCAGCCGCTCCCCGGAAGCGGGCGAGAAGACGTGCGCGTGACCCTCCTTCACGCTCACGTGCACGGTCTCCCCCTTCCCTGGGGGGCGCCGTCCGTCGGTCCTGGCGATGATCTGCTTGCCGCTGCCGTCCGCGAGCAGCACCTCGCCGTAGACGTAGGCGTCGGCGCCGAGCTCCTCGACGAGCAGTACCTCCAGCGGGATGCCATGGCCGTTCTCCGCGAGCGTGATGTCCTCGGGACGGAAGCCGAGCGTCACCGATTTCAGCCCCTCGTCAGTGGCCAGCTTGACCACGTCGCGGGGGAGCGGGACGTTCGCGCCACGGACGGTCGCGCCGTCTGCTGTCAGCGGGGCTTCGATCAGGTTCATCGCCGGGGAGCCGATGAAGCCGGCCACGAACACGTTGTCCGGGTGGTCGTAGAGCTCCCGCGGGGTACCCACCTGCTGCAGCAGGCCGTCCTTCAGCACGGCGACCCGGTCGCCCATCGTCATGGCCTCGACCTGNNGCCGGGCCTGGTTCTCCTCGACGGTGAGGCCGGTGAGTTGCTGGAGCCTGCGTTGGTGGTGGCCGGCTTCGACCACCTGCGTCTGCAACTTCAACCGCTGGCCGCCTGGTTCGTCGATGAGCTGTACCTCACCGACGTCGTACCCGAGGTCGTTCAGGCTCTGCAGGCGTTGCTCGATACGCCACCACTCGCTCGGATCGACGTATTCGGTGCGGGTCAGCTCGGTCCAGAGCGCCTCGTAGCGGGAGATGACGCTGTCTGCGACGTCAGTCGCCTCGACGTTCTCGGCAAGGAGCCCGGCTGCCTCTAGGTCGAACAGCTCGCCGGCGATGTTGACCGAGGCGATGTCGAGATCCTGTGCCCGTTGACCGTCGGAAAGGGCGGCGTGCATCTCGCCTGTTTCGGCGTCGACAAGGTAGGCCGCCAGCGCTCCAGCATCACGACGGAACAACGTGTTCGACAGCGAGCAGTCCTTCCAGGCGAACCCGACGAGGTGCAGCCGGACCAGCAGTTGTGCGAGTGCGTCAAGGAGCTTGTCTGCGAGTTCGGGGTCGAGCCGGCGGGAGAACAGCGCGCGGTACGGCAGTGAATACCGCAAGTGCTTGGTGACGAGTGCGGCGTCCAGCGCTTCGCCGTCCTCGGTGACCCGCTCGATGACCACCCCGCGGGCCTTCACCACCGGGACCTCGCGCTTGGAGAGCTCGCGCAGCAACCGGTATTCGCGCTCGGCAACGTGCTTCGGCAATTCCTTGATCGCGTAGACCGTGCCGGACACTCGCACGAACCGGACGACGTGGCGCGAGATACCCCGCGGGAGGGAGACGAGGCGGTCAGCCGGCCACTGTTCGAGGGGAGTGGACCACGGCAATGCCAGCAGTTCGCTCGGGTCGGCTGTGGAGGCGAACTGCAGGCGCACGGCTCTACTGTCACACGGCGGGCGTTACGATCGGCGAGCAGTCCCGCCGGTGTGGCGCAATCTGGCAGCGCACCCGACTTGTAATCGGGAGGTTAGGGGTTCAATTCCCCTCGCCGGCTCTCTGAACAGCGGGAATAGGCGTTGCCCGGTACTGCGATCTGCCGGTATCCCCATTTAACCCCCATGATTGGCTCTCTAGGCGCCGATCCGGCGACTTGAGCGGGGAGCCGAGTGCCTGCGCAGCCGAGCCAGCGCTCATGTCAAGCCATCACACCGCGGCACCAACTGCTGCCGGGGGCGGTGGCCGTCCGCTACATCAACCTCACGGCCATAGGCACAACTGCCCGCTGCTCGAACGACAACGACGTCTCAGTCCGGCGTCTTGGTCGATCACGCCGGCAGCGTCGTTGTCCGGCGATTAGCACGAGGTTTCGCTGGCCACCGTACCGAGGTTCGCTACCCCGAACGGTGGACATGCGGCCTCCGGGGCGGCGGCACGATTGGGCGACGTCACCCAGCTATCGCGGAGCGCAAGAGGATCGAACGCGATGTGCCCCGCTGCCACCGTCGACGTCCTGGTCGACATAGGTTGCACGAATGGAAGTAACAGTCGCTCGACGCTACCGATTCGAGGCGGCCCATGCACTGCCGTGGCATTCGGGCAAGTGCCGCGGTCTGCACGGTCATTCGTACGTGCTGGAAGTGTTCGTGCTCGGTGAGCTGGACTCGCGCGGGGTTGTAATGGACTTCGCGGAGATTGATGAGGTCGTTGAGAAATGTGTGCTCGCTGGCCCCGAGGGGCTGGACCACCAAGACCTCAACACGATCTTGGACAACCCGACCGCCGAACTGGTGGCGATCATGATCGGCGATCGACTGGCCTCGGGAGGGCTACCGTGGTCGACGATTCGCCTTTGGGAGACGGCTAATGGCTCGGTCGTCATACACCGCCAGTAACACTTGGCACGGGATCACTCGGCCAGGCCCCGGCGCGCTCTTGATAAGCGAATTGTTCGGGCCAACGCTTCAGGGCGAAGGTCCGCACAGCGGCACGACAGCGACCTTCCTGAGACTCGGCGCATGCAATCTACGGTGCGAATGGTGTGACACCGCATACACGTGGAACTCCGAGCGGTTCGACCTCCGTGACGAACTTTCCGTTGTCCCGACTCTTGAGGTCCTTCGGGACATCATTGCGCGTGGCGCCGATACGGTCGTCCTGACCGGTGGCGAGCCCGCTCTGCAAGCTGATCAACTCGCCCCGCTCGCCCTGAAGCTGAGAGAGGCGGGCCACTCGGTCCACGTTGAGACCAGCGGAACAGTCGCACTCGGTCCGCTGCTGCCGGCCGCGGACATCGTGGTTGTCAGCCCAAAGTTGCGCCACAGCGGGATGTCCTCTCGAGTACGCCTTCGGCTCAACGTTCTATTGACATTGGCCGCGGCCGAGCAGACTGTCTTCAAGTTCGTAGCCCGAGATCTCAGTGACCTCGACGAGATCGACTTAATAGTTGCAGCACTAGACCTCGCACCGGGTCGGGTCTGGGTGATGCCAGAAGGAACGACCGAGGTGGCCGTTTTGGAAGGCATGCGACTGCTGGCCGAACCCGTTGCGGCACGCGGATGGTCACTGAGCGGACGGTTGCAGATTCTGCTCTGGGGCGACGTTCGCGGTAGGTAGCCCTCCGGCGCGGTTCGGTCGCCCGAACGAGCGTCACCAGGTGACAAATGTGACAACATCTCCCCGTGGTGTTATCACGACACAACCATATTGTGCTGCTGAGCGGCGGCGTCGATAGCGCGACTGTCCTGGCGATGCTGGCGGACCGCGAGGCCTCAACCACTGCTGTCTGGGTGCACTACGGTCAAGCTGCCGCCGAGGCTGAGGAATCGGCGAGTCGCGCAGTGGCGGCGCACTTCGGCGTGCCGTGGACGGGTGTGACCGTGGCACGAAATGGAACATACGGCTCGGGCGAAATCCTCGGGCGAAACGACCTCCTCGTCGCAGTTGCAGCGCTTGGTCAGCGCGACGTTGTAATAGCGCTCGGTATCCACGCCGGGACCGGCTACCCGGACTGCTCACCAAGCTGGCTCAGTGCGTGGCAGCGGCTAACGGATCTTCAGCACGGCGGGAGTCAACCGATCGCGGCACCACTAATCGACCTCAACAAGACTCAGGTATACGAGCTGGCCGAGTCGATGGCAGTTCCTCTCGAGCTGACGCATAGCTGCGAAGCCGCGAACTCACCGTGCATGTCGTGCCGGTCCTGTCTTGACAGGAAGGCGCTGGATGCACGCGCGTAGTCGTCAGTTGCATTTCGGGTCCGCAACTCTGTCAGGTCCGGTACTCATCCCGAGCGTCAGCAGCAAGGGTTTTCCCATCGACGTCGACGACAATCTGAGCGAGTCGTCAAAGATCCTGGCGTTTGCGGCCCCGGATATTCAGGACGCCCTCCTGATATCGGCGTACGACCTCCATCACGGACATCTGCAGGACACCGACCGCCTGTTCAGCTCCAATCACCGAGAGTCGGTATACGGCACACCAAAACTGCTGGTGGTTGACAGTGGTGGCTACGAGCTCAACCGGCAAGACTGGGAGTCCGGCGAAACGCGACGCGGGCCGCATTCTCCGAAGCCTTACGGCTTTGGAGACTACGAAACCGTTGTGGACAAACTGCCACGCGACCGAAGTCTCCTCGTCGTCAGCTATGACGATCCGCGAGAACCGCGCCGCTCATATCCCGAACAACGCGAGCGGGCCCAAGCCTTCTTCGCAAATCGACCCCATCTACACAGTGACTTCCTCCTAAAACCACAACCGGACGAAGAGTCCATCAACCTCGCAGCCGTCACTGCAGACATCGAGAACCTTCGAGCGTTTGACGTCATCGGTGTAACGGAGAAGGACCTCGGCGATGACCTGCTCACTCGGCTCAAGACGTTGGCCCAGCTCCGTGTCCTGCTCGACGAACATGGTTGCGCCGACCGACCAATTCACGTGTTCGGAAGCCTTGATCCACTGTGGACACCGCTCTACTTCATGGCCGGCGGCGAGTTATTCGATGGGCTGAGCTGGATGCGATATGCGTACCACGATGGGCTCGCTCTACATCCCGACGAGCTCGCGGTGCTCACGACGCAACTCGATGTAAAGCAGCAGCGCCGACATCAGCTGAGGTTCCTGGCCAACCTCGCTGCTCTTGGAAGGCTTCGAAGCGGCCTCATACGTTGGCATGCCGAGCCCGAAAACTGGAGCCATTTAGGACCTCACGCAGACCGCATGCACGAAATTTACGACACCGTACAGGCCGTACTTGGACAGAAAGGCTAGTGATGGGCGGGAGTGGAGGGGGCGGGTATTCGGGTAGCAGCGACATCTCGAAAGATCGTCGCGAGGCGCTAGAACTCCTGCGGCGGCAGGAAACCGAGGCAGCGATCAATGGATACCTCGGCGAGCAGCTCGCGAATATCAACAATCGAGATATCCCAGGAACCCGCCGCCGGCTGGACGCCATCGTAGACGCGCTCGGCACCGAAGCCGTCGACGTTGATCGCCTTCTGTTCGGAGGCAGCGTTTCGAAACACACATATGTTGACGGACTTAGCGACGTTGACGCGTTGGTCGTCGTGGACGAGCCTGACGCGGCTCCCGGTGACCTCGTCAACAGGTTTGTGCTTGCGCTGAAGGCCAGGCTCCCAGCAGGTGAGGTTGTAACGATCGCACCTGGCAACCTCGCGGTCACCGTGACCTACACCGACGGCGCACAAATTCAGCTACTACCGGCAGTCGAACGTGCCGGCCATACGTCCATAGCGTCCGAGGACGGCAGCACATGGCGGCAGATTCGGCCCCATAAGTTCGCCGAGAAACTGACGGAGGTCAACCAGGCAAACGGGGACGGCGTGATACCTACGATCAAGCTCGCGAAGGCCCTCGTGCAAGAGCTATCTCCGGAGCATCGATTGTCCGGATATCACGTCGAGGCGATCGCAGTCGACGCATTCAAGGACTATTCCGGACGCCGTGATCGCGCATCGATGCTGCACCACCTGGTAGCACACGCAGCAGACGCGGTGATGGTCCCGACAGGGGACATCAGTGGTCAGTCCGTGCATGTTGATAGCTATCTCGGCCCCGCTGGCAGCGTTGCTCGTCAGGCCATCAGTGCCGACTTCCGCCGACTGGCAGCTGGCCTCGAGTCTGCTGATGGACCGGACGATGTCCGAACCCTGTTCGGTGGCTGAGCCCGTGGTCGACGCACGTCCTTCTGGTCCGTCGATGAACAGGGACCTCGAGGAGATACGCCGTCAGTCTCGCTTAGTCGACCAGATGACCAGCATGCAGTCGACCCTGCGCGACTGGGACCGCATCGTCGGGACGGTTCTCACATGCACCGTTCTCGTTGCATCGCTTGTCGGGGTCGCCTTTGCCTTCGCCCCAGGCACTTCGCGCGTCAACTTCCTCGGGATAACCGGCCTCCGATCGACATGGCTCGGATGGCTCGCGGTTAGTACCTTCAGCGTCACGTTGCTTCTACTTGTGTTGGATCCGCGAGGGGCCAGCCGTCGACGGGAAGCAGCTGTAGACGTTCTTGCGAACATCAAAGATCTCTACCGCGTCGCCCCACGACCCGCTGATGCCGCTTCTCACCTGGAGACGGTCACTGCCGCCTATCGACAAGCGATGGCCGACGTTCCGGCTGTACCGAATATCTTGTTCAATCCGCTCAAGGCGGCGCACACGCGCAAGGTGGAAATCAGCAGACTCCTAAGCCGTCATCCCGGAACTGGGTACTGGACTGCTCGGAGGGCAGTGTCGAAACAGGCCAAGGAATCCCGACAGGCCGAGAAGTTGCAGGGTCATGGGCAGGAGACCGCGCATACTTAGCTCGTGACCGCTGGGCAGGACACCGACGCGCTTGTTCGGGGGTACCTGGCAGCGAAACGCGACATCTTTGAACGCGGCTTCGTGGACGAAGTGATCTGGCAAAGCAACGTAGGAACATCCCGGGTGACGATCCGGCGCTTCACGAGCGAGGCCGCCTGGGTGGTTCTGTGCACGGGTATGCGTGAGTCCGTGGTGCGCGGATTGTTTTCCCAGATGTCCGACGCACTTCGCGGCTTCGATCCCGTCGCGCTGGACAGGTATAGCGCGGAGGCACGCGAGGGCGCGTTGAGAGTCTTCGCACATGAACGGAAGGTGGACGCGATCCTGCAGATAGCCTCCATCGCACGCTCGATGGGGGCTGCCGGTCTCCGTGAGGCGCTTCGCGAACCAGAATCATTCCTCCGGTCGTTGCCGTACATCGGTCCCGTGACCTGGCGCCACCTGGCGAAGAATCTCGGATCCGATGTGGCGAAGGCCGATCGGCACCTCGCCCGTCTCGCCGAAGCAACCGGTCGCTGCTCGGTTGATGCGCTCTGCGGTGAGATAGCGGGCTGGCTCGGGGAACCTGCCGCGGTCGTAGACATCGTGCTGTGGCGGTGGTCCGTGCTCCACGCGGGTCGATGCCGCAGCCGATGCCACTGCCTGCGCAGCTTCTCGTCAGAGTCACTGCGAGTTGGCGCGACTCTGGCCTGATGCGTGGAACGCAGAACCTGTTCCGGATGCGGCAGGTTCGGCGATCCAGGGCGCTCCTAGGCTTTGACGATCTCGGGCGGGATTTAGCCGTCCCCGGAATCACTTTCGAGATTTACTTCGTGAAAACGTTGTGTTGCGCTGGTGGCGTCGGCGACCTGGACTGGACGGCTATTCCGGCAGAGACGTACCAGATGCACCGTGCAGTTGCGCACGAACCTGCTGTGCGCGAGGTCGACTGCCGCGCGGCCACGCGTCTAAGGCCTCCTCGGGTCGATGTCGCTGTAGCCATTTGCGCGCGGCCTCCTCGGCGTAGCCATGCGCCCGGAGGACGTCAAGCGCGGCTGCTCGAACGGCGCGAACCTCGTCTGCGCCGTCCAGATAAGCCTTCATGCGCGCGACCACATCGGGCTGGTCGACGGCATACCGGCCATTTATCTTCTGCGCAAACAGCGGCAGAAGCTTGTAGTAGCGCCGTTCGCTGACCCCGATCTGCGTCCAGGGGTAGCGGTCCGGCGTCTCGGCCTTCCTGAACTGCATTACCGCGATCCTCGCCTTGCGCCGTACGTACCGACGAGTTGCCTCCGCGCCCTGAGCCGGATCGAACCCGGGACGTATCAGTTGCTCGAGCAGCATCGCGGCTGCTGCGCCGCGGGTCGGGGCGCGGGTCGCCCTCTGAATGCGCTCCACCTCTCGCGGGTAAGCCATCACGAGGGCGTTTGCCAGGGCAGGCTCGTCACCACTGATGTAGCCGTGCCAGTACCCCTTCAAAACCACCTGGCATGCAGTCTCGTAGGGGGTCGAGTCAGGATCCAGCGTGATCGTTGGTATGCCGTGGCCGTGAATGGCCGCCGCGAGTACGCGCCACGGGCGATCGACAGGGCGCCGAGCTCCTTCGTTCCATACGCGCGCAGCGAAAGCCCAATCTACGGGTTGTCGCGTCATCGGAGCCGCGATCAGTACGGCCTCGACGGCCGCGAGGGGTGGGACGTCGG
Source organism: Actinomycetota bacterium (assembly GCA_003134755.1). Lineage (GTDB taxonomy): Bacteria > Actinomycetota > Actinomycetes > Acidothermales > Acidothermaceae > PALSA-607. Next base: position 16,915 of record PLCK01000170.1, on the reverse strand, counting down.
CGCCTGTCACGAGCTTGTTCAGGAGCGGCTCGAGGAGCCGTCCTTCGTCCTCGGTGTCACTGGTCACCCATATGAGTCGGCGGGCGATCTGGATCCACCAACCGCCGATGGAAACTCCGAGGATAGGGACGCTGAATCGCACGGCAGGATCCATGACCCGGCGCATGATGTTCATTCGTTCAGTCGGGTCCACGGCCCCGAACCAGCGGAGAACGTAGTCCCTCGACAGACCGCCGGCTCGCGAGACCTCGGCAAGCAGCTGCCCGGCAAACCAAAGGCCATCGGCGAAAGGCGCGGCCGTTGGGACTGGAGCAGCCAACGTTGACACCTGCAGGACAGTTGCCATCTGGCGGTTAACCGGGTCGGGGACCTCCCACACGGCTGCCACGGGTCCCATCGAGCCGACCTGCATGTCCGGCACGTCCACGAAGGGCAGGCCGTTGGGCTCGAAGACCGACGTCATACGGCGCACTGAATGAAAGCTGCGGCCAGACAGAACCTCCATCTCGCGGCCGACCTTGGCGAGCAGGTCCATCAGCACGTCGCGGTCAGGCTCGCCGCCGATCTGCTGAGCAGCCTCGTCAACGAGGCTTTCGGACCAATGTCCCATCCGGGCAGTATATGAGGGTATGGAGAACCTTCCCGCGAGTTGGGTGCAACGGCGCTCGGGCCTTGTCGTTCCGGGCGGTCCTCGGTGTGAAACGGACCGTTCAGCTCGCCCAGGCCTCTCCCCTTCCCGAGAACCGTGGCGGGATGCGTGGCCATCTGCGGAGGACCGAGAATCGTGGCTGGGAGTCCACGACGCGTGCCGTCCGGTGTTGCGATCCCGAGGCGGAGACGCTCAGGCTCCCGAGCGGCTGGCTATCGTGAAGCGGGGCCAGATTCTTGGGTTCGGCGCGCTGGTGCTGATGCTCGCCGCAATCGTGACGCTCGTTGCGATGGGACAACCTTGGGTGGCCGGGACCGTAGCCACCGCCGGGTTGGCAGTCAACGTGGCGATCTTCGTGACGGGTCGCCACCCGCCGACTTCGGTTCAGACCTCTGACGCAGCGCTGCCCCGGCCCGTTCGGCTGCCTCGACAGGAGTTGCCGGACGGACCCCCGCCGCCGGGTGCCGCAACTGACAAGTAGATGTTCACGCAGATCGCGCTCCTACAGCTTCGGGTTGCCACCCTCGCCGCCGACCTGCTTGCCAAAGTCCACGCCGCGAACGGCCGGAACCTGTCCAAGGACTTGTACGACATCGCCTTTGTCCTCCTGCGTAATGACGCTGGCGGTCCGCAAGCCGCCGTCCAACTGGTGCTCGACACGTTCGGCGCGGATCTCGGCGGTCTCACAGCCGCATTGCAGGACCTCGCCGCGAACTTTTCTGATCCTCGGGCGCAAGGGCCAAGCGCCTACGCCGAGCAGTTCGGCATCGACCACCCGATGAAGATTCATCAACACTCGCCGCAGACGCACTGGTTGCCGTCGAGACGTTCTGCCAGGCACTGCTTCGGCACTAGTCGCCTGCTCGACATCGACGCGTTCATCGACGGCCGTGGTCACGGCAACCGACCGCTCATGGCGTAGTGCGCCAGCCCAAGCCACGTCGCGGCCGACCCGGCGGCGAGCATGTCGGTTGGGAGCAAGCCAGGGTCGTCGACGTCGAAGTCATGGATGACGGCGGCGATCGCCGCAAGCAGGTGGTCGGTCGCCTCCACCGTGGCAAGGTGCTCGACCTGTGCGGCGAGCGCCGGCACGCCGCCGAGCTGGGCGGTGTTGGGGTAGATGCGGTGGATTTCGTCGGCTGCTTCGCCGAAGTGACCTGCGGCCGTGGTGAACCGCAGATCGTCGTCGACACCGGGTCGGATGGCGATCGCCGCGGCGCCTTGCTGAAGCGCGACCGCATCCGCCCACAGCCCAACCAAACTGGCCGTCGGCCGCTTGATGGTTGATGCGCCATCCCCGACCACTGCCTGCCTCCTTGTTAGGTCATTTGTCAGCCTGGCCCTCAACAACCCGGCGCAGGAACGCGAAGGCGTGATCAGTGGACAACCCTGACCGACCAACCCTTCGCAAACCAACGGCAATAACCCGGACTCCTCTTGCACTCCAGGAGGGTCAGCCTCGCGGCCGACTGTCAGTGTCCCTGCGTGGCTCGGCGGATGACGCTGTTTCGCGATCTGGTGGCAGGCGCCGCGAGGGCCCCTCGGTGAGGCCTTATCGATGCCGTGGCAGTCGGCTTGGAGGCGCCTTGTGTGGTCACAGTCCGATAACGAAATGGCCCGTTCGCCGCAACGACCCGAGTTTCCCGACCTTGGTGGCACACATCCCCTAGTGAGAGGAACTTTTTCTTCGGGAGGGGCGCCACCATGCGCAACAGCGGGCCGCGGCACGTCGCCGTTGGCGTCGCCGTGCCCATGCCCGGTCGCACCGACGGCGGTGATCGCCGGTGATGTCGTTGCACAAGTTGTCCGCCGGTGGCGGCGTCACCTACCTGCTGCGGCACACCTGCTGCGGGGATGTCGAGCGGGCCGCGGACACGCCGTTGTCGGCGTACTACACCGCATCCGGGTACCCGCCCGGCCGGTGGCTCGGTGCCGGCCTGCCCGGATTGGCCGCCGGCGCCGGCGTCAGTGGGGTGATCGATGAGGTCGGGATGGAACGGCTGTTCGGCCTCGGCCTAGACCCGGTCACGCAGGCGCCGCTGGGTAAGGCATGGGCGTTGCACAAGACCGCCACCGAGCGCATCGCCACCCGGGTCGCCGCACTGCCCGCCGTATTGACCGATACGGACCGGGCCCCCGCGATCGTGCGGATCGAAACAGAGGAGCAGCGGCGCCGGACACCGATCGCGTGCTCCGGGTTCGACTTGACGTTCACCGTGCCGAAGTCGGTCAGCGTGCTGTGGGCACTGGCCGATCCGGCCACCCAGACCCGGATCGCGACCGCGCACCGCGACGCCGTCAACACCTGCCTGCAGCTGATCGAGACGCACGCGTTGTTCACCCGGATCGGCTCCGGCGGCGCCGCCCAGGTCGCCGTCCGCGGCGTGGTCGCCGCCGGGTTCGACCATTGGGACACCCGCACCGGCGACCCGAACCTGCACACCCACCTCGTGCTGGCAAACAAAGTCCAAGGCCTGGACGGGCGGTGGCGCAGTATCGACGCCAAAGCCCTCTACGCCGCCACCGTCGCGGTCAGCGAGGTCTACGACTGCCTCATCGCCGACGCCGTCCACCGCGACACCGGCGCGACCTGGTCGTTGCGCGACCGCGGTGCGCGCAGGTCGGCGGCCTTCGAAGTCGACGGTGTGGGCGACGGGTTGCTGGCCGAGTTCTCCACCCGCGCCACCCAAGTCCACGCCTCCCTGCGCGACCTGCTCGACGACTTCCGGACCAGCAAAGGCCGCACCCCGAGCCGGCCGGAGATGATCCGACTCCGGCAGCTAGCGACCCGCAAGTCCCGGCCCGCGAAACAACTCCGCGGCCTACCAGAACTCCTGACCGACTGGCGAGCCCGTGCCGCCCGTCTGCTGCCGGAGCCGGTCGAGCGAATGCTGACCCGGGTTCTGCACAACCCGCGCTCCCCTCAGGCCGGTGAGGTTGACGATGCGGTACTGCATCAACTCGCCACCGACGTGGTCGACGCGGTGACCGAGAAGCGCGCGACCTGGACCCGCTGGAACCTGCTCGCCGAAGCAGCGCACGCCTCCAAAACGCTGCGTCTCGGTTCGGCACCGGATCGCCTTCGGCTCGTCGAGCACGTTGCCCAGCTCGCCATCGACGACCACTGCCTGCAGCTCACACCACCCGACCTGACACCGCTCGTCGGTGACTTCGCGCGAGGCGACGGCACGTCGGCGTTCCGGCGCCACCGCGGCGAAGTCTTCACCTCAAGCCGTGTCCTGGATGCCGAGGAACGGCTTCTCACGGCAGCAACAACGATGGCCGCGCCACGCATCGAGGCAACTGCCGTGGCACACGTTATGGGAGAAACGGCCGCGCTTGGATTGTCGACCGATCAGCGCGTTGCGGTTCATGCGATCGCAGCCTCTGGCCGCGCGATCGATGTGCTGGTCGGACCCGCCGGCTCCGGCAAGACCCGCACGCTACGAGCGTTGCGGGCCGCGTGGGAAGACGCATTCGGTCCGGGCAGCGTCATCGGGCTCGCGCCGTCCGCGACCGCCGCGCACGAACTGTCCGAAGCGCTCGGCATCGCATGTGAGAACACCGCCAAGTGGCTGCACGAGACCACCAGCCCGCGCGCGCAACGCCCAACGGTCGCACCCGATGCTGGCTACCGACTCCACCGCGGGCAGCTGGTCATCGTCGACGAAGCATCGCTGGCCAGCACCCTGACCCTGGACCTGCTGACCCAGCAAGCACGAGCGGCCGGGGCGAAGCTGCTGTTGGTCGGTGACCACCGACAGCTGTCGTCGGTGGACGCGGGCGGCGCGTTCGGGCTGCTCGCCACCCAGACCCGCGCCGTCGAACTGACCTCGCTGTGGCGCTTCGACCAGGCGTGGGAAACCACCGCCGGCCAACAACTGCGCATCGGCAACCCGGACTGCATCGATACCTACGCGGCGCACGGGCGGCTGCACGACGGACCGGCCGAGGCGATGACCGCCGAGGCCTACGTGGCCTGGGAGACCGCGATCTGTGGCGGGCGAAGCGCGTTGCTCATCGCCGCGGACAACGCCACCGTCGCCGACCTCAACACCCAAGCCCGCGCCACTCGAGTACGCGCCGGGAACGTCGAGCCAGACGGCGTCGGTTTGCATGACGACACCGTCGCCGGCATCGGCGACACGATCGTCACCCGGCGCAACCGGCGCGACCTGCGCACCAGCACGGGAGCTTGGGTTCGCAACGGTGACCTTTGGACGGTCACCGCGCGCGCGGACGATGGGTCGCTGGTCGTTTGCAGGAAGGCTGGCAACGGTTCGCGGGCGAGCCGGTCAGCGGTGCGGCTGCCGGCCGACTACGTCAGAGAGCACGTCGAACTCGGCTACGCCACCACCGCACATCGCGCGCAAGGCATGACCGTCGACGCCACCTTCGCCATCCTGCGGCCCGGCATGAGTCGCGAACTCGCCTACGTCGCCATGACTCGTGGCCGGACCGAGAACCACGCGTTCATCTCTACCGACATCCCTGACCTCGGCTATGACGGGGCGCCCGCACCCGAGCAGACCGGTCGCCAAGGCCTGGCCCAGATCCTCGCCACTACCGGTGCGCAGACCTCGGCAACTCAGACCCTGCGCGCCCTGCAAGACGACGCGACTTCGCTGGCGCAGCTCGCGCCGATGCACGAAACCCTCGTGCAAACTGCACAACGGCAGCGGTGGGCCTCGGTCATTGCCGGCAGCGGACTGACCGTCGCGCAACTCGCCCGGGTCGAAGCGTCACCCGCGTACGGGCCGCTGGTCGCAGCACTGCGCCGCGCCGAATACGACGGACACCCGATGCAACGCGTACTGCCCGCGCTCGTCGCCACAGCACCACTCGACGTACCCAACCACACGACGGAAGACGCTGCGATGGCCCGCGACCTGGCCGCAGTCCTGCACCACCGCGTCACCGCCTGGCACGAACGCGCCACGCCGCCACCCGGCCAACGGGGCGAGCCGTTGATCGGCGGACTCATCACCCCAGCAGGCCCCCTCGACACCGACGTTCCGGTAGACCAACGTGCCGCGATCGAACAACTCGAGGCGCTCATGACTAGCCGCGTCGCGGCCGTCACCCGGCAGGTTCTGCAGAATCCGCCGTCCTGGCTGCGTGCACTCGGCGCGCCGCCAGCCGATCCGCGACGCCGCTCCACCTGGGTCACCGCAGTCGGGCTAATCGCGGCCTACCGCGACCGCTACCAGGTCCCCGAACACGGCCACCCACTCGGTCAGCCAGACGCTCCCGACCCAAACCAACGCATCGCCCGCCGACGTGCAATCGCCCCCGGCCACCGCGCACGCACCGCTACGACGTCCCGCCTGATCACGCTACCCACCACTGTGCTCGCCGTACGGAACTCGCCATCGCTGTGAAACGCCCACTTATCAACACGACTAAGGAGCCGACCGAAATGGATCGCATGCTGAACATTGACCAAGTCGCCGAGCGGCTCGGTACCTCGCCGAGGTTCGTGCGGCGGCTGGTCGCTGAACGGCGCATCGCCTTCAACAAGGTAGGTCGGCACATTCGCTTCAACGTCGCCGACGTCGAACAGTTCATCCGCGCGGGGCGCGTCGATCCCTGGCCAAGCGTCAACTAGCAAGCGGCCTTGCACGGCAGGCTAGGCCAGTCGGCCAACCGTTGGCCGACGGGACCGCTTTCGGCCCGGACGTCGCTTAGGCGCTCGGCCTTACCCTGGGCGACCGTCGGCAATCCGAGCGGACAATATCCCTCCGCGAGGGCAGTGACCCCAACAGTTCCTTCATGCTCCGTGGTCTTGGATGGGTCTGTCCGAAGGGGGTCAATATTCAGGCGTCGACACGGGGTTAGTTTTCACCCGTCGCTGACAGGGCGCAGCGCGGCCACACGCACGCCGGCCCTCGAGGAGTACCGACGTGGCTAGCGAGGCTACAAGTGTCGTGTACGTGATGACGGAGGGATCGGGTTCCGATTGTTCGACGATGAGGCCGTGGCTGGTCTTCACCGCCGCGTGGACCCGGTTCGTCTACGCCGAGTGGTTACAACCGGGCGCAGTGATCGCACAAAGGCAAGCCGCCTTTGCCAGCTACGCGATTCGAGGCTTCGATGTTGTTGCCCTCGGTGCATGCGTCGTTGTCGTGATGCTTCTCGGTGCCGGGCTTGCTCGAGTGGAACGGAGCCACTTTCGCCATACCGCTCATCCCCTTGCTGTCGTCTCCTCAGCGCCGCCAATGCGCTCATTGGTTATAGGTCCGGCATCGTGCGGCAGGTTCCATGCGAGCAGGAGAGCGGCCCGGTCTGAATGTGCTAGAGCCCGCGGCGAATACCGGCGACTGCGTGAGCGCCCTCGCCGAACAGCGTGGCTTGGCCGGTATCCGGGATCGCGCTGCATGACTACGTGGACCCATCAGGAAAGGTGAACGACCAGGACCGCATCGCGTTCTACGAGGGACACAACCGGGCGGTACAGCAAGCCATAGCCGATGGAGTAGATGTCCGCGGCATCGCCCCGTGGTCCTTCATGGACAACTACGAGTGGGCTTCGGGCTACGGCTACCGGTTCGGCATGTACTACGTCGACTACGGCACCCAGCGCCGACTGCCCAAGGCAAGCGCACGTTGGTACAAGGACGTGATTTCCCGTCATGGACTTGAATAGGTGGCCGCGGGATCGAGAACGATCTCGCGTCGCGGCTTGCGACGCCAGCTTGTCAAGCACCAAGCCACACGGCGTGTCCTCCACAAGGTCGCCCGGTTCGTATGTTTTGGCGGCATTTCGTCTGTGGAGCGGCTGTGGACCGGGGATACCGGATCGGTGGACAGGCTGTGCGTGACTTACACGCTTGCGATTCCGTCTGAAACGGGGGGTAGCCTGCGAACCGAGCAACAGCAGACCCTGACTCGGATCCTCCGGTTAGGGACTTGCCGAGCCAGGGTCGCTGGCGTCTTCGCGGACGCGCTGGTGACCCTAACAAGGGCCTAGTTCGCGTGACCACACAGGGTGGACACGCGACCCGTCAGCCCTCGGCGCGGTTGAGCTCAGAGGGGATAGTCATGAAGTTCCAGATTCTTCGCTCGAAGAGCACCTCCCAGCCGTTCTACTGGGTCGTGAAGTCCAGCAACGGACAGGTCTTGGCCACCTCAGAGACCTATGTGTCGAAGGAAGGCGCGAAATCTGCCATTGCTGCAGTGCAGACCGGCGCCGCCTCCGCCACGGTTGAGGACCTTTCGTGACCGCCAAGGGCGGTGGCGGTGCGTCGGATGCTAAGCGAGGACGAAGCGCAATCACGGGCAAGTTCGTCAAACAGTCCACCGTGAAGCGGCACCCGGACACCACTGTCAATGAGTCGGCGAAGGCCAAGAAGAAGCGAGGCAAGTGACAACCTTCGGCAGGGCCGGTCGAGCCGGCCCTGCCGAAGACCTCGCCGAATCGAGCCGTCAGATTGAATCGTCGGACGAGGTGCCACTGTTCGCGGTTGCGACACGGTCGTTGAGGTTCTGGTCCGCCACCTTCTTGGCGACTCTTCACCAGGGGGCTTGAATGCCGCGAGCAACTGTGCAACAGCGAGCGCTTTACGCCTATTCGGTGCACGGCCATGACGGCGCGAGTGTGCTGGACTACTCCGCATTCTTTAGTGCCCTCGCGGACGTGGATGCCCAGGGCCGCCAAACCGGCGTCGGCGAGGAGACGGTCGCGATTACCGCGATGTTTGGTACGGGCGGCCGTTGGTCGATCAGGTTCGTGTCGGGCATTCAAGGACTACCACCCCTTTTCTACGATCCTGTAACCGGTACTGAGTCCACGGTGGACGTCGGACAGAGGATCGTTGCGACTGCGTCGTGGGCATTCGTTGACCCAACCAAGCGGTTCGCGGTTATTGATCGTCGCCGCCCTGGGGTGCCTGTCGCCGTCATGGCCAAGGCCCTTTCGCATCTTGGCCGTGAGCTCGGCCTCGCGGAGTCGTTGACGATTTCGCTCAACCCAGTACCGAGCCCGTCCTTCTTGACGGAGTTGGACCGATTCGACCGGATCCGACAAGCCGCCGTTGTGCTGACCCGACCGAATTACAACTGGCAGGACAGCGCCACTTCGTTGGCTGGCTACGCCGCTGAATCCGATGCCGGCACCGCGGAGCTTGCGATGTCAGCAGAGCGTGGCGGAGCGCTTTCCCAGACGTCCGGCATCGTGAGCGACATCAAGACGTTGGCATCCCAGGCCATTGGTGCGCTCAAGAACCTGCGGGTCACAGGCGTACGGCAGGGCGAGTCTCGCGAGACGACTCTGTCGCTTGCCAATCATCAGGAACGTCGTTTCGTTCCCGTCGACCGATCTGCCAGTACGGCGGCTGAACGCGATGCGCTGCAGGGAGCGGCAACAGCATTTCTGGCAGAGCTTCCGGAGCCAGACTCATCCGCGGGCCCATGAGCAAGACTGCTCCTAGACTTGCGCTCCATTCTGAGCGCGACCTGAAGTTCTGGCGCGGCCAGGTTTGGCCGCGCCGCTGGTTGCTGTTGAGGGACCACCATCTCTGGTGGTCGTGCGCGTTCGCCGCAGGCCTCACGGCCACCACATGGGTCTCGCCCGTGCGCCGAGTCTCGATATCGTCGTTGGCTTCGGCGGGCCTCGTCTATTCGGCATTGAGCTTCGGCGCATGCGTCACTGGGGCGGTGCTGGCGCTCACATCCCTGAGCGCAGAGCAAAGGCACGACTGGGCAACGACCTCAGTCGTCGGTCGTGAGTTCAGCCATCTAAGTGAGCTCGTTTTCGTCTTCACATGGGCTGCGATATCGCAGCTTGCGGTGGTCGTCGCGGCTTGCGGGGGCTACATCCTGGGGGGCGATGGTGTTATCGGGCCCCCACACCCGCTGTGGACGCACGTCGTTCTGGCAGCCGTGGCGTACTTCGTCGGAACCTACGCTGTTCTGCACCTTTTCACAGTCGTCTCCACGCTATCGCTTCTAGGCGCCGTCTCGATCGCTCGCGAGCACGACGGCGGGTAGCCCGTTCGATCTCAAGGACACGGTCCGACCGGCGACTTCCGCACGGAGACGGACGCCTCCAATCGCGAGCAGACTCCCACACCCGCGCCGCATTCAACCCGGAGCCGAGTCACGCGCCGGGACTACGGACCGCTGCTCGTAGTACACAACTTCGCCGGTCGACGGGAAATGGATGCCGACGCAATACATCTCGCCAATGTTCTTGCCGACGTCGACGACGACCCCCTCGTCGCCTCTGCCCCTGACTTTGACCGCCTTGCCCTTGCCCAGCGGATACTCGACCGACGTTCTCATGACGGAACCGTACCGGCCTCCGGACGATTGGTGGCTAGTGACGGTCGCGCAATTGATCTACGAGACCTGCTAGCTTTCACGGTTGCGATTTCGGCGAGGTCCGCCCTTGAGCGCTCTCACTGCGGGACTGCGCAGTCCCTGGAACTGTCGTCTGGCGAGCGGACATAGTGGGGTATGGGAGTGAACACGAGCGACGTTACCGATGCCGATCTTTGGGCCCGCGCGCGCCAAGGCGATGGCAATGCGTTTGCAGAGGTGTTCGGGCGCCACGCGGATAGCGTCTTTACGCACTGCTTCCGGCGGACGGGCTCGCGTACGGACGCAGACGATCTGACTTCTCTCGTCTTCTTCCAAGCGTGGCGGAATGCAGACCGCGTGCGGTTCGTCGACGGGGCCATCCTTCCGTGGCTCCTGGTGGTAGCAACGAATGTCGCGCGAAACGAGTCGCGCGCACGCCGCCGATATCAGCGTCTGCTTGAACGGCTTCCGGCTCACGAGGATACGCACGACATCGCCGACGAGGCGATTAGCAACGTCGAAGCTGAGCGCCACGCCGCGTTGCTGGGTGCCTGCATCCGACGGCTGAGCAAGAAGGAGCAGGCTGTGATCGCACTGTGTCTGCTCTCAGAGATGAGTTATGCCGCCGCGGCCGACGTGCTCGGGGTTCCAATCGGAACTGTGAGATCGCGACTGTCCCGGGCGCGCACCAAACTGCAGGCCCTGCTCACCGAGAGCGCGCCAGCTGACCGAACCACATCCGTTGCCGCCAACACCCGCCCGACAGCTTTCGCTAAGCCTCGAGGAGGCTCATCATGACCGCACCCAACGATCTGCTGCCGCAGCAGCAATATCCGACCGCTCGTGCACGCGCCATGCAACAACTACTCGCTGAGACCGTGACATCGGGATCCCGCAAGCTCAGGGGCCGGCGACGACTGAGCCTGCTCGTCGCCGGAGCGCTGACCATCGGCGTCGCCGGCACAGGCACGGCGATCGCCTACGGCAGGCTCGGTTCGGCACCAGTGACCGACCAGCACAGCGCCCGCTGCTACACCGTTGCTAAATACACCGCCGGCGAGAACTTCCCCGGCACGACGATCACCGAAGCCGACTCGGCGACCACGGCCGGGCGAGTCGCCTCCGCAATCGATGTGTGCGCGTCGCTTTGGCGGGCGGGCCTGCTCCAGGCCGGCGTCGCAGCCCCCGTTCGCAGCCCATCCCAGGGTGTGAATCCGGTGCCGGGCCTCGTCGCATGCACGCTGCGCGACGGCCGCGCTGCCGTGTTCCCTGGGCCGGCCGGTACTTGTCAGAACCTCGGACTTGCGGATGCTGCGCCCTGAGAATGTCGAGACACGCACAGTGGGTTTCCCTGGGGGAAACCCACTGTGCGGCCCTTCGGCAGCTCAGATCAGGTGCAGCCGTACGACGGGCACCACTTCTGCGACCGCGCCTTATCGTTGAAGCTGTTACCGGTCAGGTCGACCGATGCGCCGACACCCGTCAGGAACACAGGCTGCCCGGTGAAGCTCGTACCCGGAAACAGTGTGGAGGCGCAACCGCTGTAATTCGTGAGAGAACTGAGGGCTCTGTCCATTGTGCCGATCGTGGCTGCGGTCCAGCTACCGCAGACCCCGGAGGCATAAAAGGTCAGGGTGGTTCCGCTCCAGCCGCCGTTCTTGTAGTCGATGCTCAACACGTACGACGTGTTCGGCGACGCTGCCGTCGCCGCAGTCGCGCCTGCCAGTTCCGATTCGGGCACGTAGCGGGACTGCGTTGCGTTGCCGAGATGGATCTTTCCGCCGGTGGCGTAAGCCACAGATGCGGCGAATGTGCTGAAGCACTTGGTCGCGGCCGATGACGTGCCCGCGACGTTCACAGCGCAGTGCGATGGTGGCGCGGCCGCGGCCGCGCTCGCGACCGATGCTGTCGATATAAGGAGGCACGGTGTTGCGAATAGCGCAACAACCGACCGTCTGGCCGTGATCCTCATTTTGGGCCTGCTCTCTGAGAATTCTCCCGTTGGGTTTGCGTAGCCGATCTGCAGATTTGGCGGAGACATCAGTTCTGAACGCTCGGCGGCCCGCGGGCCATCTGCACTCCTCCCGTGGAAGCAGCTGAATCTGGGCATAAGCGGCCGGCGCGCAGCCTAGTAGACGATCTGACACGAAATAGCTAAGAAGGCTGATACCACCCCGTTCACCCCGTTCGTCGTGAATAGAACACCTCGGCACAGGAGTGTGTCAATAGCCCAGGACGGCGCCTTTCGACGAGCCCTCGGCACACGCGCCGCAGCGCGCCCAAGTTGGTCGGCATGGACTCGTGTGGTGGGTCAAGCCGAGCATGGAACTGGTTGGCCCTTGCCGGACATTCATGGTTAGACCGCGTATGTCGCGCGGACCGGTTCGCTTGCCCGAACCACGATGCGGGCTCCGGACCGGGTGAGCGGCAGTTTGCGCGAGGCAGCGAGGGAGCAGATATATGGCAAGGACCGTGCCTCGGTTCGCCAAACTGCGTCAGGGTCCGCGTGGATGGTCCCCGGGGGTGTTCTTCCTCATTGACGTTGCCTGGATCGCCGCGCTGCTCGTCGTGGCCTTCGGACAGGCGTCGGGGTGGGGATGGCTGCGCTCGATCAAGGACCCGTTCAGCGGTGTCGTACCGTTCGCTGTGCCGTGGGCGGGTGCTCTCGGTGGGGTCGCGATCAGCTTCGTCGGTGTAGTCGGCCATTCGAGCGCCTGGAACGGACCCCAGTTCGCCTATTGGCACCTGGCGCGACCGATTCTCGGATGCGTGTTCGGAACGGTCGCGGTGCTCGCTGTGTTGCTGGTGCTGCAAAACATCAAGCTCGCAGACGCCACGAACGGTTACACGCCGACCGGCGTCGCCATTCTGGCCGTCATTTCATTCGTCGTTGGGTACCGCGAGGCCACTTTCCGGGCTCTCGTGGTGCGGATCGCTGATGTCATACTTGGACCGGGACCCCTCGATGCGGCGCGACCGATCGCCCTGGTCCCCGAGGTCGTTGAGTTCAACCACGCAGCCCTCGGCGTCGCAACGACCGTCACCGTTCACCTGTTCAACGGCAGTGCGGACACAATCCACCTCAATCCCGCTGGCGTATCAGTCGGCCCGTTTACCGGGCTGACGATCGCTCCACCGGTTGCCGACGTGGACATTCCTCGGAACGGATCTACCACCATCACGGTCGAATGGACGCCACAGGCGCCGGACTTGAAACTCGACTCCACCCTGAAGGTCAACGTTGCCAACACGACCTTGCAGGCGGCAATCCGCGGGACGGCGCCGTGACCGCGCGCAGCGTCTTGCGCGGCGGGGAAGAGTTCAGCATGGACACAATAGTTAGCGCCGCCTTGATGCTGTCTTCTGTCCGCATCATGCGCGGCAGCGCCGCAAACCGAGCAGAACGAGTCGGCTGGATGGTGGGCAGTGACTAGCGGGCAACTGTCGGACCCGTCCACGACGGCACAAGCCGAATCTCAGGCCGTAGGGCCATATCTACGGACCTTCCCGCTTCGGTTGGCAGCCAATCTGCTCGAACGACTCGAACAATTGATCCTGCCCGCGCGCCGCTAGGGTCTGTTCGAAACTTCGCATCGACGTGCGAGCACTTCGGTGAAACGCTGATCAGGCGAGGGGCGCTGGTGTTCACCGGCGCTCCCTAGGCGAGCGCGTTTCAATGTTTGTGTCGAGCACTCACTCGACCGGCTCGACAGCGGTCCGTGGTCCGGCTCTTCGGTGACCAGCGCGCCCGATGCGCGGAGGCAAGACATCAGTTGGTCGAGTTCCGATCTGGTCTTGCCGTAGGGGCGTGCAATGCACGAGGCCAGCGGGCCGCGAACGAGAGTGTCGATGATCTCCGTCACACCGTGCGTACTCAAGCAATCCATCGACGCCGCAGCATCGCCGTGGCCATAGCGGATCACGAGCTGGCAACTCAGCTTGTCCGTCACGATTCGATCATCACATCCCTGCGAGCGGCTGCAAGCCACCGGCAGGCATCTCGTAGCTCGCCGAGCCGCTCGAATGAGTCGGTCTTGGAACACCCACAGAATCAACCTGTCCGCGACCGGAGTTGGGCGAGTTCGAACCGACTCGCCCAACTCACGCGACCGCAAAGTTATCTTTCGCCTAGGTCATCCCGTGGCGGCCGGTAGCCGAGGCTGGCCCTCCTAAATGCAACGCGCTCGACATCTCGCGGCGTGAGACTGGTCCTCCTAAATGCAACGCGCTCGACTTCTCGCGCGTGAGAGGTGTGTCGGGTGCAGGTTGTGCAGGCTAGGCCAGCGGAGGGAGCGGTGGGTGGCAGGACTCGGAGCCGCCGACTTCAGTGCCTTCTATGACGCGAATCAACGTCGGCTGGTGGCGCAGTTGTTCGTGATGCTCGGAAACCGTCAGGAAGCAGAGGATGCGGCCCAAGAGGCGTTCGTTCGAGCCTGGGCGAGATGGGCGCGGGTTTCGGGATACACCGATCCGTACTCGTGGGTGCTGATCGTGGCACACCGTGTCGCCATCAGTCGTTGGCGGCGCGCGCAGGTCGCCGTCAAGTCACGACATCGGTTCGCCACGCCTGAGCAGGTTGATTTCCCGGAAACGGTCGCTCCGGACGTGGTGAGCGCGCTTCGACGGCTACCCGCGGCTCAGCAACGCGCCCTCGTACTCCACCACATGGCCGATCGTTCGATCGGCGAAATAGCCGCGGCAGAGGCCGTGCCGGAGGGAACGATCAAGGCACGACTTTCACGCGGCCGAGCTGCGCTCGCTCAAACGCTCGACGCGGCACACGGTTCCGCTGACAAGCGGCCACTTCTGAGCGTTGACGTTGCCACTGAAGGGTCTGATGACGATGCCTGATCTTGGTTCCTATCTGCTTGAATACGAAGCTGAGCTGGTGGCGTCCATGGTGGTTCCTCCGGTCGACGGTGTGTTCCGCAGGGCGCGGAGGCGTCAACGTCTTCAAGTCGGTTTCGCAGCCCTGGCGGTTGTTTCAGTAATTGTCGGCACTCTGGGCATCGCGAGCCCATGGCACTCCGGCGGACGGCAGGTGACGCCGGCGGTCACACCGGGGATGTCACAATCTTCGACGCCCATCCGCACCGATTCGCCGACGAGTTCACCGGTCGTGGCCAAGACCGGCGACGGGTGCTCTGCCCACGGCATCATGGTGACGACAGCACTCGGAACGGAGCCTCTCGACCAGGTCCCGGCTCAGCTTTCCCTTCCTTTCGGAAGCCACATCGTCATTGAACCGGCTGTCAGTTGCGGCACGTTTTCCTACATCGTCCAAACAGGCAGTTTGGTCGCGGACCCGATTCAAGCGGCAGTTGCCGAAAACACCAACCGTGGCGGGGGAGAACTTGTTGCGAACCAACCGGGCCCCGTCATCTTGCAGGCGTTGGACACGGCTTCGTGTCCGCCATCACCAGCCCAGTGTGACCCGGTTGTAATCGGCACGTTCAGTGCGGATGTGTCCGCACCGCAGGTACCTGCCATAACGGCCGGTGGCGCTCTCGCACAGGCCCAGAGTTACTTGCAAACACGGACCAAGGTTCCGGTACTTCTTCCCGCGAGCCTGCCCGTCGCTACGCTTTCTGCTCAAGCCACAGGGACAAACGCCAGCTATCAGGTGACCCTCTACAACTGCCCCACGGCGCTGTCACTGAACGACCCCGCGATCGCCAGCAGCACCTGCAGTGGCGACGCCGCCCTGTACGGATCCGTTGACGCCGAACAGGAACCCTCGCAGGCAGCCGCCGAAGGCGCACTACCTCTTGTCGCCACTGAGACACCAGCCACCTTGGGCTGTCCTGCGGGGAGTCACGGCGGCGTTTCGAATGACGCAAACGTCAAGGGCGTGCGCGTCAGCACACTGACGTGCCCCGGCGCTCCAGGAGGTGAGGCCGCCGATGTTGAAATGCAATGGTCAGAGCGAGGTTGGAACGTGTTTCTGCTGTTCGGATCGGAGTCATCTCTGACACAAACCCTTCTCGACACAGCCGGGGCCGTTGTGACCTCCCTGCAGGCGAGCAGGCTGCCGGCCAGCTCGGGACTATTCCGTGTGAATGTGGCTGCGGACGGCGAGCACAGCGAGGCTGCGTGGACGAGCGGCCCGAACATCTATCTCCTCACAAACGATCATTCAGCCACAGCCGCTGTGGCCATGATGTCGAACCTGCAGTCGTCTGGGACGTAGTGCGCCGGCACGTCGCACAGCAAACATCCCTGGGTAGCCATCCGAGCGGGCCACCCAGGGATGCTCGATCAGCTACCAGCCTGCCGCACTGGCTGCGTTTGCCTGTGTATTCACCTCCGTATACGTCGCACCCCTGTTCGCTCCAGCGCAGTTGACAAATCCATTGCCCCCGCTCTCCCAGTGAAAGAAGTTGGGCTGATTCCGAGACCACTCGCCGCTGTTTCGATGGCGGTGACGGCGGGACCGCCGACGGCCATGACGCACACCATTTTGTCGGTGGCGCTAAAGGCGGCGAAGTCAGCGTCGCTGACCACCATTGGCTGTCGGTAAGCAGTGGGATACAGGTTGATACCGACTTGGAGAGAGCTGACGTACCACTCCGCAGTTGACGCCAGCATCTGTAGGGCCGAAGGAGCCCGCGGATCGCCGTGGCCGTGCTCGCACACGGTTCTCGACAAGGCGTTCCCCCGCTGCCCGCCGACGCGCGATTGGTGCCCGGGCTTCCGCCGAGGGCCGAGTTGCCGCTCTCCGGCCCATCAATCGTGCTGATCAAGGAACGCCTGATTTTGGACCGGCGTGGAACAAACGTGGAACAACTCAGGGCCAAAGACGGGCATCAACGGACCGAGGCGGGCACGTACCCTGATCTTGGTATATGGTAAACCCGCAGGTCAGAGGCGGTTTTTCGCTGGAGCGGGTGACGGGAATCGAACCCGCACTATCAGATTGGAAATCTGAAGTTCTACCATTGAACTACACCCGCAATCCCGACGTGT
>PLCK01000182.1 GCA_003134755.1 Actinomycetota bacterium | reverse complement strand
GCCGCCGCCAGCGACTTCACCGCCAGCGTCTTCGCCAGCCCCGGCACCCCCTCGACCAGCAGGTGGCCGCCGGACAGCAGCCCGATCGCCATCCGCTCGAGCAGGACGTCCTGCCCGACGATCGTGCGTTTGACCTCGAACAGGACCTGCTCGAGCGGGTTCGTGGCACGTGTCGTCATCGGGCATCCTTTGGGAGGAGCGGCGATTGCTCGGGATATTGCTGGCTCGTTCGTGGCTCNNTGCCGGTGCCGCCGCCGCCGAGGGCAGCGCCGATCGGGACAGCGAAGCCGATACCAGCAAATGCGTCTACGCCGCCGGGGTCGGCGATCGAGATCACGATCCCGATGACAACGCCCTTGCCGTTGAGCAGCGGGCCGCCGGAGCTGCCCGGATTGACCGACGCGTCGAACTGGATCAGACCGCTGAACTGGCCGCTGTCGGTCTTCGCGGTGCGGTTCACGCCCGACACAACACCAGCGGAAACGCTGTAGGTGAGCCCGAGGGGATTGCCGATCGCGACGACGGGAGCGCCCACCACGGCGCCTCCGCCGATCGTGGCCGGAACGATCGGCTGCGGCAGAGTCGCCGGCGTGAGCACCGCGATGTCAGTGGTTGGATCCGCCGAGGCCACGGTGGCGCTGGATTCGGTGCCGTCGGCGAAGACGATGCTGATCGCGCTTCCGTCGGCAATGACGTGATTCGCGGTCAGGACAGCACCGGTCGCGGCGGCGATCACGCCTGTCCCCAGGGCCCCTTTTGCTGTCCGCACGACCGCCACCGATGGGCCGACGTGCTGAAATATCTGGCTCACACTCGGACTCGAACTGCTGCTGGGGCTGGGCGACGCGGTAGGCGCGCTCGCCGCCTTCGAGCCGGCGCGGCGACTCGCTGCGAGCAGCGCAATCGCGACGACGAGCGCCAGGATGACTACGCCGCCGATCAGCAGCGTTGTCGCGCGCAGCCGCGACACCGCTCTGGTGCCCGAGCCGGGGGCCATGGCGACAGAGTACGAGAGCCACCTGTGAGTCGTCTGAATGCGCGATCGGCAGGCGGCTCCGTAGAAACGAGACCGTGCGGCCGAAAGTCAGGGTCGCCGGTACGGCAACCCCGGTTCAGTCGCTTCGATCTCCGTCAGGCGCGCGTACTTCGCCACCCGCTCGCCCCGAGCAGGTGCCCCGGACTTGATTTGTCCGCAGGCTGACGCGACCGCCAAGTCCGCAATGAACGCATCGGGCGTTTCCCCGGAGCGATGGCTAACCATCTGGTGCCAGCCCGCCTCCCGGCACAGTCGCATCGCCTCGAGCGTCTCGGTGACTGTTCCGATCTGGTTGAGCTTGATCAGGGCCGCGTTAGCAATGCCCTTGCTGATGGCCTCGGAGATGATCGCGGGGTTGGTGACGAGGACGTCATCGCCCACAAGCTGCACGCGCTCTCCCAGCGCAGCGGTCAACCGCGCCCACCCGTCCCAATCGCCTTCCGCGAGCCCGTCTTCGAGGCTCCAGACCGGGAATCGCTCGATGATCTCGGCGTAGCGAGCGATCATGTCATCGCTCGTGAGCCGCTCACCTGCCACCACATAGCTGCCGTCGCGGTAGAACTCGCTGGCTGCCGGATCCAAAGCGATGGCGACCCCGTCGCGGCTCGGTACATAACCGGCGTCGCTGATGGCTTCCACGAGTTCGGCGAGGACATCTTCCGGACGTGCGATGTCGGGTGCGAAACCTCCCTCGTCACCGACACTCGTCACGAATCCCTTGCCGGCGAGGCGCCGCTTCAACGCCGCGTACACCTCCGCTCCGGCTCGCACCGCCTCGGCTACGGAGGGGGCACCCAGCGGAGTGATCATGAACTCTTGAAAGTCCAGACTGTTGGGCGCGTGCACGCCGCCATTGAGCACGTTGAAACACAGCGCGCCAGGGCGCGCCGGTTCGACTCCCATTGGCGTGAGGCTGCGCCACAACGGCACGCCGGCCTCAACAGCGAACGCGCGAGCCAACGCCATGGACACACCCACGGTGGCATTCGCACCCAGCCGCGACTTCGTCGGCGTTCCGTCCAACTTGATGAGCCGCGAGTCCACGTCCTCAAGGCGCCCGAAATCCGCGCCGACGAGTGCATCGGCGATCTCACCGTTGACGTGACCCACTGCCCGTGACACCCCAGCTCCGCCATACCGGCCGGGGTCGCCATCACGCAGCTCCACCGCCTCGCGCGAACCCGTCGACGCACCCGACGGGACACCCGCGTGCACACTCCGCCCGTCCTCGAGCGTCGCAGTAACCGACAAAGTCGGGCGTCCGCGAGAATCGAGAACCTCCAGCGCGGACAAAGTCGTGATCTTCATGTCGCCTCCTTCCGCACCACCTTCGCACTCACGGCGTACCGTGAATAAGGGCGAAGGTCACGAGGTCCAATGCGTGCCTGACGCGCCGGGTGCACGGAAGGCCGGCGAGGCCAACGGCCGCTATATCGAGGTCGATGGTCCCTGTGCGCGGTGTGGCGCGGCGCCTGACTCTGGGCCTGCACCCGTCGCACCGCCGCCCGCGAACGGGAGCAACGAGCCTGGAGGGGCCATGCGTCAGCAGCACCCGCACGATGTGACCGACTTGCGCCTTGCCCCGGTGGCACTGCTGGTCGACGAGCGACTCGAAGAACTGTCAGCGCTCGACGACGCACAGCTCGCCGAGGCGATCTTGTTCGGCTCCAACCGCCAGCCGCACAGCGAGGCCGAGCGCGGTGAGGCGCTCGTCGCTGCCGCAACGCACCTCATCGACCTCGCCGGATGGCGAGCGGCTTGGGATCCGCGTGGCGTGCGTCTCACGCACGACAATCACAGCCTGGTTCTCGGCGTCTCCCGCCGGCTCGCCGACTTCGTGGCCGGCTAGCCCGGCGCCACCGAAGGCCTGGCGAGTCTTCCGATCACCTGACACTGACAATCAGGTTCCCTGCATAATTCGATAGACAGGAAACCTGTACAGCTCCCTCGTGCTGTGCAAGCATTCACGAGCAGCCGGGCCGGCCGGCGACTGAATGCAGGAGCCAGTCGATGGCCGACCTGGGAATTCGCAGCGCCGAGACGCGCAGCTTGGCCGGAAGTGTGATGTTCCGGCGTTCGTCGCCCTCATGTTGCTGCGCCGATTCCGCTCCGCCCTCCTGCTACTCGCCCGCCTGGAGGAAGTCGTGAAGAAGCTCAGTGCAGCGTTGGGAGCAAGCATCCTCGCCGTCTTCGTGGTGACCACTGGCGTGGGCACGGCCGCGGCCGACACGTCGCCGGCGTCCACCCGGTTCACGGGCACGCTCGCCAACGGGACGCAGTGGATCGCCGATCTGCCCGCGCAGTGGAACGGCACGCTGCTGCTGTATGGCCACGGCTTCGGCCCGCTCGTCGCGGNNCAGAGCTTCGGCCCGCTCGTCGCGGCCGACGCACCCGATCCGAACACCGCGGCGGCGCTGCTCGCCCGCGGCTACGCCCTCGCCGGGTCGTCGTACGACCCGAACGGCTCCTGGTGGGCGCTCGACACCGCCGTACACGACCAGTTCGGCACACTCGCGGCAGTGGAGTCGGGCGTGCTTCCCGCGAAGCCGCACCACGTGCTGGCCTTCGGCACGTCGATGGGCGGCCTGGTGAGCGCGATGGAAGCGCAGCAGGGCGCGGGCCGGATCGACGGGGCGCTGTCGACCTGCGGCATCGTCGCCGGCGGCATCAACCTGAACAACTACCAGCTCGATGGCGAGTACGCGATGGCGCAACTCCTCCTGCCCGGGCAGCAGGTTCAGCTCGTCCGGTTCGCCGACCAGAACGCCGCGCTGGCCACCGCCAACACTCTCGGGGGCGCGGCGACCCAGGCACAGCAGACGGCCACAGGGAGGGCTCGCCTGGCGCTCGCGATGGCCTTCATCAACGTTCCGGCGTGGGCCGCCGGACCCGCCCCGGTTCCGGGTAACGATCCGGCGGGACAGGAGGCTGCGCAGTACCAGGTCGAGTTCAGCGGCCCGTTCACCACGATGGACTTCATCGAGTTCGGGCGGCCGACGATCGATCAGGCC
Organism: Actinomycetota bacterium; assembly: GCA_003134755.1. GTDB lineage: Bacteria > Actinomycetota > Actinomycetes > Acidothermales > Acidothermaceae > PALSA-607. The sequence continues at coordinate 3,039 of PLCK01000182.1, read as the reverse complement.
GCCGGCGGCAGTGCGACATGGACGGAAGGCGCCGACTTCGCCGACCTGCTGCGCCACTCGCCCTACCGGCAGGAGGTCGAGGCGCTGTACCGCGCGGCCGGCCTCAGCCTCGGCGCGGATCTCACGACGCTGACTCGGCACGCGGACATCTCGCCGGACCGGGCCGCCGTCCGGTCGCTCGCGCGGTCGTCCGTGCCGACGGGACATCTGGCGGTGCCGGAACTGGACATCCACACGATCTCCGACCAGCTCGTGCCCGTGCAGCAGGAGAACTACTACGCCCAGCGGGTTTCGCGAGCGGGCAGCGGCTCGCTGTTGCGACAGGCCTATGTGGCGAGCGTCGGGCACTGCAACTTCAGCCCGGCCGAACTCGTCGCCGGTGTGCTGGCGATCCAGCACCGCGTGACGTCCGGTCGGTGGGACGACGTGGCGGAACCGTCGCACCTCGACCGAGTCGCCGGCGGCCTCAACCTCGGGTCGGCCCGGTTCACCGCGTACCGACCCGGCCCCCTCACCGGCGTCAACGGGCTGCCGTTCGCCGAGCGCCATTAGTAGTCGGCCCGAGGGCGAGGCGACGATAACCTCTGGCCATGCCGACACGTACAGCAGGGCCGCCGCCGACGCTGCTGTACGTCATCAAGCAGGTCGAGTTGGCGGTACGCGCTCAGCTTGACGACATTCTGCGACCGGCCCGGCTGACCGCCTTGCAGTACACGGCGCTGACCGTGCTCGAGCGGCATCCCGACCTCACGTCCGCGCAGCTCGCCCGCAACTCCTTCGTCACCGCCCAGACGATGGCCGACATGGTGGTGATCCTGCGCGAGCGCGGGCTGATCGACCGGCATCGCGACGGGGCCGATCGCCGTCGGCTGGTCTTGGCGCTGACTGCAGAGGGGCGCAAGCTGCTCAAGGTGTACCGCGGCAAGGTCGCCGACCTGGAGGCCAAGATGGTGGCGCCGCTGACGCAACGCCAGGCCGCGCAGCTGCGAACGAGCCTGTCCGCGTGCCGTGCGGTGCTGGCGGACCATCCGCCGCACTAGTGCGGCACTTGCGCTTCGCGTGGCCGCTGCGAAATCATCGGCACCGAAATCATCAGGAATCCTGAACAGTTTGGAAGTTGGGAGTGACGATGCCGGATCCGTCGTCCGATGGCCTGCTGCTTGACGGCTCGGTCGCGGTGGTGACCGGTGCCGGGCGGGGGCTCGGGCTGGCCTACGCGTCGGCGCTCGCCGCCGCCGGAGCGTCGGTCGTCGTCAACGACACCGACGAGCAGTTCGCCCAGGAGGCGGCCGCCGGCATCGTGGCCGCCGGCGGGAAGGCCGTCGCGCACGCCGCAGCGGTCGGCAGTACGGAAGCGGCGGAGGGTCTCGTCGCCCGGGCGGTCGATGCCTTCGGAAAGCTCGACGTGCTCGTCACCAACGCCGGCATCTTGCGCGACAAGGTCTTGTGGAAGATGTCCGACGACGACTTCGACGCCGTCATCAACGTGCACCTGCGGGGCACTTTCACCTGCGCGCGGGCCGCAGTACAGCACATGCGCGAGCGGGGTGCCGGCGGCCGCCTCATCCTCATCGGTTCACCGGCCGGCCAACGCGGGAACTTCGGGCAGACGAACTACTCCGCCGCGAAGGCCGGGATCATCGGCATGGTCCGCACCTGGTCGATGGAGTGTGCGCGAGCCGCCATCACCGTCAACGGCGTCGTCCCGATCGCGGCGACCGCGATGACCTCGACCATCCCGGCGTTCGCGCCTTACGTCGAGGCGTGGCAGCAGCGCGGCGAGCCGTTGCCGGCGTGGCTGCGCCGGGGAGAAGGCTTCGGTACACCGGACGACGCGGCACCCGTCGTCGTGTTCCTCGCCTCGGAGGCGGCCAAGGACGTCACTGGCCAGTGCATCGGCATCGGCGGCGACCGGCTGTCGTTGTGGTCGCACCCGCAGGAGACCGCAGTCGCCTTCCGCGACGGCGGGTGGGATGCTGCCGCGATCGCGGACGCCTGGGCAACGACAGTCGGACGCGAGCCGCAGACCGTCGGAATCCCTGCGCCCAAGGCGGAAGGCTGATCGTGAACCTGGACGACTTGGTCGCGATCGACGTCCATACGCACGCGGAGATGTCGGCCGACGGCCATACCTCGCTCAGTCCCGAGTTGGAGGCGGCCAAGGCGGCTTACTTCGGCGCGAGCGATGCGCATCCCACGATTCCGCAGATCGCCGAGTACTACCGGCAGCGCCGGATCGCCGCGGTTGTGTTCACGGTCGACGCGGAGACGGCGACTGGCCACCCGCCGATCTCCAACGAGGAAGTGGCCGCGTCGTGTGCCGAGCACGCCGACATCCTGATCCCGTTCGCCAGTGTCGATCCGTGGAAGGGCCGGGCCGCGGTGCGGCAGGCTCGCCGGCTGGTGGAGGAGCACGGTGTTCGTGGCTTCAAGTTCCACCCGTCGCTGCAGGCGTTCTCTCCCAGCGACCGGATGGCGTACCCGGTGTACGAGGCCATCGAGGAACTCGGCGTGCCCGCGCTGTTCCACACCGGTCAGACCGGAATCGGCGCCGGTGTACCAGGTGGCGGCGGGGTGCGTTTGAAGTACTCGAATCCGCTCGAACTCGACGACGTCGCCGTTGATTTTCCTGCCCTACAGATAATCCTGGCGCACCCGTCGTTCCCGTGGCAGGACGANNCGAAGTACTTCCCGCCGCAGCTGATCCGATACGCCAACACGCTGCTGAAGCACAAGGTGCTCTTCGGCTCCGACTACCCGGTGATCACCCCTGATCGGTGGCTTGCCGACTTCGAAGCGATCGACATCAAGCCGGAGGTGCGGCCGCTGATCCTCAAAGACAACGCGGCCAGCCTGCTCGGGATCACGAAAAGCTGAGTCGCTGTGCGCAACGAAGGGCTCGGAGCCTGGCCTGCACGGCGCGCTCGGATGACGCCGCACCGCGTCGCGATCGTGTACGAGGGACGCACCATGACGTACGGCGAGCTGTCCGTCCGGGTGATGCGGCTCGCGAACGCGCTTCGCGGCATGGGCGTCGGC
>PLCK01000036.1 GCA_003134755.1 Actinomycetota bacterium | reverse complement strand
TCCGAGAGCGACATCGTCGAGGTCGCGGAGAAGTCCCGTGAACTCGACCCATTCATCATCGCCCGCGCGGTCGCCGGTGAGAAGCCGGCGCCCGCCTGGCTCGAGGTACTTCCAAGCCGGCTGCGCGTGCTCGTACACTCGCTGCCGGTCAGGCAGGTCATCGACACTCAGGTGCAAGAGCAGCTGATCGTCGAGTTCTACTCGAAGTAACAGGCCGTCGCGGGCCGGGTGCAGCCCGGCTCGCAAGCGGTGCAGTTCCCATCTACTCGCGGCGTCATATAGCGGTCGCCACGAGAACTCGGAGGAAATCGTGCTCATCGCACAACGCCCCACCATCAGCGAAGACGGCGTCGACGACATCCGTTCGCGATTCGTCATCGAACCGCTCGAGCCCGGCTTCGGCTATACCCTCGGCAACTCGCTGCGGCGCACGTTGCTGTCGTCGATTCCCGGCGCGGCCGTCACCAGCATCCGCATCGAGGGTGTGCTCCACGAGTTCTCAACTGTTCCCGGGGTCAAGGAAGACGTCACCGAGATCATCCTGAACATCAAGGAGCTCGTCGTCTCGAGCGAGCACGACGAGCCGGTCGTGATGTACCTGCGCAAGCAGGGCCCCGGTGACGTCACCGCCGCCGACATCGCGCCACCCGCGGGCGTCGAGGTGCACAACCCCGAGCTCAAGATCGCGACGCTGAACGGCAAGGGCAAGCTCGAGATCGAGCTCACCGTCGAACGCGGCCGCGGCTACGTTCAGGCCAACGGCAACAAGCAGCCGAGCCACGAGATCGGGCGCATCCCGATCGACTCGATCTACTCGCCGGTCCTGAAGGTCACGTTCAAGGTCGAGGCGACCCGCGTCGAGCAGCGCACCGACTTCGACAAACTGATCGTCGACGTCGAGACCAAGCCGTGCATGCGTCCGCGTGACGCTGTCGCGAGTGCGGGCAAGACACTCGTCGAGCTGTTCGGTCTGGCCCGCGAACTGAACATCGACGCCGAGGGCATCGACATCGGCCCGTCGCCGACGGATGCCGCGCTCGCTGCTGACCTCGCCCTGCCCATCGAGGACCTGAACCTCACCGTCCGCTCGTACAACTGCCTCAAGCGNNTCGACGAGGTCAAGGCCAAGCTCATCGAGATGGGCCTGAACCTGAAGGACGCGCCTCCCGGATTCGACCCGAGCAGCGTCGTGTACGCAGGGGACGACGACGACTACGACGACCAGGGTTTCGCCGAGACCGAACAGCTCTGACCTGCTGTCGAACCGCCGCTTCGAACTGATGACCTAGAAAGGCCCGGACATGCCCACGCCCACGAAGGGACCCCGCCTCGGCGGTGGCTCGTCGCACGAGCGGATCATCCTCGCGAACCTCGCCACCGCGTTGTTCGAGCACGGCCGCATCACGACGACCCTCGCAAAGGCCAAGCGGTTGCGGCCGGTGGCCGAGCGTCTGGTCAGCAAGGCGAAGCGAGGCGACCTGCACTCGCGGCGTCAGGTCATGACGGTCGTCCGTGACAAGACGGTCGTGCACGGTCTGTTCACCGAGATCGGGCCGCGCTACATCAACCGGCCCGGCGGCTACACGCGCATCGTCAANNAGGGCGACAACGCGCCGATGGCGATGATCGAGTTGGTCGAAGCGTTGGCCGAGCAGGTCGTGGCCGAGGCAACCGGCGCCACCAAGCGTGGCGCGAAGGAGCGGGCGGCCAAGACCGCCGCTCCTGCGCCGGCCAAGATCGAGGAGCTGGCCGCCAAGGCCGAAGAGGCAGCAGAAGCTGCCGAGGACGCCGAGGCCGAGGGTGACGTCGAAGGCGCGGCACTCGCGGCTGCCGATGCCGACGAGGCTGCCGCGCAGGCCGAGANNGGCCGAGGAGCTGGCTGGCGAGGTGGGCGACGATGAGTCGGCCGCGGCTGCCGGCCAGGCCGAGGCGTTCGCCGAGATCGCCGACGAAGCAGCGGAAGCGGCCGCCAAGGCAGCCGAGGACGACCAGGCCTGAGCACCGACAGCAGCGCTGACGCAAACGACGAGTCCGGCCACCCCAACGTCGGGGCGACCGGGCTCGTGCGGTTGCGGATCGATTTCGGCTACGACGGCAGCGCGTTCTTCGGTTGGGCCCGACAGCCGGGGCTGCCGACTGTGCAAGGGGTGCTCGAGCCCGCACTCGCGACCGTCCTGCGACTGCCGGCGCCGCCCATGATCACGTGTGCCGGTCGTACCGACGCTGGAGTGCACGCCCGTGGCCAGGTGGGCCACGTCGACCTGCCGGCGTCGTCCGAGCCATTACACGCGATGCTCGTACACGAGGCAGCCGATGCGGGGAGCGGCCAGCTGCACCCCGACGCATTCTCGCGGCGGCTCAACGGCGTGCTCGGACTCGACGTCCGCGTGCGCGCGGTGTCGGTGGCTCCAGAGGGGTTCCACGCCAGGTTCGCCGCGCTCAGCCGCCGCTACTCGTACCGGGTCGCCGACCACTGGTTCTTCCCACCTCGTCGCCTCGACACATTGGCGCACCCGCACCCGCTCGACCTCGATGCGATGAACGCCGCGGGCGCTCGCTTGCTCGGCGAGCACGACTTCGCGGCGTTCTGCCGTCGGCGGGCCGACGCCACGACGATCCGCACGCTGCTCGCCGTCGACTGGACCCGCGACGAGGCAGGAGTCGCGGTTGCCCGCGTCGAGGCGGACGCGTTCTGTCATTCGATGGTGCGGTCGCTCGTGGGGACGGTGCTCGAGGTCGGTGACGGCCGCCGGGACGTCGAGTGGCCGGCGACCGTGCTCGCGAGTCTGGATCGCGCAGCCGCGGCACGAGTCGCGCCGGCACACGCACTCACGCTCGAGGAGGTGCGGTACCCGCTGGACGCCGAGCTGTTCGCTCGCACCGAGCAGACCCGCCGCCGACGCGAGGCGCAGCGGAAATAGCTCGTGAGGCCCTCCGCAGCCGTTGGGCCGGGCTAGCCACGCGGTTGGCGACCGGTCAACGCCAGCAATCTGTCTTGTGGGGAGGCGTCGTCGGGAACCTCGACAGCGGGTCCGTACACCCCGATGGCGCGCCACTCTTCGATGTGGGGCAGCAACTGGTCCCAGACGCCACGAACGAGATCGTCGGGCAGCGTCGGGTCGACGCCGATGAGCAGCGCGAATTCGTAGGCCCGAAACGTGCGGAACGAGGTGATCTGCGCGAGGTAGTGCTCGATCGGGAAATCGCCGAACGACAGGTGCGCCACGTTGTGCAACTGCTCGGGAGTGACTGTCGCCGCCGCGGCCACGGCTGTTTCGACGATGGCGTGGAAGCTGGCCTTGGGGTTGTCGCCGAGCAGGTCCTGGTCCTTCCACTTGTCGGCACCGACGTCGTCCATGGTGTGACCGGCGAGCATGTCAGGAACCCAGCTGTCGTCGTACGCGTGATAGTTGATGAGCGTGCGGAGGTCGAGGCCATCGCGATTCGCCCGGCCGGTTGTGAGCCAGGCCGGGATAGGCAGCTGCCAATGGTCGTCGGCGATCTGTTGAACGACGTTGTCGAGCGTGCGGTCGGCGAGGATGAACAGTTCAGGAGCAAACACAGCGAGACCCTTCCGTGGGAGGTCCGTGACCGTCAGGTGGCGTAATGCAGGTGCACGACGCCGTTCGCGAAACGGCGCTCGTCGAGTAGTTCGAAATCGAGGCGGACACCTTTCGGGAGCGCCCCTATGCCACCGCCAACGACAACGGGCGTGAGAAACAGGTGGCACTCGTCGACCAGCCCAGCCTTGAACGCAGCTGCCGCGAGGTGCGGCCCGCCGACGCTGACGTCGCGCGTGGCGGCGGCCTTCAATCGTCGTATCGCCTCCGGGTCGAAATCGCGCTCGATCCGGGTCTTGGCGCTCGCCACAGTCTCGAGCGTCGACGAGAACACGATCTTGTCGGCCGCCTGCCAGATCGCGGTGAAGTCTCGTACGACCGGCGGCTGGTCGGCGAGGGTGTGCGCGGTCTCCCAGAAGACCATCGTTTCGTACATGCGGCGCCCGTACAGGTACGAGCCAATCGGCCGCTCGACGTCGTTCACGAAGGCGTGCAACTCATCGTCGGGCGCGGCCCAGTCGAAGTTGCCGTCGGCGTCGGCAACGTAGCCGTCGAGCGACGCGATCGCAGTGTAGATGAGCTTCGTCACGGTGAACCTCCGCCGCCGGACCGGGCCTACTCGAAGGTGATCGCAGCCGACGGCAGCACAATGACGCCGGCCCTTGCGAGCTCGGCCTCGACGGCTGTGGACAACTCGGCGGCCGGCATGATCTCGTCATAGGTCGCGTGACCGTCGGAGACGAGTACGACGGCAAGCCCATGTTCGAGAGCGCCCCGACTGGTCTGCTCGACGCAGTAGTTGCTCTGCATCCCTGCGACCACGACCCGGTCGACGCCGACCTTGTCGAGAACGCCGGCAAGCGTCGTCCCGGCGAAGGCATTGCCTTCCGTCTTGTTGACGACGTGCTCACCATCGATCGGCGTGAACACCAGCTCCCATGGTTGGGTGTGCGGCTCGTCGATCTCGCCAGCCGGACCGTCGTTTTGCACGTGCACGACGAGCGTGCCGTGGGCGCGGGCCCGGTCGAGCAGCGATTCGAGCACCGGCCGCACGAGGGGAGCCGCGGGCACCGGTTCGGGCGGTTCGAGCATGTTGCGTTGGACGTCGATCAGCAGCAGCGCGGTGGTCATGCCAAGAATCCTGACATCGGCCACCGACAAACCCGGCTGCGCGCCTGGTCACCGATGGCCCAGACTCGACGATCGTGGGTCACGTAGACGTCGTCCAGATCAAGCACCTGCTGCCCAACGGGCGGTTGCTGCTCGACGACGTCAGCTTTCGGGTCGGCGAGGGCTCGAAGGTGGCGCTCGTCGGTGCGAACGGCGCGGGCAAGTCGACCCTGCTACGCCTGATCGCGGGCGACGAGTCGCCGCAGGGCGGCACGATCGGGCGCAGTGGTGGCCTCGGCGTCATGCGGCAGTTCATCGGCTCGGTGCGCGACGACTCAACCGTGCGCGATCTGTTGCTGTCCGTGTCGCCGCCTGCGGTCCGGGCGGCCGGTGCCGAGGTGGCCGACGCTGAGCTCGCCATGATGGAGACGGACGACGAACCCACGCAGCTGCGGTACGCGCACGCACTTGCGGCCTGGGGTGATGCCGGAGGCTACGAAGCCGAGGTCGCGTGGGATGTCTGCACCGTGCAGGCGCTAGGCCTCACATTCGAGCAATGCCAGTACCGGCAGGTCGTCACGCTGTCGGGAGGCGAGCAGAAGCGGTTGGTTCTCGAAGCTCTGCTGCGCGGCCCCGACGACGTGCTGCTGCTTGACGAACCCGACAACTACCTCGACGTGCCCGGCAAGCGCTGGCTCGAGCAACGCCTCGCCGAGTCGCCGAAGTCGGTGCTACTCGTGTCACACGACCGCGAGCTTCTCGACCGGGTCGCGAACCGGATCGTGACGATCGAGGGCGGTACCGCATGGACGCACGGCGGTGGCTTCGCCTCCTACCACGAGGCGCGACGAGACCGGCACGACCGGATGGACGAGGTTCGCAGGCGGTGGGACGAGGAGCACGACAAGCTGATCGCCCTGGTGCGGACCCTTCAGCAGCAGGCGAAGATCTCGCCGGACATGGCAAGCCGGTACCGGGCCATGCAGACCCGGCTGGCGCGCTTCGAGGAAGCCGGCCCGCCGCCGTCCGCCCCACCACCACAGAAAGTGGCGATGCGCTTGCGGGGCGGGCGTACCGGCCTGCGTGCAGTCACGTGTGAACGGCTCGAACTCACCGGGCTCGTGCAGCCGTTCGATCTCGAGGTGTTCTACAACGAGCGGGTCGCTGTGCTCGGAGCGAACGGCTCAGGCAAGTCGCACTTCCTCCGCCTGCTGGCAGGCGACGACGTGCGGCACACCGGGGTCGCGAAGCTCGGTGCCCGCGTCGTACCCGGTTGGTTCGCGCAAACGCACGAGCATGCCGAGCTCGTCGGCCAGACGTTGGCCGACGTCTTGTGGGGGAGTCACGCCCACGATCGAGGACGTGCGATGAACGTGCTTCGCCGTTACGAACTCGACGGCCAGGCGGACCAGTCCTTCGACACGTTGTCGGGCGGCCAGCAAGCCAGGTTCCAGATCCTGTTGCTGGAGATCTCGGGAGCGACGCTGCTGCTCCTCGACGAGCCAACCGACAACCTCGACGTGGCCAGCGCCGAGGCGCTCGAGGACGCACTCGAATCGTTCGACGGCACGGTGATCGCCGTCACGCACGACCGCTGGTTCGCCAGGTCGTTCGAGAGATTCGTCGTCTTCGGTTCTGACGCGACCGTCACCGAGTTCGCCGAGCCGGTGTGGGACGCCGTGCGCCGGTCTTAGGCGAGCTGCGCGGCGGGCTGCGGGTCGGCGTTTCCGGCCGCGTCACCCGCGCGCACCGCTCGGCGCCCGGCGACCACGATCGAGACGGCACACAACAACGCGACGGTGGCCACGCCATAGCCTGCGCCTGGGCCGTGTCGCGTGACCGCGAGGCCGCCGGCGGCTGAGCCGACCGCCGCTCCGATCAGGGCGCCGCTTCCGATCCAGGCAAACGACTCCGCAGCCGCTCCCGCGAGTGCAATCCGCTGAACGACCTGGTTGATGCACGAGAAGCACGGCGCGTAGTTCATGCCACCGATGAAGAGCACCGCGCCAAGGAGCACGAGGTTGCTGATGGGAATCAACGCGGCGGTGAACACCGTGATCGTGGCGACGAAGAAGACGATGCGGGCCGACATCCGGCCCGGCCACGAGCGCATGCCGAACACCATGCCGCCGATGAGGCTGCCGCTGCTCCACACCGCGATCAGGGCGCCGGCCGCGCCGTTTCCGGCTACCCGCCGGGCCGCGGCGACTGTCGAGACGTCGATCGCTGCGAACCCGACGACCATGGCGAACGTGGCGAGCACGAGCACCCGGACCCCGGCCGAGCGCAGCGCTCCGTGGCTGTGGGCGCTGCGTGGTGCGCGCACGGCACGCCGCGATGCTTTTCCCGACGCCAATCCGAGCGCGCCGGCGCCGGCCAGCAGCCCCGACGCCGCAACTGCCGCTGACGAACCGAGGACCGCGTTGATCGCAACGGTCAGCAGCGGACCGACGATGAAGACCAGCTCGGTGAAGCTCGACTCGATGCTGTACGTCGTCTCGAGCAGCACCGGATCCTTGACCACCGTCGGCCACAGCGTGCGCGCACAGACCAGCGCAGGGGGCTGGCAGAGACCCATCAGGGCGGATGCGATGATCAGCGGCGCGAGGGCGCCGCGCGGCGGCAACACGGCAAGGAAGACGGCTCCCGTTGCCACCGCGATCGCCGTCGGGATCAGCACCACGGTCTGACCGCGACGGTCAACCAGGCGCGACCACATCGGCGCACACACGCCGACGCCGAGTGCTCCGACCGCGCTCACGAGTCCGGCGCGGGCGTATGTGCCGCCCGCTTGCGTGATGCGCAGCACGATCGCGAGCGCCGTCATGCCGGCGGGCAGTTCGGCGATCAGGGCGAAGCCGAGCAGATGCGCGACTCCGCGCGCACGCATGACCTGAACCAACCTTGATCCCTGCATCGGGGATCAGCCTCCGACCGCGACTGCGGCCCTGGTGTTCTCGACAACGGGTGCACGAAGAGCGTGGCGGCCGAGCCCGACGGCCAGAGCAGCGGTAGCGATCCCAGCGGCGGCCAGCATGAAGCCGGCACCGGGACCGTGCGCGGTGATGACGCTGCCGGCGGCCGCCGCGCCGACCGCACTGCCCACGAGGGTGCCGACACTGAGCCAGGCATAGGACTCGGTGCCGACGCCAGGCAGCGCGACGTGTTGTGCCGTGCGGTAGATGGCCGATAGCGCCGGCGCGCCACCGGCGCCGCTGAGAGCCACGATGGCGCCGATGACAACCAGATTGTGCTGTGGCGCAAGCAGAACGATCAGCACGGCCGTGGCGCTCAACAGCACGACTACCCTGGCGGGCGCCGTTCCGGGCCAGCTGCGCGAACCGTAGACGAACCCGGCCAGCATGCTGCCGAGTGACCAGACCGCGAGCAACACTCCGGACGCACCCGATGCACCGGCCGCACGTGCAGCCGCGATCAAGGCGACTTCGACTGCTGCGAACCCGGCGATCAGGGCGAACATGGTGACGACGAGAATCCTGATCCCCGGCGAGCTCAGCGCCTTGTTCCTCCGGCCCGCATGGACCGGAGACCGCCACGAGCGCGACACCCGGCTGGTGGCGAACAGCAATGTGCCCCCGCAACCGATGACCCCGGCGCCGATGATCGCCGCGGCGGTGCCGGCGACAGCGTTGACCGCGACGACCAGCAGCGGGCCGAGGATCCAGGCTGCCTCGAGGATGATCGCGTCGAGCGCGTAGGCGGCGTCGCGCGTGGCGGCGTCGATCGAGCCCTTCTTGATTTGCCGCTCGAAGTTCTTCTCGATGTTGGCGCGCCCCTTCGCGAGGGCCGCCTCCGACACGTCGATCATCGTCACCGGCAGTCCGGCACTCGCGCAGACGTGGGCGATGCCGTTGCCCNNCGAGCGCGGCTCCCGCGAGCATCAGGAGCAGCGGCGCAGAGTCGGCCGGCAGGGCGGCCAGGAGCACGCTGGCCCCCAGCATCGCGAGGGCGCAGGGCACCAGAACCACGGTCTGGCCATGCCGATCGATCAGCCGCGACAGGACCGGCGTGGTGAGGCTGATCCCGATCGCGTACGC
>PLCK01000224.1 GCA_003134755.1 Actinomycetota bacterium | reverse complement strand
ACTTCGGCGCTGCTCAGGGCGTGCTGCTCATCGGACTGCTCGGCATCTTCATCGACGACCATCTCCAGCGGCTCAACGCCGCGAAAAACGTGCTGGCCGCCGCGATCAACGGCATCGCGGCCATCATTTTCGTGTTCTTCGCGTCGATCGCCTGGCTGCCCGCCGTGTTGCTCGCGATCGGATCCACCGTCGGCGGTCAGATCGGTGCGAAGGTCGGACGCCGGCTGCCGGCCGAACTGCTGCGGCTGCTGATCGTGGTGGTCGGCCTCGCCGTCGCCGTGAAGCTGTTCGTCTGGCCCTGACCGCTAGCGGCGGCGGCCGATCATCACCCGGGCCGCTGCGATCACCAGCACCGCGATGGCGCCGACGATGATCAGCGTCATGAGCAGTGCGTGGAACACGAGCGCAACGACTACGCCGGCCACGAAGCCGCCACCGAACAGCCCGATGCTCGCGCGCACAAGACGGATCATCGACCCCCGACTGCGGCCGCCGAGTATCTGCAGGTCGTCCATGGTGCCCAGCTCCCTCGAGTGATCGACGACTCCCAAGGTACGCCCACTCGGCGCCGTCCGGGATGATGCGCAGCATGGCCACGAGGGTGTTCGTCGAGGGCGTAGCCGATGACAGATTGGTCGACTACCGCGCCCTTACCGACGTCGAGCTGCGGCGGCGTAGCGAGCCCACGCAGGGCATCTTCATCGCCGAGGGCGAATTGGTGATCCGGCGCGCACTCCTCGCCGGTTATCCGATGCGGTCGGCATTGATGAGTGAACGGTGGCTGCCATCAGTCGCCGACCTCGTCGCCGACGTCGACGTGCCGCTGTATGTCGGCTCCGAGGAGCTACTCGAGGCGGTGACCGGCTTTCACGTGCACCGCGGCGCGTTGGCGGCCATGGGTCGGTTGCCGGTGCCAGCCGTATCCGAGTTGATACCGCAGTGTGCGCGGGTCGTCGTCCTGGAGGACGTGAACAGCCACACGAACCTTGGTGCCATCTTCCGCTGCGTCGCGGGCCTTGGCATGGACGCCGTGTTGCTGAGCCCGAGCTGCGCCGATCCGCTCTACCGACGCTCGGTCCGGGTCTCGATGGGTGAGGTGTTCGCGATTCCGTACGCCCGCTTCGACAGCTGGCCGGCCGGCCTTGCCGATCTCACCGCGGCCGGCTTCGAGCTGCTTGCCCTGACTCCCGACCCGGACGCGACCCCCATCGGGAACGTCGTAGTCTCGGGGGGCGACAAGGTGGCATTGTTGCTCGGCGCCGAGGGCCCTGGCCTGTCGGCGACGGCATTGACCGCGGCGACCCAGATGGTGTGCATTCCGATGAGCAACGGCGTCGACTCGCTGAACGTCGCGGCTGCGACCGCAGTGGCATGTTACGTGCTGCGGGGACGAAGCTGACCGCTTCCGGGGACCGTTGCGCGCCTATGATGAGCGGATGAAGCGCCCGTTCGGCCATGACAATTCCGACGGTCGCTCGAATTCCGATCGCATCGTCGACGATGCGCGACGCGCGCTGCTCGTGATGGCCGGCGTCATCGCACTGATCTGGGTTGTACAGATCGCGAACTCGCTCGATCACTACGGGCTCAGCCGGCGTTTCGGGATAGAGCCTCGCGAGCCGTCGCGGTTGCCTGACATCTTCGCAGCGCCGCTGCTGCACTGGAGTTTCACCCACATCGAAGCGAACTCTGCGCCCCTGTTCTTTCTCGGCTTTTTCGCGGCCTATCGCGGCGTGCGGAAGTTCATCGCGGTCACGGTTTTGATCGTCGTCACGAGTGGTCTCGGCAGCTGGTTGTTCTCACCGTCGCGAACGATCGGCGCAGGCGCGAGCGGCGTCGTCTTCGGGTACTTCGGCTACGTCGTCGTGCGCGGCGTCGTCGAACGACATCTGCTCGACGTGGTCGTCGGCGTGGTCGTGGCCGTTTCGTACTGGTCGATCCTTCAGGGAGTGTTACCGAGCGACCCGCACATCAGCTGGCAGGCCCATCTGTTCGGACTGCTCGGTGGTGTCGTCGCGGCTGTCATTCTGCGCGAGCGACGAACGCCGCGTGAGGTAACGCCGCGGCGCCGTCGGCCGGCCCAGCAGGCACCGGGTGGGCAGGCCGTTGGCGATCAGCCGCGAGCGGCGCTGCACAAGGAACTCGACGACCTCGATCTGGGCTGACCCACACCGCGTAGCCCACGACGAGCAACGGCACGACGAGGCGGAGCACGATCTGGGCTGTCGACGGTACGTGCGGGTGAATGAACCGGCCGAGCCCGGCCGGGACGCTGAGCGCGATCGACGCGGCGACGACCGCCCACGGGATCGACCACGCCCATCGCGTGAACGGCTGACGCTCGTCGCGCAGCAGCTGCCACGCCAGTGCCGCGACCAGCACCCCTACTGCGTAGTACGCGAAGTCGCCGGGGTCGATGGCTACCCGCAGCCCGTAGCCGATCAGCGGAACGGCGGCCCACTGCCCACGCCGCACGACCAGCCAGCCGATCACCAGCGGGAGTCCGAACTGGGCGAGGCGCAAGACGGTCGGGGCCGGTGTACCGGCGAGCCCGAACAGGCTGAGACCCGAATGCGGCTGCACGAGGGTCTGCGGGTGGCTCGCGAGCAACGTTGCACGGTCGGCGACAACGAACGGCAGCCAGGCCGCAATGCCGAGCGCCGCGAACGACGCTGCCGTGGCACGCGAGCGACCCGAGAAGATGAACACCAGTGGGACCAGAACCAGTGCTGTGGGTTTCGCGGCGATCCCGAGAGCGACCATCAGGCCCAGCAGGGCCGGACGCCGTCGGGCAACCGCAATCAGCGCGCCGACCGTGAAGACCGCAACGAGGACGTCGTCGGGATGCGCATACACCACGGTCGCCTGTAGCCACGCCGGAACGACGAACAGGCCCCCGATCAGCGTCAGCTTTGCGGCGCGCTGATGTGCATCGTCGGTCGTGAATCGCACCGCCCGCTCGAGACCGGCCAACGCAGGCAACAGCAGTGCCGTGCCGATGAGCGCGACGGCCATTGCGGCATGCCGGCCGGCAAAGAGCTCGATGAATCGGACGGCGCCGAGTGTCAACGGCCCGATCTGGATCGACGGATCACGGGCGTACAGGTGCAGGCCGCCCGCGGAATGGCCCCCGGTCAGCAGATGGGCGCCGCGGTTGACGGTTGACCAGTCGATGCCGGGCCGACCGGGGCGCACGCACAGGCCGAAGCAGATCGCCGTCCAAGCTGCGAGCACGACCCAGCGCAGGCGGTACCACCACGGTGAACCCGGCCGACCCATACCCAAGTTGTCGACATCGAGCCGCAATGCTTGATCCCGGGCGGCGTTACAGGGCGAGCGCGGTTCCGACGGCCGTCTGCACGCCGACGGACACCGAGTTCGCGCCGCCGAAGATCGTCACATTGACGATCGTGTTCTTCCCATCGCTCAGGTAGCCGCTCGTCGGGGTCGGCAGCGCGATGGCGGTCGTGAGGAGAACCGGTCCGCCGTGGTGTGCTTCGAATACACCTCCGCTGAGCGCATCGGCGAACGTCTCGCCGCTGGCGACGCCGACACTGGTCGGCCCAGTGAACAGAGCGCTCGCGACTGCGGCCGCAGTTGCGTACCGGTCAACGCCCGCCAGTGCGATGGCGGTCGGGTCCGCAGCGACGGCGGGACCGCCGACCGCGTAGACCGTGCCGGGGTGCGCGAGCAGGTACGCCTTGACCGATGCCGGCATGGTCGACCCGTGCGTCAGTAACACGGCCCCGCCAAGGTGCGCGGCCGCCGGGCCGGCTGCCAGTGCGTCGGGGAAGTTCACACCGGTCGCCAGGAGGACGGTGTTCGGATCGCCAAGTGCATCAGCCACGGCAAGTGCGGTGCCGTACCGGTCTACGCCGGCGTAGCGCACCGGAACGTAGCCAAGGGCCGTGATGTTCGTAGCGACGCTTGCCGGGATGGCCGTGATGCCGCCGAGCACGTACACCGTGCCGCCTGGAGGCAGCACACGCTGGATCTCAGCTCGGGCGGCGGCGGTCAACGATGTTCCTTGGGCGAAGAGCAGCGGTGCGTGCTTCGCGGCGGCCAACGTCGTCCCGACGAGTGCATCGGCATAGTCGTCGGAGCGCGCAAGTACCACTGCGCCGGCGCTGCCTGGCGTCGGGTAGTCCAGGACAGAAGCCGCCACGGCCGTCGCCGACCGATCGGTGCCGGCCACCCGCAGCGGCAGGGTTGGCGTCGTCCCGCCACCGCCGCCACCGCCGCCACCACCGCCACCACCGGCAGCTGGCATGACCGAGTTGGACGATGCCGAAGGTGCTGAAGTCCCAGCGGTGTTGGTAGCCCGCACGGTGAAGGTGTAGGCCGTGCCGTTGGTCAATCCAGTGACTGCGTACGTCGTGACGTTGCCGACCGGGATCGGCGAACCGGTCGACGGCGTGATGACGTAGCCAGTCACCGCGGAGCCACCG
The DNA here is from genome assembly GCA_003134755.1 of Actinomycetota bacterium. Lineage (GTDB taxonomy): Bacteria > Actinomycetota > Actinomycetes > Acidothermales > Acidothermaceae > PALSA-607. The sequence continues at coordinate 5,430 of PLCK01000224.1, read as the reverse complement.
TTGTTCAGCGGCGCGGTCCAGGTGAGTGTGGCGCGGGCATTCCCCGGTGTTGCCGTGTCGATGCTCGGCGCGTCAGGCACGGTGGCAGGAGTAACCGGCGCTGAAGCCGCGCTGCCGGGACCTGTTCCGTTGCTGTTCACCGCGTACACCTTGAAGGTGTATGGGACGCCGTTCGTGAGACCAGTAACTATCGCCGAGGTCGCGGTCGACGTGGCGTCGGCGAACGGGTTGTAGGTGATGCCGTCTGTCGAGTACCAGATCGTGTAGTCAGTAATGGCGCTCGCGCCCTGACCACCCGGCGTCCAGGTCAGCGCGACCTGTCCGGAACCGGCCACACCGGTCACGGCACTGACAGCACCAGGGAGCAACGATGGCGTCGCAGGAACGCGCGGCGTCGATCGCGTGCTTGCACCGGCGGCGTTGGTTGCCTGCACGGTGACGTAGTAGGTGGTGCCGTTCACCAGGCCGGTGACCGTGCAGGTCAGAGCGCCTGCAGTTGAGCACGTTCCCGACTGAACTCCCTGTGCCGCGGCCGACCATGCGACGACCGAGTAGAGGGTGATCGCCGAGCCATTGTTGTTGGCCGCCGCCCAGCTGACGACGATGCTGGCGTTGCGACCGTCTGCGACGATCGTCGTAGAGTCGGGTGCGTTCGGAGCTGTGAACGGGGTCGCCGTGAGCGTCGTTGATGAATCGCCCGCGCCGGCCGCGCTGGTGGCACGAAGCGCCACGGTGTAGCTCGTGCCGTTGGTAAGGCCTGAAATCGTGAGCGGACTCGTGGTCGAGCCCGCGGAGAGCCAGGCCCCGCCGTTGAGCTGGTAGTCATACCCCGTGATCGGCGAGCTGCCTGCGCTGCCCGCCGTGAACGCGAGCGTGAGGGTCGTGTTGCCTCCGGTCAGCGTGTTCAATGTCGGAGCAGAAGGCAACGCGACCGGAGTGACGACGACGCGCGGGTCGGACGCCAGGCTAGATCCGGCGACGTTTTGGGCAATGACCGAGACGTAGTAGGTCGTGGTGTTCGTTAAGCCCCCGATCGAGCATGACGCGGTTGCAGTAGTGCAGGTGGCAAGAGCGGTCGCAGACACGGCAGACGCGTATGCACTCGCGACGTATGCCGTGATCGGCGATCCGCCATTCGACGCCGGGGCGGTCCACGATACGACGGCCTGGGAGGTACCTGGCTGTGCGCCCACTGCAATCGGAGCGTCCGGCACGGTCCGCGGTGTCGCTGTCGACGGAGCCGACGCTGCACCTGTTCCGATGCCGTTGTTCATGCGCACCCGGATCGGGTACGCGGTGCCGTTGTTGAGCCCAGAGATGGTGAACGGACTCGAAAGCGATCCCGCATTGATCCATGAACTGCCGAGGAGGTATTCGACGCTCGAGACTGGTGAGCCGCCGTCACTTCCCGGCGTGAACGCAACCTGGATGGCTTGGTTTAGGGGAGTGAGGGCGATCGTCGGCGCACTTGGCGCAGCACTTGGCGCGACCGTGGTGATCGCAGAAGCGACGCTGGTGCCGACGCTGTTGATCGCGCGGACGGCGATGGGGTAGCCAACACCGTTCGCTACTGCCGTCCCATCGATCGACTGCAGCGTGATGGTGAGAGGGCTGGTGGTACCGCCGGCTGCTCTCCAGGTGGCGCCACCGTCGGTGGTGTATTCCCAACCGATGATGGGGGAGCCGCCGGTGTCAGTGGCGGTGACCGCGACACTGAGGGAGTGGTCCGCTCGCGTGACGCCCGTGATGGTCGGCTGCCCCGGTGCGGAGACCGGAGTGCCGGTTACGGGCGCAGACGGTGTGCCGTCGCCTACGGAGTTCACCGCGCGGACGCCCACGGCGTAGGTCGTACCGTTCGTGAGACCGCTGATGAGGAAGCTGGTGCCGAGTGTTCCGGTATCGGTCCAGCTGCCAGATCCGAGCTGGTATTGGTAAGCGGTGATGGCTGCGCCACCATTCGACGCCGGCGTGAACACGACGCTCAACGACGACGGGCCTGGCGTCACAGTCGTGACGGTGGGCGCTGACGGCGACGTCTGCGCAATGCCGGTTGCGACGGCCGAGGCGGTGCCTGCGCCGACGGCGTTCACGGCACGAAGCTCGACGAAGTAGGTCGTCCCGTTGACGAGTGGCGTCGTCCCGTCACTTGAAAGGCTCGCAATGACGAGAGGGCTAACAGTCGACGGTGCGTCGTCTCGGGCTCGCCAGGTTGCTCCGCCGTCTGTCGAGTATTCGTACGTTGTGATGGTCGATCCGCCGTCGGACGTCGGCGGTGTGAATGCAGCCGACAGATGGAGGTCCGACCCGGCGACTGTGTTGCCGGTAATCGTCGGCGCGCCGGGAGTTGTGGCCGGCGTAGCTGNNAGCCGACGCCTGCACCAACTGCGTTGACGGCGCGCACACTCACGGCGTACGTCGTGCCGTTAACGAGCCCTGAGACCGCGATGGGGCTCGTGAGAGACGAGGCTGTCGCCCAGGGACCGGCGACGGTGAGTTGGTACTGGTACGACGTGATCGTGGACCCACCGGTGGCGCCTGGCGTGAACGCGATCGACACCGCAGTGTCGCCGGGCGTGACCGATGCAACGACGGGTGCGGCTGGCAGGGCAGGCGTGGTGACGCTCGACGGTGGCGACGACGTGCCGACCCCCGTAGCGTTCACCGCGCGGATTGCGACTGAATACGTCGTGCCGTTTGGGAGTCCAGTGATGGTGAAGGGGCTCGATGACGAACCGCTGGAGACCCACGAGCCACCATCGAGTTGGTACTGGTAGCCGGAGATTGGGGCGCCGCCGGAGAACCCTGGGGTGAACGAGATCGTTGCTGAGCCGACTCCGACTGCGGTCGAAGTGATGCTCGGCGCACCGGGCAGCGCCTGCGGGGTTGCGAGAACTGCGACCGACGGATCGCCGTCGCCGATTGCGCTGACAGCCCTGATCCGCACCGAGTACTGCGTACCGTTCACGAGCCCGGCAATGGCGAGCGGCGTGGCGGTCGCGCCTGACGAAACCCAGTTGCCACTGCCGTTGAGCTCATAGTCGTAGCCCGTGATGGGGCTGCCCGAGGGCCCAGCCGCGAAGGCCACCGAGAGGGAGCCGTCGGCCGGCGTGATCGTCGAAATGGTCGGTGCGCCGGGCACGCCGAAGGGAGTTACTTGGCTTGACGGGTCGGACGATGCGCCACTGCCGACTGCGTTGACCGCGGTTACGCGGAAGATGTACGCGGTGCCGTCGGTGAGGCCGGTGACAGTTGCGGAGGTCGCGGTCGAGACGCCGTCAGAGAAGTCGATCCAGGTGGTCGGATCGGACGCGAGCGCGTATTGGATGGTGTAGTCAGTGATCGCCGACTGCCCAACCGAGACCGGAGCGGACCAGGCCAGTGCGACCGTAGTGTCGCCCGCAGTGCCGGCGACAGTGGTGGGAACGTCGGGAGCTCCGGCAGCGTAGGAGATCGTCACCGACCCGTTGCCGTTGTTGCCTGCGTAGAACTGGTAGCTCGAGCTCAGTCCGCTGACGCCGGCGGTATCGCTTTCCCCCGGATACCCGCCATACCCGAACCATTCGGTGAAGCTGCCAGTTCCGAACTCAACGTTGCCTTGCGCGCCACCGATCACACCGCCGCCGCCTGCACCGGAGCCACCGCCGTCGCAGCTGGTGGTGCAGACGTCGTTCACGCTGAGGCCGTCTTGGCCGACTGTGGAGACGGGGTCAGGGCGCGCAGTGAAGAAGGCATACGCAGCTCGGCCGTCGAGAGGGAGGAACTGCCCGCTGCCGCCGCCGCCGCCGGCACCAGCCGCGACGATCGTTGCGCCGCTTGTCGTGATGACTGTGGCGGCACCACCGCCACCGCCGTCGCCGGAGCTACCGGACCGCCCCGCCAAGCCGCCGAAACCGCCTTTGTAGGTGCCGAGCGGGTTCAATCCACCTGCGGCACCGGCACTCGCTGGGGTTGTGCCCAGGCCGTGCGAAACGCTGGAGCGCCCTGTCACCCCGCCCTGGCCGACGGCGATTGTCAGAACCTGTCCGGGCGTCACTGCCATCGTGCCGGTGATCAGTCCGGCATACCCGCCGGGGGTGGGATCGCCCTGGGAGTCGTCGCCGCCGAGCCCGCCCTGGGCACCCGTCATCGACACTGTGAGCTGCGTAACCCCTGCAGGCACGGTGAAGGTTGTCGTCGCGCCCGTATAGCCGTAGGTCGCGGTCACGGTCGATGGACTTGCCATGGCTGCGGTCGGGATCGCCGCGATGACCCCACTGCCGAGGACCACGGCTACCGACGCCGCGACAAGGCGGCGCGGCTTCGCGCTGCGGGCAAGACCGAGTACTGCCGAGTTCGCTGAGCGCATTGCCAGTTCCACCTTGGGCCGAGGGACGTCAGCGGCCTATTCGGCCGACCGGCGGGATCCGGGAGGAAAACCCCTTCCGGAGTCGGATTCATCCCAACGGACGATCGAGACGAGGCGAGACTGAGCAGTCGCTGCCCCAACTCCGCGTTCAGCTGAACGCGGCACATCCACGAAGGGCCTTGTCGGCGCACCTTGGTCGCGGCTACCGTCAGCCAAGCTCGCGATGAGGAGCACCACCGCCGACACGGAGCCAACCCGCTTCACCGGCGGCATGGAGAGAAGGCCGAACCTATGTCCGAGGTCATCATTCTCGAGTTCGCCGAGGGCACCGCCGATCAGTACTACGCCGTGAACAAGGTGCTCGGAGTCAATCTCGAGACCGGTGAAGGAGATTGGCCGGCGGGATTGCACAGCCACACGGCCGGGTTCGGCGGCGCAGGGCTTGTCGTCGTGGAGGTGTGGGAGTCCAGGGAGGTCCAGGCGTCGTTCATGCAGGCACGGCTCGGACCCGCCTTACACGAGGCAAACGTCCCGCCGCCCACGCGCGCCGAGTGGTTCTCGCTTGCCGGCGAGATGCACCGCCCCTGACCACGCGCCAACCCCCGTGTCCGTCCGCCGCCGCTGGCATTCCTTGCGCACCGGCGGCGGGCGGANNACCGCGGACCGTGTGAAACGCGGCGGATGACGTCCTCGCGATCTCCGTCACGCCCCCAGGCCCGGAAGCTTGGTCTCGCGCCCGGCACACGCGTCTGGCTCGATCATCCTCCTCCGGGTTGGCGGCTCACCGATGCGCCGGCAGGTGTGCTCGCAGTCGGCCCCGAGGAGCAGGCGGACATCATCATCGGCTTCTTTGCGGCTGCCGTTGAACTCGAGCGGCGCGTGCCGGAACTTGCGCGTCGCATCTATCCTTCAGGAATGCTCTGGGTCGCGTGGCCCCGGCGTGCTGCCGGACACCGCAGCGACATCACCGACAACGTCGTGCGGGATCTCGTGCTCCCACGCGGGCTCGTCGACACGAAGGTTGCTGCGCTGGACGACGATTGGTCGGCGTTGCGCGTCGTCTGGCGCCGCGAACACCGGCCCTC
>PLCK01000272.1:4503-18195 GCA_003134755.1 Actinomycetota bacterium | reverse complement strand
CCCGGCTGCACATCGACGTCAACGCCACCGACCGCGATCAAGACGCCGAGCTCGAACGCCTTCTGCAGCTTGGTGCGCGCCCGGCCGAGATCGGCCAGACAGGGGAGGAGTCGTGGCATGTCCTGACCGACCCCGAAGGCAATGAGTTCTGTCTGCTCAAGGCCCGCCTCGACCCACTCTGATGCTCATCGGTCACGCCGTGGCAGCAGACGCCTACGCCGGGCCGGCGAGACCGATCACGGTTCCTTCCGGGTCGCCGAAGTGCGCGACCACAAGACCGCTCGGCGATGTCACGGGACCCATGAGCTGAGTGCCGCCAAGAGCTTCAGCGCGTCTGAGGGCGGCGGCGACGTCGGGCACGCCGACGTAGAAGACAGCGTGGGCGACGAAGCCATCGCCGCCACCCACACCGCCTCGGATACCCGAGCCGTCACCTGCTTGAACCAGATCGAGGAAGCCATACCGGTCGGGATCCGACACCTCGGCGGCGACTGGAGAAGGCGTCGCGAATTCCCAGCCGAACAGCGCGTTGTAGTACTCGCGAAGACGTTCCGGATTGGTACCGATGACCTCGAAATGCACGACGGGATCAGGCATATGTATTCCTTCTCGATGGACGAGTGAGACTTCACGACGCGACCCAGCATCAGCCTCGCGCGGCGACGCGCCACGACGCAATGCGATTGCCAGCGTAAGCGCGCAGCGCGGAGGCGTGTTCGGCGGCGTTGGCGGCGACCTGTTCCATGCCCGACGCCGCGCGGTCGATCCATCGCTCGACTCCGAGGTCCGCGCCGATTTCGCCCGTCAACCACCAGGCCTCAATCGCGACAGCATCGTCGACGATGTCGAGATCGCGCTCGACTGCTACCAGGTCGACAGGCTCACCCAACCCACGCCGCGCGCGATGCGCCAGCAGCCGGGCCGCGCCAAAGTAGCGCGGCACACCCATGGATGTCGCCACCTGATCCAACGTTGTCGAAAGATCCAGCGCGCGGACGCCGTCTCCGCGAGCTAGCGCGATGCGCGCCGCGATGTACTGCCGCTTCAGCTCAAGCCTCCAGCCGAACACGAACGTCGGTTCGATGAGCGCGGCCGCTTCGCCGAGAAGGGATTCAGCGCCGTCCAAGTCTTGATGCAGTAACGCGAGTTCGGCGAGATCCTCGAGCGCGGCCACCGGCAGCTCGGGCGTCGCCCCGCCACTCGAAGCGATCGCGAGCGCCTCATGATGCAGCTTCGCCGACTCATCGAGTGCGCCCACGTTTCGCAGCACCCAGCCGGTGAAGTTCTCGCCGCGACCGCCGAACCGCGGCGACCGACGGCGATCGACCTCGGCGGTGTAGCGCGTAAACGCTTCGATCGCGGACGCCGGGCGGCCGGCGAGCGCCTCGACGTGACCGATGAACAGCAACGCGTGCAGCACGCTCGAGGTGTGCTCGGCGCCGAGCTGCGGGTGGCTCGCATGCCGCAGCAGTTCAGTGGCCTCGACGGTTCTGCTCTGGTGCGCCCTGAGCACTCCGAGCCAGGCCGACGCCCTGATCTTGTCGGTGCCGGTGGCGAGTTGCACGGCCTCGCTGAGCAACGACTCGGCGGCCGGCAACTCGCCGATCGCATGCTTGATTCGTCCTGCTATCGACAGGCATCTGGCCCGCAGCGCGACGTCGTCCGCCCGCGCCACGCCGTCCATCGCGAACTCGTATGCCTGATCGAGCCGACGGTCGTAGTACGACGCCCAGGCACCGACTTCCGACGCGAGCGGCCCGAGATCCTCCGCCGCGGCGACGTCTTCGTACGCGCCGACATACAAGCCGCGGCGGGTGCGAACCCGCGCGCGCTCGAGCAGCAGCTCCGACGACGGATGAAGGCTCAGCGCGTCGTCGAGCAACGCCTCGGCAGTGGTGTGGTCGAAGTGCTCCGCGGCGCGAACGGCCGCCGCGCGCAACGACGCGGCCGCGAGCTCGACGTCGCCTCCGAGCCGCGCATGTTCGGCGATCTCCAGCGGATCGATCCCGCCGCGCTGCGCGAGCACCCGGCCGACCTGCCGGTGCAACCAGGCCGCGCGCGCTGCAGTGCTGCTCGCCGCCAATGCGGTACGCACGAGGGCGTGCCGGAACCGAAACGTTCCGGCGTCGTCGACGAGCAGCAGCCGCGCGGCGCCGAGCTCGACGTCGTCGAGCACATCGACGGCCGGCCGGTTGAGTACGGCCGCGAGCAGGTCGAGGTCAATCCGGGTGCCGATGACGGCGGCGCTCCGCAGGGTCATCGATGCGACCCCGAGGTCGTCGCAGCGCACCGAGATCGCGTCGACCAGTGAGGCCGGCAGCTCGTCGGTCTTGCTCAGCAGCAGCTCCGAAAGGAAGAGCGGGTTTCCCCCTGAGCGTTCGTACAGCTCGTCGGCGCGCGCAACGCCGACGAGTTCGGTCGCCTGTTCGCGATCGAGTGGTCCGAGTTGGACGACGTCAGTCGCTGACATCGGCGTCCCCTCACCGGTTCGCATCGACGTCACGATGATCAGCGGTGCTCGCCGGCGGCGCATGAATTGCAGCCATTCGCCTAGCGCCGCGCCGCCGCGATGCGCGTCGTCGAAGACCAGGACGACCAGCCCGTCGCGGCCGAGCCGCTCGATGACGGCGGCCAGCGCGGAGTACAGCAGGGTGGGCCCCACGATGCCATCGGCGAGCAACGTCGGCAGCGTGGTCGCCGGCGCGAGCCCGAACAGCGGCGCCAAGATCGCAGCATCAGGCCCGAGCAACTCGGCGGCCCGGCTCTCCCCGACGTCCCTCAGATAGCCGTTCAGCACCGACAGCAGCGGATCGAGAGGTGCAGCGTGTGCCAGGTCGCCACACGTCGCGAACAACACGACATTGCCGGACGCCGACCGGCCGGCCGCCCATGCGCGCAACAGGCTCGTCTTGCCGATGCCGGCTTCGCCGTCGACCACAACCAGAGGTATCGCGCCGCCGCGCGCCCGGTCGGCCGCCGCGTCGAGGTGTTCGATCTCGGACTCACGGCCGACGAAGGGAGTCGCTGGCGAGGAGAGGCGATCCCGCGGCGGCTCGGAGGCGACGAGCTCCCCGCGCAGGATCGCCGTGTGCAGTGCGGCCGTTTCGGGCGACGGGTCGGTGCCGAGGTCGTCTGTCAGTCGGTCCCGCATCTGGGCGTAGGCGGCGAGGGCGGCGGCGCTTCGGCCGGCCGCCGTATTCGCCCGCATGTACAAGCGCAGAGCGTCTTCGTCGTAGGGGTCGCGGCCGAGCATCGTCGCCGCCGCGTCGGCCGCGTCGAGTGAGCTGCCGGACTGGAGCAACGCCAGCGTGGCGGTGCGCCGGCAACGGGCGAGCAGCCGTTCGAGATCGGCGAGCCGGGTCTCCGCCCACCCGCCTGCGACGTCGGCCGTGATCGATCGATTTCCGAGCAACGACAGGCTGATCCGGGCTGCTGCGGCCGCTCCAGCAACGTTTCCTGACGCCAACCTGGTGTCTGTCTCGGTCATGAGCGACGCCAGCTCGTCGACGTCCAGCCAGTCGTAGGTCAGCCGGTAACCCGCGTCACCGCGGTCGATACGGTCGCGGCCGATCACCGAACGCAGCCGACTGGTCAAGACGGCGACCTGGTCGAACGGTTTGGCCGGCGGGTCATCGGGCCACAGCGCCTCGACGATCGAGTCGGCCGGCACCGACTGCCCGCGGCCGAGGGCGAGCATCCAGAGCAGGGTGCGGCCCTTCCGGCCGCCGAGCGCGTGCGGCTCGACGCCGTCGACAGCGAAGTCGCCCAACAGCCGCAGCGCCAGCGTGTGCACGCCACCATTGTGTTGGGTCTAGGCGCAAAGACACCCGCGCGCCGGACTGTGCGTCCGACGCGCGGGTATTGGTATCGGGGTCAGCCGACCCCAGGCGTCCCCACGTGAAGCCCGCTCGGCAGCGGCTTTCCGTTCGCGTCCTTAGCCGACGGCGTCCCGAGCGCGGGCACCTTCGCCTTGCCGGTGACCCACCAGATCTTGACGTTGGGGTTCGCGCTCCACGGCACAACGGTCGCCGGTGCCGCAACGCCGTCAAGCGGGAGGGAAATCGAGGCAGCAGGCCCGACGTAGTAGCCGACCACGTACCAGTCCAGTACCTGGTTGCCGCCACCCGACAGGCCGGTTCCGTGGAAGCCGGGAGCGATGTCGCTGCCCGAGAACTCGTTCGCGGCATACATGCCGGTGACGCCGCTCGTCGCGCCGGTCGACAGATCCTTCGTGCCGAGCATCACGCCGAAGTGGGTGCAAGGCAGCACCGCGTCGTCGATGTGATAGCCGTACATCACGACCTGCAGGCCGTTGCTGTCGGTGCCGACATTGATCAGGCCGCCCCAAGGCTGCGGGTTTGGGCTGAGGTCAAAGTTTTGCGGTGCAGGCGGGGCGCCCGTCGTTACTTGCGGTTCGGGGACGCAGGTCACCGCGGGTGCGGTCGAGGTCGGGACGTCGGACGGCGAGGGCGCGGCCGAAGCCGAGGTGGGAGCCGACGTGGGAGCCGACGTCCGAGCCGAAACGGACGTCGGGGCCGGCGCCGGCGAGCTCGCGAGCCCGATGTTCAGACCGCCTGCCGCCGGGTGAATGACGTTGGTCGCCGTGCCATGACCGGTGAGTGTGGCGGCCGTGGTCGTGACGCCGACGACGGCAAGAGCAGCGGCACCGACGACCAGACCTTGCCGGGTCAGTCGGATGCGGCGGCCGCGGCGCATGATCTTTTCGGGAGTCGTGCCGAGGTCGAGGTCGGGAGGCAGTTGCCCGAGTTCCTCGCGAATCGTGCGACGGCTGGTCATTGATGCTCCTCAAGGGCCGGCGCGAAGTCCGGCACGTCGATGTCCGAAAGTGTGGGGGCGCGGCGCAGTTTGGCGAGCGCCTTCGAGGCCGTGCTTTTCACGGTTCCGACGGAAACACCGACGTGCGCCGCGACGTCGGCCTCGCTCAGATCGAGGTAGTAACGCAGCACGACGATCGTGCGTTCTTTTCGGGTCAGTTGAGCCAGTGCGGTGGTGAGCGCCCGGCGCTCGTCGATCGCGCCGGCATGGTCGGGGACGACGTTCTGCTCGGGTAGGTGTGCTGTTGGCCGCTCGCGCCAGGGCGCTCGCCGCCACCAGTCGATGTAGCTGTTCACCATCACTCGACGCGCGTAGGCCTCCGCGTCGTCGGACCGCACCCGGCGCCACGCGGCGAACGTCTTCGCGAACGCGAGCTGGGTGAGATCTTGGGCGTGCTCTCGATGGGACGTGAGCAACCAGGCCGTCCGCAGCAGTCGCGGCGACGACTCGGTCACAAACCGGGTGAACTCGGCCGCTGCGGCGGCCGCCGCAGCGTCCTTGGAGCCCTCGGCTGCCTCGTCGAGCCCGTCCATCAAGTCCTTCACACCCCGCAATACGGAGCGATGCCCAGATGGGTTGCCGCCGTCGTCCCACTCTCTCGCACGGATGTCAGGCCCCCGCAAGCCTCCGGCGCTTGTTTAAGCGCTGATCCCGGGCAACCGATGCTCAAGGCGACGGGAAGCGCGTGAGGACGGCGGAAGGTGCCCATGGACCCTGACCACGCGTTCAAACCATGGCCTACGCCGGAGCGGGTAGTTCCGGGGCAGCGGCGTCGATCCTGGTGGTTCTACGCGGCCGTGGCGTTCGTCGTTGTGGTGGCCATCGCGGGCCTGGCCTTGGTTGCCTTCGTCATCCTTGCGGTGATCGGCCTCAGCCGGTGGGGAAACAACAAGTGATTGCCCGGGTCCGGCTCTTCCTGGTCCTTACGCGGCCGGCCGTGGCGTTCTTGTTCTGCGTGTACGTGGTCATCGGTTTGGCCAAGGCGGGTGACACGGGGACCGGCCTGACGCTGTTCCAAGACCTCGTCGTCGTCATCGGCTTCCTGATCTTCTCTGTCGCGGTCAACGACTTGTCCGATGCGCCGATCGATCGCCAGAACCTGCCGAACTCCAACAGGCCGCTCGTTACGGGTCGAGCCGACGAGCGGGAGATGAAGATCGTCGCCATGACCGCTGCGGTCGTCGCCATCGGTGCTGCTGCGCTCGGTGGGTGGCCACTCCTGGCGTTGGCCCTAGGCGGCCTTGCGCTGAGTGCGGCGTACTCGTTGCCACCGTTTCGGCTGGCGAGCCGGGGCGCCGTCGCGGCTCTCGTCTTGCCCGGCGGGTATGTCGCGGTGCCGTTCCTGGTCGGCCTGCTGTCGTTTCGGACCACGGTCAGGTTGGACGACGCGGGGCTCCTCGTAGGCCTCTACGTAGGGTTCATCGGCCGCATCTTGCTGAAGGACTTCCGCGATGTGCGTGGGGACGCGCTCTTCGGCAAGCGCACCTTCCTTGTCCGCCGAGGCCGGCGCGCGACGTGCGTGGTCAGCGCAGTGTTCTGGACGGCGGGCGGTGCGCTGGTCGTAGCCACCACTCCGCGTCCAACTGTCGGCTACATCGCGGCAACCAGCGCCGGTCTTGTCGCCGTCCTGGTGCTGTTGCGAGCGCTCGCGAACGAGCGAAGCCCGCGACGCGACGAAGCCATCATCTCCGGCATTGCCATTGTTGGTCGGGGAGTGCTGGTCTTGCTCGTCGCCCAACTCTCGATGACTGACAAGCATTGGCTGCCCCTGCCGGCGAACCTCGTGATCGCCTGCTTCGCCGTCCTTTCAGCCGGCGCAGTCAGGACCATGCTGGTGCACGGCCCACGCAGCAACCTCGTCATCACCTCTAGTGCGCCGCGCGGCGAGGACGTAGCCTCGGCTCACCTCGTCTGGCTCATCCTCTGAAAGGCGGCGCACATGTTTGTCCAGATCATCCAAGGCACGGTGACCGATGCCGACGCCCTGCAGCGATCGGTGGAACGGTGGCGCAAGGAGATCAAGCCTGGCGCGCACGGTTACCTGGGCTCCACGGGCGGGGTCACCCCCGACGGCCGAGGCGTCACGATGGTCCGCTTCGAGTCTGAGGCCGACGCGCAAGCCAACAGCGATCGCGCCGAGCAAGCTGCCTGGTGGAACGAGGCGTCGAAGGCGTTCGGGGACGACGTCACCTTCCACAACTGCACTGAGGTCGAATCGCTTCTCGGTGGCGGCAACAACTCCGCGGGCTTCGTGCAGGTGCTTCAGGGCCACACCAACGACCAAGCCGAGATGCGCAGAATCGGTATTGCCAGCCAAGACGAACTTCATGCGTTGCGGCCCGACCTGCAAGGTGTCGTTGTCGCGTTCCACGGCGACGGCGGGTTCAGCCAGTTCCTCTACTTCAGCTCTGAGGAAGCGGCTCGGGTTGGCGAAAAAGCCATGCAGGATAAGCCCGAGCTGAGTGAGCGCTTGCGGTCCACGATCGACGGCGACCTGACGTTCTTCGACCTGAAGAAGCCCGACTTCGACTGACCGGACTGGGCGACGCGCCGGCACCTGACCAGGTCAGGTGCCGGTGAGCCATCCGAATCCCCATGGCGGGAGCTGAATCCGGTCGGCATCGACAATCAGCTCGCCTGTGGTGGAGTGCACATGCCGCGGTGCTTGCAGACCAGCACGTCCGACTACGCCTGCGTCGACGTCTTGCGTGAGGTTGCTGAAGTTTGTCAGCGCGAGGAACGGTGCACTTCGCGGATGCGCGCGGCGATAGGCGAGCACGCTGCTGATCTCGGTCGGCAGGATCTCAGTCTCGCCGCCCGCACGCAGCGCGAGCAAGGATCGTCGCGCATCGGCCAAGCCGCGAATCGCGGCGAAAGCCCTACCCTCCAGCGTTCTCGGGTCGTTGCGGTACTCGGCGGCAGCCCAGTTCATGGCCGGCCGATGCATCCAGCGATTGTCGTCCGCGTGCGCCAGATCGTCGTCCCAGTGAGGATCGCCCCGCAGGGCGAGCTCGTCGCCCATGTAGATCAGCGGGATTCCGCCGAACGAGAACACGACGGCGTAGATCGACTCGAGCCGGCGCAGGGCGAGCGTCAGTTCGTGCTCGTCAGCCGCTGCGAGCGCGCTTTCGATTCCGCACAATGACGCCGCGCTGCCGCTGATACGGGCATCGCCGGTGACCTCGTTCTCCTGGAACAACGCACCGCGCGCAAACGACCCTGCGAAGCTGCCGCTGTAGTAATCGTTGAGAAACCGACGATGACTGAAGCCATTGAGCCCAACGGCGGCGGCGTCCTCGTCGGACACCGCCCACCCGATGTCGTCGTGACAGCGCACATAGGTAACCCATGACGTCGATTGCGGTGCTGGACGGCGACGTGACAACGCGTGCTCGGCAAGGCGGACGTCGCGGCTGGCAATCGTCGACCACAGCATCACCATGAGTTGGTTGTCGTAGGCCAGATCGCACTCCGGGTGGTACCGGTCGTGCGCGCCGAGGTACTGCACCAGCATGTCCGGGTTGACAATTGCCTCGGCCTTCAGCGCAACCCCCGGCGCAGCGAGGCCGGTGAGTGCACGGAACGCCTGCACCAGGAGGTGCGCCTCGGGCTGGTTCTGGCAGTCGGTACCCATCCTCTTCCACAGGAACGGAACGGCGTCGAGGCGGAGCACATCGATCCCGCGGTTCGCCAGCGCGAACATGGTGCCGAGCATGGCCCGGAACACGGTGGGATTGGCGTAGTTCAGATCCCACTGGAACTCATGAAACGTCGTCCACACCCAGCCGAGTCCTGCTACCTCGGTGAAGCTGCCAGGCGCCATGTCGGGGAAGACCTCAGGCAACGTGCGCTCGTATGCGTCGGGCAGCGTCCGGTCTGGAAAGACGAGGTAGCGGTCGCGGTACACCGGGTCTCCCGCGAGTGCCCGCTGCGCCCACTCGTGCTCGCGCGCCGTGTGGTTCACGACAAGGTCGACGCACAGCGCGATACCGCGATCGTGCAGATCGTCCGCGAGCACCTGCAGGTCGGCCATCGTGCCGACGCGAGGATCGACCTCGTCGTAGTTCTGCACGGCATAGCCGCCGTCGTTTTCCCCGACCCGCGGTTTGAGTAGCGGCATCAGGTGCAGGTAGGTCACGCCAAGCTCGACGAGGTAGTCGAGGTGCTTACCAACTCCCTCGAGCGACCCGGCGAACCGATCGGCATAACAGACGTAGCCGATCATGCGGGACCGCTGGAACCAGACCGGATCGATCTCACGCCGGCGGTCGAAGATGCGGAGCTTCTCTGGACGCGCTGCCGCCGCATCGATCGCATCCGATACGAGGTCGTTGACGAGTTCGTCGATATCGACCACCTCGCCGTATAGCGCCTCGAGTGGCTGGCGGATGTCGAAGAGCGCCTGCTCGAGGCGAGTTAGGAACGCATCCGCCTCCCGCACACCAAGACGTTCGCGCGCCAAGCTCTCGATCACGAGAGCCACCGTACTGGCTGCCCTCCGCACTCCGGGACGAGCCCGGTGAGCGGGAAGCTGGTCACGAAACGGGTTGGAGGGCCGGTTTACCTGTCTTGACCCCCGCCCATGGTGCTTCACTTTCTCAAAGACCACCCGTTGTCAGGGCAACCTTTGAGGGGCCCCGGCCGGTGTTAGCCGGTAAGACCTACAACTCGCGGGGGTTTGTAGGAGGAAGTGCCGCGCAGACAGGGGCGAGGTGTTTCGAGAGCCGCAAGGGTTCCACGACTTCGTCGTGGTGCGCCAGCGCGCCCTTCTGCATACGGCCTGGCTGCTCACCAATGATCAATATCTGGCGGAGGATCTCGTGCAGGCAGCTCTCGAGCGGGTTTGGCCGCGATGGGAGCGGATCGTCGTCGACGGCGATCCTTACGCGTACGTCCGCAAGGTGCTCGTCAACACCTACGCGTCGTGGTGGCAGCGGCGTTGGCGCGACGAGCAACCGACCGCGGAGGTCCCTGACACCGCCGCGGTGATCGATGACTACGAGACCAGTGACCTGCGCGACGCGATCGTGCGGGTGCTGCCGCAGCTTCCACCGCGGCAGCGCGCTGTGCTCGTGCTGCGGTTCAACGACGACTTGACCGAGGCGGCGACAGCCGACGCACTCGGATGTTCGATCGGGACCGTGAAGAGTCAGACCGCCAAGGCTCTCGAGCGGCTACGACTCCTCGACGACCCCCGCGTCGCGGAGCGTGACCTATGAGCACCATGGGCGACGCGCCTATGGGCGACCCGGTTGTCGGCGCGCTCGCTGCAGCGTTGCGTGACTCCCGGCCGCCGGGCGAGTTCTGCCCCGAGATGTTCGACCGCGTTCGTGGCGGTGTGCGGCGCCGCCGTCGGCGCCGTCAACTCGCTGCCGGAGTCATCGGCGGCTGTGCTGCCGTCGCCGCACTGGTCGCCGTCCCTGCGGCTGCTGGACTTCGATCCCCAGGTCAGCAGGTGAGCGCGTCATCCGCGTCCGCTTCGGCGGCGCCGGTTCTCTATAGCTGCGTCGTCGAACCACAAAGTGGGGACGCCGCAGAGCTGGCCGCCTACGCATCCGTCGCCCATTACTGGGGCCAGCGCGCCGAGCCACCGGCCGCCTGCACCAGTACCCGGGCCGATTATCGAAAGCCGCTGTAGCGGCCTCCGCCCGCACCTAAACACCCTCACCGCATCTCACCACGCACCCGCCCCACAGCGGGACGTCATTGTTCGCCATGCCTTCATGACCTTCGAGGAGTCTTCCGTGCGCACTCATTTGCGAACCAGCGCGACTGTTGCAGGAGTAGTCGCGACCCTGCTCGTCGCAGCGGCGTGCACGAGTAAATCGGCCGTCACCGGAGGCGCGAGCTCGGGTTCGAGTGCCGCGGGTGGCTCAAGTGCAGCGAGCACGCCGGGTTCGAGCGCACCGGGCCAGACCGACGGCTTGGCCGCCGAGAACATCAACGCCGACGGGACGCCGGTCAAGGGCGGCACGCTCCACATGCTCGGCGTCGGCGACGTCGACTTCATGGACCCGAACATCTCGTACTACTCGGGTGGCTACATGGCGTTACGCCTCTGGAGCCGCCAACTTGTCACCTATCCCGCCATTGCCGGCAAGGCGACGACCGACGTGCCCGACCTCGCTACGCAGCTTCCGACGGTGGACAACGGTGGCCTCAGCAAGGACGGCACGACCTACAAGTTCACGATCCGCAAGGGCGCAATGTGGAACACCACACCCGCGCGCCAGGTGACCGCGGCCGACATGGTCCGTGGCATGAAGCGCACCTGCAACCCCGCGCAGCCGTTCGGTGGGATGCCTGACTTCCAGACCCTCATCGTCGGCCTCGACGACTATTGCACGGCGTTCGCCAAGGTCGACGCCAAGTCGGCGAGCGCGATGGCCGATTACCAGAACACCCACGAGATCGCGGGCGTGTCGGTCGACCCTGCCGACCCCCAGATCGTCGTCTTCAAGCTCGTGCACCCAGCGGCGTACTTCATCGCGATGCTCAGCCTGCCCGCCTTCACGCCGTCCCCGAAGGAGTACGACCAGTACGTGCCGGCGAGCGCCGACCTTGCCGCGCACACCATCTCCGACGGGCCGTATGAGATCACGAAGTACAACGCCGCTCACGAGATCGACCTTGACCGCAACCCGGCGTGGGACCCGAGCACCGACACCGTTCGCAAGGCGTACGTCGACAAGGTGGTCATCAACGAAACCGGTGACCAGACCGCGATCCAGCAGCAGCTCCAGGCGAACACGTCAGCCGCGGACATGGAGTTCGACACCTTCCCGCCGGTGTCGCAAGTGACCCAGCTGCTCAACTCCAAGGACCCGAACTTCTACCTCGGACCGACGTTCTCGTCGAACCCGTACGTCATCTTCAACACCGTGTCGCCGAACAACAGCGGGGCGCTGGGCAAGGTCGCCGTCCGCAAAGCGTTGGAAGAGGCCATCAACCGGGCGAACCTGATCCAGGACGACAACGGGCCGTTTGTCTCGCCGCCGTTGACGCACATCCTGCCCGCTGGGATCTCGGGGACGACGAGCAACAACAGCATCGATCTCTACCCCTATGACGTCGCGAAGGCGAAGACCGACCTCGCCGCGGCAGGTGCGGCGAACCTGAAGCTGAAGTTCCTGTACCGGCCCGCCTCGTCGCTGTCGGCCAAGATGTTCACGACCCTGCAGCAGGATCTGAGCCAGGCAGGGATCACCGTCACCGGGGTGCCGGTTCCGAACGCCGACTTCTACACGAAGTACCTGCAGGTGCCGGACGTCGCCAAGAAGGGCACCTGGGACGTGTCGCTCGCCGGCTGGGGACCGGACTGGTACGGCGATGCGGCTCGCGCGTTCTTCCTTCCCCTCTTCTACGGAAAGGGCGGCGCGGCGTTCCCGCCGAACGGCAGCGACTTCGGCTTCTACGACAACCCGAAGGTCGACACACTCATCGACCAGGCATCGAGCGAACCTGACGCGGCGAAGGCCCAGGCGCTTTGGATAGAGGCCGACAAGCAGGTCATGGACGACGCCGCCATCTTCCCGATCACCGCCAACAACCAGTCGACGTACCACGCCAAGCACGTGCACAACACCGTGTTCATCCCGTCGTACCAGCAGATCGACCCGGCGAACGTGTGGCTCACCGCAAGCTGAGATCGAGGCACACATGTCGCTGCTCGAGGTGGAGAACCTCACGGTGTCGTTCCACACGCCCGACGGCATCGTGCAGGCGGTACGCGATGTGTCGTTCACGCTCGACGCCGGGAAGACGCTCGGCATCGTCGGAGAATCCGGCTCGGGCAAGAGCGTGACGAGTCAGACCATCATGGGTCTGACTCGGGGCGCGATCATCAGCGGCCGAGCCGTGTTCGAGGACCTGTACCTCTTCGAGCTCGAGCCCGAGCAGCTGCAGGAAATTCGTGGCGCGCGCATCGCGATGATCTTCCAAGACCCGCTGTCGAGCCTGCACCCGTACTACCGGGTGGGCTGGCAGATCGTCGAGATGCTGCGCGCGCACGACAGATCCATCTCGAAGAAGGCGGCGAAGCTTCGCGCGATTGAACTACTCGCGCTCGTCGGCATTCCGCAGCCGGCCCGTCGGGTTGACGACTTCCCGCATCAGTTCTCGGGTGGGATGCGGCAGCGGGCGATGATCGCGATGGCGATCGCGCTGAACCCGAAATTGCTCATTGCCGACGAGCCGACGACCGCCCTCGACGTCACCGTGCAGGCNNATCATGATCACCCACGATCTCGGGGTGATTGCGGACCTCGCTGACGACGTCGTGGTGATGTACGCCGGCGCGACCATGGAGAAGAGCGGGCAGAGCGCGATGTTCTATGCCCACCACCACCCCTACACCGAGGGGTTGCTCGAGTCGCTGCCAAGTTGCGGCGACGAGCGTGAACGACTGCGCCCCATCAAGGGCCAGCCACCGAGCCTGATCAACTTGCCGGCCGGTTGCCCGTACCACCCGCGATGCCCGTACGTCATGGACATCTGCCGTACCGACGACCCGCCGCTGCGCGCGGTGCCAGGTGACGGGCCGCACGTCTCAGCCTGCTGGCTGCCGACCGATCGGGCCGCACGCGAAGCGGCTCGCGTCGAACTGGCCACCCGCACGCTCGCCGGACGCACGCTGTGAGCGCGCAGGCGCTCGAGTTTCCGCCACCGAGTGCTGTACCGGACGCCGAGGTGCTGCTGCGCCTCGAGCACATCGTGAAGCACTTTCCCCTGCAATCGACCTCGCTGCGCCGACACGGTCGCGAGGTCGTACATGCCGTGGACGACGTGAGCCTCGAGATCAGGCGCGGCGAAACCCTCGGCCTGGTAGGAGAAACCGGCTGTGGCAAGTCGACGCTG
>PLCK01000272.1:4252-4455 GCA_003134755.1 Actinomycetota bacterium | reverse complement strand
CGCCGACCCGCTGGTCATCCACGGCATGGCGGACGGTGACGACCGCAGGCGGCGCAAGGCGCTCGTGCAGGAGACGATGGAGCTCGTCGGCCTGCATCCCGAGCACTACAACCGGTTTCCGGCGGAGTTCTCCGGCGGTCAACGGCAGCGGATCGGCGTAGCGCGAGCGCTGATACTGCGGCCCAAGCTGATCGTCTGCGACG
>PLCK01000272.1:0-4140 GCA_003134755.1 Actinomycetota bacterium | reverse complement strand
AACCACTCGCGGCACCCCTACGCCCGCGCCCTGTTGTCGGCCGTACCGATGCCCGACCCGGCGACGGCGCACACCAGGCAGCGGGTGATCCTCGCCGGCGACGTCCCGTCTCCCATCGACCCACCGGTCGGCTGCCGCTTCCATCCGCGCTNNTCGTCACGGTGCGTCGACGAGGAGCCCGTGCTCGCGCCGCGGCTCGACGATCCGGTCACGCACCGGGCGGCGTGTCACTTCTCGGTGGCGGACGGCGAGCACCTCGTCAGTGCCACACCGAGCATCGGCTTAGCGGCGCCGACCGACATTGCGGGGAGTTGACGATGACCCAGGGCGTGGGAGACGCGATCTCGGCGCGCGACGCGGATACCGCATTCGAAACGCTGTCGCCGGCAGCTCACGGCGTCCGGGTGATCGAAGGGCGAAGCCCGTTTGCCCTTGCTTTCGACAGGCTCCGGCGCGACCGCGGCGCGATGATCTCGCTTTGCGTCATCGCGCTCATCGTCATCCTCGCGATCGNNAGCCGCACGCGCCGAGCACGACGTTCTGGTTCGGCACCGACGATCAGGGTCGCGACATCTTGGTCCGGACGGCGTATGGGGCGCGCATTTCCCTCACGGTCGGGCTCGGGGCCACCGGAATCACGATCGTGATCGGCGTCATCGTCGGACTGCTGACGGGCTACTTCGGTGGGCTTGTCGACACCGTGCTCGCGCGCGTGATCGACATGGTGCTCTCGATCCCGTACCTGCTGTTCGCGATCGCGTTGGTCGCGATTCTCGGCCACATCAACATGTGGATCGTGATGCTCGTCATCGCCAGTGCCGGGTGGGCCTCGGTCGCCCGCATCATCCGCGGGCAGGTGATCTCGATGCGCGAGCGTGAGTTCGTGGAGGCGGCCCGATCGCTCGNNCGCTCGGCGCCAGTGACCTGCGCATCATCTTCATCGACATCCTGCCGAACGTCATCGCCCCGGCGATTGTGTTCTCGACGTTGCTGCTCCCGATCAGCGTGGTCAGCGAGGCGTCGCTGTCGTACCTCGGGGTCGGTGTCCCGCCGCCGACCGCCGACTGGGGTCAGATGATCTCCGACGCTCAGGGCCTGTACCAGCAGGCGTGGTGGTACCTGCTCTTCCCCGGCATGGCACTGCTGGTGACGACGTTGGCGTTCAACATCTTCGGCGACGGCGTGCGCGACGCGTTCGATCCGCGCAGCGACCGGCTCTTCGCGAAGTAGGCGGCGATGATCCGATTCCTTGCCAGACGGCTTGCCCTCGGCGTCGTCGTCATGTTCATGGTGACGGTCGCCGTCTACCTGCTGTTCTTCGCCGGCGATGCGCACGCGATCGCGCAACGGCTGGCCGGTCGGCAGGCGACTCCGGAGGTGGTCGCGCGGGTCTACCGCAACCTCGGGCTCGACCGGCCGATCCTCGCCCAGTACGGGCACTTCCTCTGGCGGCTCTTGCACGGCGACCTCGGCACCGACTACTACCACCAGGTGCCGGTCACGACCGTGTTGAAGCAGGCCGCGCCGATCACGTTCTCGCTCACGATCGGCGCTGCCGTGATCTGGCTACTGATCGGCGTCTCGAGCGGCGTCTACTCGAGCATCAGGCCGCGCACGTTTGCCGACCGCGCCTTCACGGCGACGGCGCTGTTCTTCTACTCCATACCGGTCTTCGTGCTTGGTCTGACCCTGCTCTACCTGCTCTTCTACCAACTCACGGTTCACCACCTCGCTATCTTCCCTGCGACCGGCTACGTCTCGATCACCGCGAACCCGTGGGAGTGGATGCATCACCTGCTGTTGCCGTGGCTCACGCTCGCGCTGATCTCGGCGGCCGCCTACACGCGCTTGAGCCGGACGTCGATGCTCGAGGTTCTCGGCGAGGACTACATCCGTACCGCTCGCTCGAAGGGGCTTTCGGAGAAGCGCGTCATCGTGGCGCACGGCCTGCGCAGCGCATTGACGCCGGTCGTCACGCAGTTCGGCATCGACGTCGCCGCTTCGCTCGGCGGCGCGATCCTGACCGAGAGCGTCTTCGGCCTGCCGGGTCTCGGCTACGAATCGGTGCATGCGATCAACAACCAGGATCTCCCGGTCATCGTCGGCATCGTCCTCGTGGCGTCAGGGGCCGTGATCCTGGCGAACATCGTGGTCGACGCCCTGTACGCCGTGCTCGATCCGCGGGTCCGCCTGCACTGAGCTGGTTGGCGCCCGGCGAGCGGCGCCCGGCGCGCCTGCGACCATGGAGGCATGCCCGCCCGCCAGCTCGTGCTCGCCTCGGCCTCGCCGGCGCGTCTTCGACTGCTGCGCGACGCAGGGTTCGACCCCAAGGTCGTCGTCAGCGGTGTCGACGAGCGGGACGCCGACCCCGCCGAGCCGGGCCCGCTCGTCGAGCTGTTGGCCACTCGTAAGGCGAGCGCAGTCGCCGAGCAGTTGACCGGATCCGATGCGGTGGTCGTCGGCTGCGACTCGATGCTGAGCCTGGACGCCGAGGTGCTGGGCAAACCCTCGACCCCAGCCCTCGCCCGCCAGCGCTGGCAGGCCATGCGGGGTCGGGAGGGCGTGCTGCTCACCGGCCACTGCGTGATCGATGTCGCAACGGGTCGCTGGGCAGCAGGCGTCGCGCAGACCGTCGTGCGATTCGGGACACCGACCGACGACGAGATCGACGCCTACGTCGCTACCGGCGAGCCGCTAGGCGTGGCCGGGGCGTTCACCCTCGACGGTTTCGCCGCTCCTTTCGTCGACGGGATCGACGGCGACCACGGCAACGTGATCGGCCTGTCGCTGCCGATGATGCGGCGGTTGCTTTCGGAGCTCGACATCGAGATCACCAGCCTGTGGCGATGAACGCACCGGTGTCGCTGCCACGGGTCGCTCTGAAGATCGGGCCGATCGAGGTCGATCCGCCAATCGTGCTTGCGCCGATGGCGGGAGTGACAAACGTGCCGTTTCGTCGGCTGTGCCGAAGCTACGGCGCCGCGCTCTACGTGAGCGAGATGGTGTCTGCCCGAGCTGTCATCGAACGGAATCCGAACACCGATGCGATGGTGCGGTTTGGTACCGACGAGCCGGTGCGCAGCCTGCAGCTGTACGGCGTCGACCCCGGCGTGATGTACGCGGCTGTGCGCCATGCCGTCGGCGAGATCGGTGTCGATCACATCGATCTCAACTTCGGTTGCCCGGCGCAGAAGGTCAACCGGGTCGGCGGCGGGGCCGCGCTGCCGCTACGCCGCGCTCTATTTCGTGCCGTCGTGGCCGCCGCGGTGAAGGCGGCGGGCACCGTGCCCGTGACCGTGAAGATGCGCAAGGGAGTCGATGACACGACGTTGACCTACCTCGACGCTGCGCGCGCAGCCGAAGACGTCGGAGTCGCCGCAATCGCGCTGCACGCAAGAACCGCAGAGCAGTTGTATTCGGGTGCGGCCGATTGGTCGGCGATCACCCGGCTGCGTGAAGCGGTCACGTCGGTGCCTGTCTTGGGCAACGGTGACATCTGGTCCGCCGACGATGCGGTGCGCATGATGCGCGAGACCGGGTGCGCTGGTGTTGTCGTCGGTCGCGGTTGTCTCGGCAAGCCGTGGCTGTTCCGCGAGCTCTCGCAGGCATTCGCTGGGGTGCCCATCGGCCCGGCGCCGGCATTGGGTGAGGTCGTCGCCGTCATGCGTCGCCACGTCGAGCTTCTCGTCGCACACAAGCGCACGTCGCAGCTCGGNNGGCGCATACGTACGGCGAGCATTGATGGACGCCGAAACTGTCGCCGAACTCGATGCGCTTCTCGACACTGTCGATCCGCACATGCCAATGCCGGCGGCCGCGCGTAACCTCCCGCGTGGGCACCTGCACGGACCGCGACCGGTCGAGCTTCCCGCGCACTGGCGGGAGTTGGCGGACGATCCGGCGCCGCTAGTAGGCGCCGACGAGGCGTACTCCGGCGGCTAGCTGGTCGATAGCACGCGGTCACCTGATCGGCCGGGAATCTACCGTTTTCTGCCCTTTGCACGACCGATTTGTGCCGCATAGTGTCGCGAACGGAAGCGGTCTCCGTGGGACCGACAAGCTCCGTAGGACCGAAAAGCGAGGAGTGGGACGAGGTAGCGAGGAAATCTTGGGGAAGTCGTGAGGAGAGGGGTGCTCCAT
>PLCK01000166.1 GCA_003134755.1 Actinomycetota bacterium | reverse complement strand
GCTCCGAGACCCGCTCGATCGAGTCCGAGGACCAACTGCTCACGATCACGCTCGAGCAGGCCATCGAGGTGCTGGCCCAACCCAAGCAGCGCGGACGCCGATCAGGCCCGGCCGCCGGACCGTTGCGCGAACTGGGTGTCGATCCGGCAACGCAGAAGCCCGTCGTCGTCCGCGATGGCCGGTTCGGGCCCTACGTGACCGACGGCGAGACNNAGACCAACGCGACCCTGCGCAAGGGGGACGACGTCGAGGCGATCACTCTCGAGAGGGCGGCCGAGCTCCTCGCGGACAAGCGGGCCCGTGGGCCCGCGGCGAAGAAGACCGCGGCGCGCAAGCCGGCCAAGAAGTCGGCAGCCAAGAAACCAGCAGGCCGTAAGAGCACCGCCAAGAAGGCCCCTGCCAAGAGCGGTTGACCTCCGGTCGCGGGGGATACTGACGTGTCCACGGGTATCGGTCGAGGCAGTCGGGAGCAGCCATCTCCGAGCGAGTCGCCGGCGCGGTGCCTTCCCCGGTGCCGCTGGTCGACGCTGCGCACAGTGCCGCAGGCGAAGGCGACGGTTTCCGTGGCGTCCTCCAGATCAAGGCCTTTCGCAAGCTCTGGTTCGCGCTGTCGTTGTCGAGTTTCGGTGATTGGCTCGGCTTCCTCGCGCAGACCGCGCTCGCGGCGTCCCTCGGCACCGGTGGCACCTACCAGCGGGAGACCTCGTCGGTTGGGGCTGTCGTGCTGGTCCGGCTGCTACCGGCGGTGTTCTTCGGGCCCCTTGCCGGAGCGTTCGCCGACAGGTTCGACCGCCGGACGACGATGGTGCTGGCCGACTGCGCCCGCTTCGGGCTCTACATCTCGATCCCGATCGTGCACACCTTGACGTGGTTGTTCGCCGCCACGTTCCTGATCGAGATGATGAGCCTGTTCTGGATTCCCGCCAAGGAGGCGACGGTCCCGAATCTGGTCCCACGCCAACGGCTCGAGCAGGCCAACCAGCTGAGCCTGCTGACGACGTACGGGTCGGCGCCGGTCGCAGCGCTGGTGTTCTCGATGCTCACGTTGTTCACGGGTGTGCTCGCGCGCGCGTTCCCTTTCCTGACGACGAACAAGGTCGACCTCGCGCTCTACTTCGACGGCGCGACGTTCCTCGTCTCGGCGATCACGATCTTCAGCCTGCGGGAGATCTCGCATCTGCGTCGCGGCCAACCCCCGCCCGTCGAGCGGGACGCCGAGATGGCGGAACCCACTGACGTCCCAGCGCGCGAACTTTCGATCTGGCGGGCGATCGTCGAGGGCTGGCAGTTCATCGGGGAAACCGCGGTCGTGCGCGGGCTCGTCGTGGGCATGCTCGGTGCGTTCGCGGCCGCCGGCGTGGTGGTCGGGCTCGCCAAGATCTACGTCGGCGACCTCGGCGGCGGCAACCCCGGTTACGGAGCCGTCTTCGGGTCGGTGTTCGTCGGGCTTGCCGGCGGGATGTTCCTCGGCCCAAGGTTCCTGCGCGGGATGCCGCGCCGCCGGTTGTTCGGTTCCTCGATCGTCGGTTCCGGCCTGCTGCTTGCGGCGACCGCGATCGTGCACAACCTGGTTCTCGTCGTCTTCGGCGTGCTCGCGATGGGTGCGTGCGCCGGCATTGCTTGGGTGACCGGCTACACGTTGCTCGGGCTCGAGGTCGAAGACGAGAAGCGCGGCCGCACGTGGGCGACGTTGCAGTCGCTGATGAAGATCGACCTGCTGGTCATGGTCGCGGCGGGGCCCTTCATCTCCGGGCACATCGGGTTCCACACGTTGCGCGTGCAACACGTGGTCTGGCGCGGCAGCGGGTCGGCGTTCACGCTGCTCGGCGCCGGCCTTCTCGCACTCGTCGCGGGCATCGTCGCCTACCGCGAGATGGACGACCGCGATGTGCCCCTGTGGCGCGACCTCGTCGGAGCCTTGCGTGGCTGGAATCCGCTCGACGGCCGCGGGGTGTCCACCGGCCTGTTCGTCGCGTTCGAAGGCGGCGAGGGGGCCGGCAAGTCGACCCAGACCCGGCTGCTCGCGTCGTGGCTCGGCGAGCGTGGCTACGAGGTCGTGATGACCCGCGAGCCCGGCGCGACGGCGATCGGGCGTCAATTGCGTCAGCTGCTGCTCGACCCTGACAACGGCGAACTCTCGCCGCGTGCCGAAGCTCTGCTCTACGCGGCTGACCGGGCACAACATGTGGCCGAGGTCATCAGGCCCGCCCTGGCGCGCGGCGCGATCGTCGTCACCGACCGTTACGTCGATTCGTCGCTTGCCTACCAGGGAGCCGGACGCGCGCTGGCGACCGGTGAGGTCGAGCGCCTATCGCAGTTCGCCACGTCGGGCCTCAAGCCCGATATCACCGTGCTGCTCGACGTCCATGTGGTCGAAGGTCTGAAGCGAACGTCGAAGCGCGACGAGCTTCCCGATCGACTCGAGGCAGAGTCGGCGGAGTTCCATGACCGGGTGCGGGCGGCGTTTCGCGAATTGGCGGAGGCCGCCCCTGAACGTTACCTAGTCGTCGACGCCGCACTTCCTGCGGGCGAGATCCAGCACCTCATTGTGCGCCGGATCTCCGACATGTTGCCTGCGATATCTCCTGACCTGCGACAGACCGTGCAACTCAAGGTCGCCCGGCGGTGAGGCCGGCGTGAGCGTGTTCGACGACCTCGTCGGGCAGGAACGTGTGGTGGCGTTGCTGCGCGCGGTCGCGCAGTCGGCGGCTGAGCTGGTGTGGGTGCGCGAGAGGGGCGCCGAACTATTCGAGGCGCTCGACGATCCGCCAGTTGCGCGGGCGTCACAGGTCGCGGCTACTGTACCGGGTGCCGCGATGACCCATGCGTGGTTGTTCACGGGCCCGCCCGGGTCAGGGCGATCGGTGGCCGCGCGCGCGTTCGCCGCCGCATTGCAGTGCACAGCAGTCAGCTCAGGTGTCGAGCCCGGCTGCGGCGTGTGCGCCGGTTGTCATACCGTCTTGGCCGGCACGCACGCCGACGTCGAAGTCGTGCGCCCGCAAGGACTTTCTCTCGGTGTACGCGAGGCGCGTGAGCTTGTCGCCCGCGCCGCCCTCGCGCCGTCCGGGCGGCATTGGCAGGTCATCCTGATCGAGGACGCCGACCGGCTCACCGAGGGTGCCGCGAACGTGCTGCTGAAGGCTGTCGAAGAACCGTCGCCGCGAACGGTATGGCTGTTGTGCGTGCCGTCGGCTGAAGATCTCGTCGTGACGATCCGGTCGCGGTGCCGAGTGGTGTCGTTGCGGACGCCGCCCACCGACGCAATTGCGTCAGTTCTGATGTCGCGTGACGGTGTCGAGCCCGCGGCTGCGGCATTCGCCGCCCGCACGTCGCAGGGGCACGTCGGCCGGGCACGTTGGTTGGCCACCGACGCGGCGGCACGTGCGCGGCGACATGAGGTTCTCCAGTTGCCGGCCTCGCTCACCGACGTCGGCGGCTGCCTCGCCGCCGCCGATCTGCTGGTGAAGGCGGTCGGCAGCGAGGCGGCGGAGGTGACGTCGTCCCTCGACGAAGCCGAGACCGCGTCATACAAGGAGGCTTTCGGCGAAGGAGGCACTGCCACCGGGCTGGGCCGCGGCTCGGCAGGTGGCGCTGCATCCCGGGGCGCCGTGCGGGCGGCCGCGGCTGCCCTCAAGGACCTCGAGGTCAGGCAGCGCTCGCGCGCCACCCGCACCCAACGCGACGCCCTCGATCGTGCGTTGACCGATCTCGCCGGGTTCTATCGCGATGTGTTGATTGACCAGTTCGGCGCGGATGTCGAGATCGCCAATGTCGACGAGGCGGGCGCGATCACGCGGCTGGCGCAGTCGTCAACGGCCGAGTCGACGCTGCGCAGGTTGTCGGCCGTACTGGCCTGCCGCACGTCACTCGACGCGAACGCGAATCCGTTGCTGACTGTTGAGGCGTTGACTCTCGCGCTGCGCGCCGGCTGACGGTTCGCCCCGTTCCCCCTGCGGCTGTTCCCCGCCGACTTGTCCGTGGAATACGGCGGTCTACCGCCACTACGTACGGACAAGTCGGGGGTCGGGCGGGGTCGGGCGCACTGCGCGGGGCTTCAGCGCTGAGCTGATCCGTACGTTCGCTCCAGAGGTAGCCGGATGACCAGCCGCCGGTCATGCACCATTGCGCGGCGGTAGTCGTCCCAGTCGGAATGCTCTCCCGAAACCGTGCGGTAGTACGCAACGAGTTCGTCGACCGTCGCGTCGTCCGGCGCAGCAGCCGCGGGAGTCAGGTCGGCCGTCGCCTCGGCGACCATCCAGCTCCAACCATCGGTCGACATCACGTGCAGGTTCGCGCGCGGATCGCGCAGCAGGTTCTTCGTTTTGGCGCGGTCTGCAGTTACCGAGATGCGCACGATCTGAGCAGCCGCGTCGTACGCGTACAGAATGTTCGACGACTGCGGCCGCCCGTCGCGCTTCAGTGTGATCAGGACGCCGAGTTTGGTGCCGGCGAGCAACGCCAGGTCAGCCGGATTCAGGTCGGTCGAAGCCATGCACGCCTCCACAGGCCGGGTGGACGCCGAGCCTCGCCGTCCCACTGTTGTGATTGTGCGCCGACGGCCCGGGAACAAACCCACCCGGGACCCGAGTTGGCCGAGTTTGACCAACCTGACCGGATGCGGCATCGCGTAGGGAGCAGACCATGAGAATCGGACTCATCGGAGCGGGGCACATCGGCGGCACGCTCGCCCGGCTGTTCGTGCAGGCCGGTCATCAGGTGGCGGTGTCGAACTCCCGCGGTCCGCAGACGCTGGTCGACCTCGTGAAGTCGCTCGGCGAGAACGCGAAGGCGGCAACTCTCGAAGAGCCGGCGGAGTTCGGTGACGTCGTGGTGGTGAGCATTCCGACAAAGGCCATCCGTGACGTGCCAGTGGTGCCGCTGGCCGGCAAGGTCGTCATCGACACCAACAACTACTACGCGCAGCGCGACGGCCAGATCGCCGAGCTCGACGATGATTCCACGACGTCAAGTGAGCTGCTTGCCGACCATCTCAAGAACGCCCGCGTGGTCAAGGCATTCAACCGGTTGCGCGCTGACCACCTCGCCGAGCGAGGCACACCAGCTGGTACGCCAGACCGGCTGGCGATTCCGATTGCCGGCGACGATCAGGATGCCAAGAAAGTCGTTGCGCACCTGATCGATGAGATCGGCTTCGACGCCGTCGACACCGGCCCTTTGTCGAGCGGTCGATTGTTCCAGCCAGGTACCTCGTTGTACGGAACGAACCCGAGCCCCGACACGATTCGCGAGGTCGCTGAGGGCAGCCGCTGAGGACCGACGTCGAGTCAGACCGCGCGTTCGACGCGCGCGAGCCACTCAGTCACGAGGGCGCGCAGGAGTTCAGGTTGCTCGTGGGGTAGGGCGTGTCCGGCGTCGTCGACCACGGCGAGCGTGGCGTGCGGGTAGTGGTCGACGAGGTCGGTAGCGGCGGAATATCCGACCGTCGAGTCCAGTCGCCCGGCCACGATCAATGTCGGACCCGCGTAAGCCGGCGCGTGATCGGGGGTGAGCGACCACCGTTCGCCGATTCGCTCGAGCGCTGCCTGGTCGACGAGCGCGGCGGCCGGGACGACGTAACGTTCGTACCGATCGAGCATCTCCGGGGTTTGGATCACGAAGTAGCTCCGAAAGACGTCGTCACCGATCTCACCCGATCCGGCGACGACGCGGTGTTTTGGGACCTCGCGCAGTCCTGGCAACAACGGACAGACGAGCGCCAGACCAGCGACCTGCGCCGGGCGCCTCGCGGCCATCGCCTGCGCGTAGTACCCACCCGCCGAGTGACCGATGAGGAGATGTGCAGTCCCGCCAGTGACCTCGTCGGCGAACTTGAGAAGCGTGTCGAGGACGTCGTCGGCGCTGCGCAGCGTTTCGGGAGCGCTCGTGCGGCCCATTCCAGGGAGGTCAGGATAGATCCGCCGCAGCCCGACAACGCCGTCGAAAACCTGCTCGAAGCAAGCCTCCGCCTCGCGGTGGTCGACGCCGGCGCCGTGGAGTACCAGCACCGGTCGACCTGCCCCGTGTTCCACGTAGTTGACCACCACCTGGCCGACGCGGATCTCCATCCCTGCAAGCTAACAACTAGCTCGGTCGGACCAGCCGATTCTCGTAAGCGAACACGACGGCCTGTACCCGGTCGCGCAGTGACAGCTTCGCGAGAATGCGGCCGACGTGCGTCTTCACGGTCGCTTCCGACAAGCTGAGCCGCAACGCGATCTCGAGGTTGCTGAGCCCGAGCGCCACCTCGCCGAGTACTTCTCGTTCGCGCTCGGTCAGCTTGGCCAGTCTGCTGTCCGGCGCTCGCGCCGAATCGGGATCAGGTAGGTGTCCTGCAAACGTCTCGAGCAGCCGACGCGTCACGCGCGGCGCGACCACGGCGTCCCCGGTTGCCACCGACCGGATCGCGGACACCAGCTCGGCAGGCGGCACGTCCTTGAGCAGGAACCCGCTCGCACCGGCCCGCAGGCCGGCGAATGCGTATTCGTCGAGATCGAACGTGGTCAGGATGAGGACGCGCGACGCCGGATGCCGCTCCGTGATCAGTCGAGTCGCCTGGATGCCGTCGGTTCCGGGCATTCGCACGTCCATCACCACGACGTCGGGCGACAGTTCCGCGGTCTTCTGCACGGCTTCGTCGCCATTGCTCGCCTCGCCGACGACCTCGATGCCATCGTGCGCATCGAGGACCATCCGAAAGCCGCTGCGCAGCAGCTCCTGGTCGTCGACCAGCAACACGGTGATGGTCAAGAAGCGACACCCGATGCGCGCAGGTCGAACCGGCCGCGTACCTGCCAGCCGCGGCCGGGCCGCGGGCCGGCTTCGACGGTGCCGCCGTAGACCGCGGCGCGTTCGCGCATGCCGTTGATGCCGTGGCCGGCACGAGTGTCGGTCACGCGACTGGCTGCGGCGCCGTCGTCGGTCACCTCGACTTCGAGTCCGTTCTCGTCGGAGAACCGCAGCCGCACTGTCGCGGTCTGGGGTTCGATCGCATGCTTCAGCGTATTGGTGAGCGACAAGCCGGTAGATGGTGAGCTGCAAGCCGGCCGGCAGCGCTGGCAGCCGCCCCTCTGTCACGAGTTCGCCGCGCAGGCCGACCAGCCTGACCTGGGTCAGCAGTGTCTCGAGGTCAATGAGCCCCGGTTGCGGTTCGAGAATCGCCGGCCCGTCATCACGCAGGACGCCGAGGAGCCGGCGCATCTCCGTCAGCGCCTGCCGACCCGTGGCTGATACCTGTTGCATGGCGCTCGTGGCGCGCGCCGGATCGTCGTCCGCGGTAAGGGCGGCGCCGTCGGCCAGCGCGATCATCACCGACAGGTTGTGGGCCACGATGTCGTGCATCTCGCGGGCAATCCGGGCCCGCTCGGCGGCGGCGGAGATCTGCGCCTGCTGGTCGCGTTCGAGTTCGAGCCGCAGGTTGCGGTCCTCGATGCTCGCCAGGTAAGCGCGTCTCGTGCGGATGTTCGCGCCTATGAATCCGGCCGCGGTCACCATGCCGGAGAGCAGCACGAGGAGAAGCAGCTGATTGCCGAAGCCGTTGCGTACCCATCGGACCGTCGCGAGCACGACACCGAGCTCGAGCACAGCCGCCGCTGCGATCGTCCTCTGCCGGCCTTCTCGTGCCGCCACTGTGTAGAAGGCGACCAGCAATGCGACGTCCGCGCCGATTCTTTCGTTCACGACCCACCGCACGAATGCCGCGAGCGCGATGACGGCGAATACCGCGGTCGGCCAGCGCCGCCGCCAGATGAGCGGGAGCGTCAGAGCTAGGTCGAGTACGAGCGCCACACCCTGGTTGGTCTGGTGGAAGACGGTGGGCAGTCCGGCCAGCAAGAGCGCCACCGCGAGGCAGACGTCGAAGACGACAGCGGACCGTCCACGGCGGCGCGGCCGCCGCCCGACTGTCGGGACGGCGGCCGGCCGGAGCTGGATCGGCTCGGGCTCACTGTGCACAGCGCCTACGGTAGGCCCGCCGAGGGAGGCCGTGGGCGTAGACACTGCGGTGTCAGGCGTCGCGGCGCTTCAGCATCGCGGCACCGGCCGCGATGGCCGCGACGGCGTAGAGGCAGAACACGCCGAACGCGGTCCAGGGCGCGAGCATTGTCGGGTCCTTGACGGTGTTCATCAGGACAGTGCCTGCCGCCAACGGCAGGAACTTGGTGATGTGCTCGGGCCACGGGCTCGGCAGCGCCTGCACGAGGATGGGCAGGACGAGGATCAGGCCGAACAACGTCGCGATGGCGCCGGCGGTGCTGCGGAGCAGGAAACCCAGACCGATGCCGAGCATGCAGATCACCGTCAAGAAGAGCGCCGCGCCGGTCACTGCACGCAACGCGCCAGGCGTCGACAGGCTGGCCTGGTGGTGTGTGCCGCCCATGATCGCCTGTCCCGCCAGGAACGTGATGAGGCTGCTGACGCCCATGACCGCGAAGACCGCAGCACCAAAGACGACCAACTTGCCCCACAACACCGGGAGGCGGCGCGGAACGGCGGACAACGTGGCACGGATCATGCCGGTGCTGTATTCACCGGTCACTGCAAGCACACCGAGGACGCCGATCGCGAGCTCCGCAAGATAGGTGCCACGCAGACTGGTCTGCGTCGGATCGAACAGGAGCTTCTCGGGCGGGGGCATCTGATTCCAGTTCTGCTCCCGGACGAGGCTGAACAACAGCCCGAGGCCGATGACGAAGGCGGCCGCCGCGAAGAAGCTCCAGAACGTAGAACGCAACGAGCGCAGCTTGATCCATTCCGACTCGATGACCCGAGCCTGCGTCACTTGGGGAAGGTGCGCGTTCGCCGTTGTCGTCGTCCGCGCCTCTTGCATCGTGGTGCTCACGTGGTGCTCCTTCCGGCAGTCGCCAGCTCGGCGTCAGGTCGTTGCGGCGTCCCGAATTCGACGGCGTCGCGGGTGATGTCCATGAAGGCTTCTTCGAGCGAAGCCTGTTGCGGCGTCAACTCGATCAACGGGATGCCGGCGCGGGCCGCAATCAGGCCGATGTCGGTGCTGCTCGAACCGCTGACTTCGATGACGTCGTCGCCGTGACTGGTCACGACGATGCCGTCGCGCGCGAGCAGTTCACGCAGCCGCGCGGAGTCGGGTGTGCGCACTCGGACCTGGTCACGTGACGACATCGCTGTGAGCTCCTGCACGCTGACGTCGGCGATCATGCGGC
Organism: Actinomycetota bacterium; assembly: GCA_003134755.1. Lineage (GTDB taxonomy): Bacteria > Actinomycetota > Actinomycetes > Acidothermales > Acidothermaceae > PALSA-607. Next base: position 7,257 of record PLCK01000166.1, on the reverse strand, counting down.
CGCGCCCGATCACGATGAGATGGGACGCCGTGAGCGCCATCTCGCTCATGAGATGCGACGAGACGAAGATGGTTCGTCCTTCGGCCGCGAGGCTCTTGAGCAGGTTGCGGATCCAGAGGATGCCTTCGGGGTCGAGGCCGTTGACCGGCTCGTCGAGGATCAGCGTGCCTGGATTACCGAGAAGTGCAGACGCGATTCCGAGCCGCTGGCCCATGCCGAGTGAGAACCCGCCGGCGCGCTTGCGCGCGACGTCGGTGAGACCGACAAGGTCGATGACCTCTTCGACCCGGCGAGTTGGGATTCCGGTGGTAGCAGCAAGCGCGAGCAGGTGGCTTCGGGCCGAACGCCCGGTATGGATGGCACGAGCCTCGAGCATCGCACCGACCTCGCGCAGCGGAGCTGCGATGTCGACGTAGCTCAATCCGTCGATCGTCGCCGTTCCCGCAGTCGGCGCGTCGAGGCCGAGCAGCATCCGCATGGTTGTCGACTTGCCCGCCCCGTTCGGACCGAGGAAGCCGGTCACGATCCCCGGTCGGACCGTGAAGCTCAGGTCGTTGACGGCGATCTTGTCGCCGTACCTCTTCGTTAGGCCGCGGGCTTCGATCATGTCTGCTCTCCCAAGATTCAGCGCTGGTTGTTGCGTCTGACCTCGACGCTAGGTACCCGGTCGCGCTCGCCTCGACCGCCGCAAGGTCGATCTTGGGGACGCCGGCTGTCATACCTGCGGCGTAGTCGGGGTGGCTCAACTTGGACCCCGGCCAGGCCGATGACACGGGTGTGACGGGGGACAGCGGTAGACACCGCAAAGGTCCCGAAGTCGTTCCGGCCGCCGTTCAGCTGCCCGCCGCTCCGGCACCCGTCTGGGCCGCACCTCCCGCTCCCGGTGTGCAGCTTTGGGGACCGCCTCAGCCGCCGCCCGGTGCGCAGCCGTGGGGACCGCCCCAGCCGCCGTACGGCGCACAGCCGTGGGGACCGCCCCAGCCTTACGGATTTCAGCCGCTTCGATCGCCGTATTCGGCGCCGCAGCGGTCGAGCGTCGGCCACCGCCTGATGATCGGTGCGCTCTGTGTCGTTCTCGTCGCCGTGATTGGTGGCATCGTCGCGGCCGCCCACTCGGGGTCGCCTGCCGCGAAGTCGTCGGCGAATCCGCCGACCGGCGTCACGACGTACCCGCACCTTCCTCAGGCGCCTTCGTCAATAGCGCCGACCGCCCCGGCCGCGGTGACGCCGTCCTCGCCGTTGAGCCTGGGTAGCGGCGAGCAGGTCTTCTCGGACGATTTCGGCCACGAGAATTCCGGTTGGGTCGTCGGCGATCATGCCGGCGCGACGTACGGCTACGGGCCGGACGGTTACTCGATCTCAGCGCTTGGCAAGTCGCACTGGTTCGCGTTTGCGCCGAACCTGGTGCCGACCCAGGGGCTCATCATGTCGCTGACCGCGCACGAATCTGCAGACGCAACGGGAACGAGCGGCTTCGGATTGATCTGTGACACCGGCGGCGGCGCGGATCGAGTCGGCTACGAGTTCATCGTCAATGAAACCGGCGGCTGGTTCCTCGAGCGACGGCAGGGGCCGGTGAGCCTGACGTCCGGGCCGACCTTGATGACCAGCGGTTCGTTGCCGGAGCCACTCGGCACTAGGCCCACGACAATTTCGGCGGCCTGCGCGAACCTGTCCGGCAACGTCATCCGCGTGGTGTTTTACGTTGATGGCGCAATGGTCGCCGACAAGACCGACGGAACGCCCGCGCCGCGTACCGGGTGGCTCGGCGGCTTGCTCAGCTCGGGCTCGTCGAGCCGCTCGTCGACGACGGCGACCCAGTTCACCGAGCGTGCGTTCGCCACCGGCGCGGGCGGAGATTCGCCGACCGGTCCGGGGCCGAGCGCCCCGCCGCAATCGAGCACGCCACCCGATCCTTATGGCACGCCGGTCTCCAACGCGTAGTCGTAGGCGCCGGGCTACAGTCACCGAATGAGCATGATGATGGCGGTGAGCTTCACCCGCTACGGACGGCTGTACTACCTCGACCCCGGCACGCATGCGCCGAAGGTTGGCGACAAGGTGCTGTTTCCGACGACCGCCGGCGACGAGGTCGCCGAGTGCATCTGGGCGCCGACGTACGTATCGGAAGAGGTCGGCGGCCTGCCCGTCTGCGCCGGCTTCGCGACGTCCGACCATCTCGCTCGAGACGAACGCAACCGGGCGCGCAAGGCTGAGGCAAGAGTTGCGACGAAGCGTCTCGTCCGGCAACACGAGCTGCCGATGAAGATTGTCGGCGTCGACTACCTCGACCACGACAACAGTTTTGTCATCTACTTCAGCGCACCGCAGCGGGTCGACTTCCGAGCGCTGGTGCGCGACCTTGCCCGCACGATGAATGCGCGGATCGAGTTGCGCCAACTCGGTGCGCGCGACGAGGCGCGCGTGCAAGGCGGCATCGGTCCGTGCGGTCGCGACACCTGTTGCTCAACGTTTCTCAAGGACTTCGAGCCGGTCAGCGTACGGATGGCGAAGGACCAGGACCTGCCGCCCAACCCGTTGAAGATTTCCGGTGCGTGCGGTCGGTTGATGTGCTGCCTCAAGTACGAGCATCCGCTGTACACCGACTTCAAGGTCGACCTACCGAAGCTCGGCAGCTCAGTCAGCACGCCCGATGGCGACGGGACGCTGGTCGGCTACAACGTGCCGAGCGAGACCGTCGTGGTGAAGCTCGCCGAGTCGGGCAAGCGGTGCGCCTGCCCCAAAGCGAGCGTGTGCGGGTCACGCATCGACTACGAGGCCGCGTATGGCCCCGGGTCAGGTTCGGGCGACGACAATGACGAGTCGGACGGCGCCAGCTAGTAGCGGCGCTCGCGGCGCCATCGGGCAGACTGTCGGCGTGAGGTCAACGTGGTTGCGGTTACCGGCCGTAGCCGTGGTAGTCGCGCTCGGCGTTGCGGCCTGTACGTCGACGAAGCCACCCGCCGGCGCTACCACAACGCCGAACCCGCCGACGTCGGCTGAGGACTCGTCGACGGCTAGGTCCGCACTGGCGTCGAGTCTCCCGCCCCTACCGAGCTCCTCCGGTGTCGCTGGTTCCCCGACGTCCGTCGCTGGCGGCGCACAGCCGCCGACTCCGAGTCAGCTGCCGCACATCGACGAGGCGAGCCTGCAGGCGTTCTACACGCAGCAGCTTGCCTGGAAGAGCTGTTCGGGCGGTTACCAGTGCGCGCAGCTCAAGGTTCCGTTCGACTACGCGAAACCGTCGGGCGTCGCGCTCGAGCTATCGGTGGTGCGTGAACAGACAGGCGTGAAGTCCAAGCTCGGATCGGTCGTGCTCAACCCTGGCGGGCCCGGTGGTTCCGGCGTTCAGTACGCGCGGGCCGCCGCGCCGATCATCGGCCTGCAGTTGGGCGGCAAGTTCGACATCGTCGGCTTCGACCCACGCGGAGTTGGCGAAAGTGCTCCGGTGCGTTGCCTGAGCGCCAAGGAGCTTGACCAATGGGTTGCGTTCGAGGCCGACCCCACGTCGTCCCGCGAGATTGCTCAACAAGACGTTCTCGCGAAGGGATTCGCCGCCGGATGCGGAGCAAAGTCCGGCGTGCTGCTGGCCCACGTCAGCACGGTCGACACCGCGCGCGACCTCGATGTGTTGCGGGCCGCACTCGGAGATCCGAAGCTCAGCTACATCGGTGCGTCGTACGGCACGTTCCTCGGCGCGATCTACGCGCAGCTGTTTCCGACCCATGTTCGTGCGTTGGTTCTGGACGGCGCCCTCGACCCCTCGTCGTCCGCTGCGGACCTGGATCACACACAGGCAAAGGGATTCGAGGTCGCTCTGCAGTCTTACATCGCGAGCTGCGTGAGTCATGGCAACTGCCCACTCGGGACGTCGACTGCCGGCGCCGAGCCGCAGCTCGACCGTTGGCTGGCAGTCGTCAAGGCGACTCCGATACGCGCGTCGAACGGGCGGGTGTTGACACAGGCGCTCGCTGTCGGCGGCATCGCGGCCGCACTGTACGCACCGACGAGCTGGGGCGATCTCACCGCGGCGCTGGTGTCCGCGTTCAAGGGCGACCCGTCAAGACTGCTCGAACTTTCCGATCAGATCGACGGGCGTCAGAGCAACGGCACGTACGACAACCTCGTCGAGTCGAACTCGGCGATCAACTGCGTCGACCGCCCTGGACTCGGTCCGACTATTGCCGACTACGCTCGCGAAGCGATCGCGGGCGACAAGGACGGTCCGACGTTCGGCGAGTTCATCGGCTGGGGAAACGTCGCCTGCGCAGAATGGCCGGTCGCGCCGGAGCTCGCTCCCGGGCCGGTGAGCGCGGTCGGCGCGCCGCCCATTCTGGTGATCGGCACGTTGCGTGACCCGGCCACCCCGTATGTCGGAGCTCAGGCGCTGGCCAAGCAGCTCGGTGGGTCGCTGCTCACCTTCGACGGCGACGGCCACACGGCGTTCCTGCGCTCGACCTGCGTCGACAACGTCGTGAAGTCCTACGTCGTGGCGCTGAAGACGCCCGCGGTCGGGACGATCTGCAAGTAGCGGCGTCCAGGCCTGGCGTTCAAGCCGCGCGGCACCCGACCTGGGCGACCCATTAGACTCCTGTGGTCGCCCAGCGAGCCGGGTTCAACGGGTCGCAGCCGGCACGCCGCCTTAGCTCAGTTGGCAGAGCAACGCACTCGTAATGCGTAGGTCTGGAGTTCGAATCTCCAAGGCGGCTCACGTTTCCGCAGGTCACAGGCCTAGTCCGAGTTCGCGAAGGCAGGTCGTTTCGCGACCAAGTAGCCAACCGATAAGCCAATCCCACGCCGAGACTGCGTTTCCGCAGCTCCAAGCACACATCGACGCCGGGCAGCAGCACCGTGCGAGTAACCAACACGCAGACGGCTACGGACCGGGACGGGCCATCGCGCACAATGCGCTCCGAGCTTCGCTCGCACGTGCACCCACCGACGGGCTCGTGCGAAACCCCGTGCTGCGCACCCGGAATGCGTAGGTCAAGCGCTCGTCGCCTGCACAGCTCGCCCGCGGCGTCACTTCCAACGATCGGCGGCCGCTGGTAGGAGATGTATTGATACGGTCGCGGCCGGGCACGGCTCGGCTGTAAAGTCCGCGGCATGGAGGAGCCGCTGATCAGCTATCTTCACGCGCAGGCGGCTCAGGCAGAGGGTCAGGATTGTCTGGAGGTCATTCACACGGCCCCGGCAGTGTTCGCCAGGATCAAGCATGTCGCGGCCGCCAGCCGCTCGGAGATGTTGTCGCTGGAGCCGTCCCGACAGCGGCTGAAGCCGTTGCCCGAACAGGAAGATCGTGAGGGTGATTTGCTCGAGCGCGGGCTTGCGCGTCGCGGTCTCCGTCAACTGTCCGTGATATCGGACCCGCTCGAGGTCCGCCGCGACGCCGCGGTGATTCAGGAATTGGCTGCCGTCGGCTCGCCGGCGCGGTACTCGCCGTCCGTGCCGCTGCGGGTGCTCGTCCTCGACCGCCGTGTCGCGTTCTTTGCTCTGGATGCGCATGACACCCGCCGCGGCGCCTACGTGACCACCGCCTCAACGCTGGTTCAACTCGCCTGCCGACTGTTCGACGACGTGTGGCAACGGGCGCTCGCGATACCAGGTCTGGCCACCCCCACCCGCAGCGATGGCCCAGCCGATGAACAACGGCAACGTGTCCTAGACCTGCTCGCGGAGGGATACACCGACGAGCGGATAGCCCGCGACATGCGCGTGTCGGCGCGCACCGTCGGACGGGCGGTCGCCCAACTGCAAACGGAGTTAGGCGCCCACAGTCGCTTCCAGCTCGCATTGTTCGCCCAGCAAGCAGGACTCCTCGCGCACCGCCCGACGCACCCCCCAGCCGCGGCCCTGCGGTTGATGACGCAACCACAGCGCGACGCCACTGAGCCGAGGGAGCCAGCGGCGCGATAGCTGATCGACGCCGGGCTCACTCGCTGCAGCGAGAGTGCCACCGGCGACGAGTGTCCGATACAAGACATGTCGTTGCCGCCGGTCTCGACGTTTGAAAGTGTGGCCGCCCAGATAGGAGCGCGGCCACCAACCCGGGCGGCCGCGTGTTCGAGTTAGGTAACCGGTTCGTACCGCGTTCATGTCAACAGTGGGGGTAGCAGTGAGCGTTGTATCGCACCGGCCGGCTGGTCGTGTCCGAGCAGGCATTACGTCGATGGTGCTTGGCTTGGTCGCTGGCAGTCTCGTGGTTATGGCCTCGGCGCGTGCGCACGCCACCGCGAGCTCGGTGCCGGGTGTGCCGACGTCGGTGTCGGGCACTGCGGGTAATGGTCAGGTGTCGGTGGCCTGGTCGGCGCCGGCGTCTAATGGTGGGTCGGCGATCACTGGTTACACGGTGACCGCGTCCCCTGGTGGGGCGACCGCGTCGACGGCGGGTGCGATCAGCGCGACGGTGACCGGGTTGACGAACGGCACCGGCTACACGTTCACCGTGACCGCCACCAACACGGTCGGCGCCGGCCCCGCGTCGGTACCGTCGGCGGCGGTCACGCCGACTAGCGGTGGCGCCGCGTATGCGGTGGTGCAGCAGGGCACCGCATTTATGGGTGCGAACGCCGGTTCGGTGACGGTGAGCTTCGGTTCGGCGGCGCACGCCGGTGACCTGTTGATCGCGACCGGCATCGTGTTCCCCAACACCGCGACGGCGACCGCACCGGCCGGGTTCACCTTGGCCGGGTCCACCCCGGGCCCGACTGGGCATAGCGCGGAAATGGTGTGGTTCAAGATTGCCGCGGGTGGGGAGACGGCGTTCACGTTCACCCAGCCGGCCGCTTCGAATAACTATTCGCAGTTCTTCGTCACCGAGGTGTCCGGGCTGGGTTCGTCGGTCGCGGTGGATGGGACACCGGCGTGGCAGTTCGACGGCAACAACGACAGCGGCTACACCCAAACGTATGGATCGGCCCCGGCGGCGGCTGGGGAGTTCGGGTTCGCGTTCTTCCACACCTCCAACGCCACTGCGCAAATCACCCCGACCGGGTGGACGTTGATCGGCGGTCCGTCCAGCTCCAACGACCAGTCCGGGGACTACTACCAGACCGTCGGCACCACCGCGCCGTCGATCACCACGTCGGGGTTGACCCCGACCGGGTCGTATGTCGCCGGCCTGATTGTGTTCCGCACCACCAGTAGCGCGACCGCCCCAGGTGCGCCGACCGGAGTGTCGGCAATCGCAGGCAACGCACAGGCGTCCGTGTCGTGGACCGCACCGGCCTCCAATGGTGGCAGCCCGATCACCGGCTA
>PLCK01000031.1 GCA_003134755.1 Actinomycetota bacterium | reverse complement strand
GTGCGGCGTGACCTCGGCGGTCACGTTGATGCCGCGCGCCTTCGCCCAGCGGATGAGTTCGACGGCACCGGCGGTCGAGACGTGGCAGATGTGCAGCCGCGACGAGACGTGGTCGGTGAGCAGGATGTCGCGGGCGATGATGGCCTCTTCCGCGACGGCGGGCCAGCCGCGAAGTCCGAGCACGCCCGAGAGCTCGCCCTCGTTCATCTGCGCATCTTCGGTAAGCCGCGGCTCCTGTGCATGCTGAGCGATCACGCCGTCGAAGGCCTTGACATATTCGAGCGCTCGTCGCATCAACAGAGCGTCGGAGACGCACTTCCCGTCATCGGAGAAAACCCTTACCCGGGCGTGTGAATCGGCCATCGCGCCGAGTTCGGCGAGCTGGTGGCCCTGCAGGCCGACACTCACCGCCCCGACCGGGTGAACGTCGCAATGGCCCGCCTCGCGGCCGGCCAACCAGACCTGTTCGACGACCCCGGCCGAGTCGGCCACCGGGTCGGTGTTCGCCATCGCATGGACGGCGGTGAACCCGCCGAGCGCGGCGGCCATCGTGCCTGTCTCGACGGTCTCGGCGTCCTCGCGACCCGGCTCGCGCAGGTGGGCGTGCAGATCGACGAGGCCGGGCAGCGCGATCAGTCCGTCGGCGTCAAGGACCTTTGCGCTGCGATGTGTCAGGCCAGGCCCGATCTCGCTCACCACACCGCCGTCGAGCAGGACGTCGGTGGGCTCGCCACCCACGATGCGCACACCCTTCAGCAACCAACTGCTCATGCTTGCGTCTCCGTGTCGATTGCTGGTTCGCCCAGTGGGGGTCCGATTGCAGAGTCGTTCCCACCGAGCAGCAGGTACAGGACAGCCATTCGCACGCTCACTCCATTGGTCACCTGTTCGACGATGACCGACCGAACCGAGTCGGCCACCTCGGCCGCAATCTCCATGCCACGGTTCATCGGACCCGGGTGCATGACGATCGCATGCTCGGGAAGCATGGCCATCCGGGCCGCGTCGAGGCCGTAACGTCGGCTGTACTCACGGGCGTTCGGGAAGTACGACGCGTTCATCCGTTCGCGCTGGACCCGCAGCATCATCACGACGTCGGACTTCGGCAGCACGGCATCGAGATCGTACGAATACGCGCACGGCCAGCCGTCGACCCCGACCGGGAGCAGGGTGGGCGGCGCCACGACCGTGACGTCGGCACCGAGCGTGCGCAGCAGCAGCACGTTCGAGCGGGCCACCCGGCTATGCAGGACGTCGCCGACGATCGCGACCCGGCGACCGTCGAGATTGCCGAGGTGGCGGCGCATCGTGAACGCGTCGAGCAGTGCCTGCGTCGGATGCTCGTGTGTACCGTCACCGGCGTTGACGACGCTGCCCTTGATCCAGCCCGCGAGCCGGTGAGGGGCGCCGCTCGCCTCGTGCCTGATTACGACACCGTCCGCGCCCATCGCCTCGAGGGTCAGCGCGGTGTCCTTCAGGCTCTCGCCCTTCGACACGCTCGAACCTTTGGCGGAGAAGTTGATGACGTCGGCAGAAAGCCGTTTGGCGGCCGCCTCGAACGACGTCCGAGTGCGAGTCGAGTCCTCGAAGAAGAGGTTGACCACCGTGCGCCCGCGCAGGGTGGGCAGCTTCTTGATCGGCCGGTCGGCAAGTCGGGCCAGCTCGGTCGCGGTGTTGAGGATCAGCAGGGCGTCGTCGCGACTCAGGTCGCCGGCCGACAGCAGGTGTCTGGTCATCAGGCCCCCTCCGGTCCTTCCTGATCGGCCGGTGGCGACTCGGACGGGGATTCGACGTCGCCTGGACCGAGCAGGACGGCGTCCCGGCCGTCGTGTTCTTCGATGAGCACGGTGACCTGCTCGCGCAGCGAGGTCGGAAGATTCTTACCGACATAGTCGGCCTTGATCGGCAACTCACGGTGACCGCGGTCGACGAGCACGGCAAGCTGGACGGCGCGCGGCCGGCCGAGCTCTCCCAGCGCGTCGAGAGCGGCCCGAACCGTGCGCCCGGAGAACAGCACGTCGTCGACGAGCACCACGAGCATTCCGTCGACCCCTCCGCCGGGCACCTCGGTGCGAGCCAGCGCACGGGCCGGCCGCAACCGGAGGTCGTCGCGGTACATCGTGATGTCGAGGGATCCGACGAGGACCTCGCGGTTCTCGACAGCGCCCATGAGATGAGCCAGCCTGTGCGCCAGACCCACGCCGCGGGTGGGAATTCCGAGCAGCAGGACGTCGGCGCCGCCGCGGGTGCGTTCGAGGATTTCGTGCGCGATGCGCGTAAGAGCGCGGGTGACGTCAGGTGCTTCGAGCACCTCGCGCTGCAGCGTCTGCGAGCGCGATTGCACGTTCGAGTGCTTGTTCGGAAGCGGGTTAGGGTGCGGGTTCGGGTGCGCAGCCGTCATCGCCGGGACCTCCTTCCCCGCCTCACCGGACGGGTCTTAAAGGATGTCGAGCAGCCCAACGGTAGCAGCCGGGCGACGGTGCTCGACGCAGCAATCCGCTGCCGAGAATCGCGATTTGCTTGACGGAGAGTGACGATCGGGCCTACCGTCACAGTGTGTAACGAGCGCGGCGTTGACTTCGGGATGTTTTCGGTCACCATGTCCCCTCTGGGACATCCCCCGAAGTAGCCAATGGTGAGACCGGCGCCCGGGAGCGATGACAGTTTGTGGCGGTTGCGGCGCTTTCCGCGCTGTCGCCGTGCGCAAGCCGTCGTCGCTCACCGCGCATCCGACGTCCGCCGCTTCGCTTCGTGAGGTACCTGTGAACGACTACGCCAAGGCGCTCGGCGCGCGACTCCGCGCGATCAGAACCCAACAGGGGTTGTCCCTGCACGGCGTCGAAGAGAAGTCGCGTGGCCGCTGGAAGGCCGTAGTCGTCGGCTCCTACGAGCGCGGCGATCGCGCGGTCACGGTGCAGCGGCTGGCCGAGCTGGCCGACTTCTACGGCGTCCCGGTTGGCGAACTGCTGCCCGACGCAACCCCCAGCGGCGCCAGCGAGCCGCCGCCACGCTTGGTCATCGATCTCGAGCAGCTCGCCGGCGTCCCGCCCGAGAAGGCTCGACCGTTGGCCCGCTACGCGGCGACGATCCAGAGCCAGCGGGGCGACTACAACGGCCGGGTGCTGTCGATCCGCCAGGACGACCTGCGCTCGCTCGCGGTCATCTACGACGAGTCGCCGAGTTTGCTCACCGAAGAGCTCATCTCGTGGGGCGTACTGAACGCCGAGGCCCGCCGCGCGATCGACGCGCTGTAGTTCTAGCGAGCTGCGTTAGATCGCTTTGCCGGGGTTGAGAATTCCGAGCGGATCGAACGCCGCCTTGACCGCGTGATGTACCTGCATGCCGACCGCACCGAGCTCGGCCGGTAGCCAGTCGCGTTTCAACGTGCCGATCCCGTGCTCACCCGTGATCGTGCCGCCGAGCTCGAGGGCAGCTGTGTACACCGCTTCGGCCGCACGCCAGCCCTGGTCGGAGTCGATCACGATGCTCGGATGCAAGTTGCCGTCACCCGCGTGCCCGACCGTCGCGATCACAACGTCGAACTCCCGACCGATCTGCTCGATGCGCGCGAGCATCTCGGTCAGCCTTGACCGCGGAACTCCGACGTCTTCGGTGAGGATCATCCCTAGCCGTTCGATCGCCCAATGCGTCATTCGCCGGACGCCGAGCAGCTCGGCCGCCTCTGTCGCGTCGCTCGAAACCGCGGTGTAGGTAGCGCCCGCGGCGACGAATGCCTTCTCGATGGCGAGCGCCGGCTCGCGCGGATGGTCGACGTCGACCTGCGCGATGAGCATCGCCGCGGCCGACTGGTCGAGCCCGACATGCTTCCAGTCGTCGACAGCCCGGATCGTCGCGTTGTCGATGAGTTCGAGCAGGCTCGGTTGCAGTCCGGCGCGCATGACGTCGTTGACCGCGTCGCCGGCAGCCGGCAGCGTCGCGAAGACGCCGACGATCGTCACTGGATCGGTCTGTGGTTGCGGCCGCAGCCTCACGGTCGCCTGCGTGACGACGCCGAGGGTGCCTTCCGAACCTACGAACAACGCCGTCAAGTCGTAGCCCGCGACACCCTTGACTGTGCGGTGCCCGGTCTTGAGCAACCGCCCGTCGGCGAGGACGACCTCGAGTCCGAGTACCGACTCGCGAGTCACGCCGTATTTCACACATCGCAGCCCGCCGGCATTCGTGGCGATATTGCCGCCGATGGTCGAGATGTCGAAGCTGGCCGGATCGGGCGCGTACATCAACCCGTGCTCGGCCGCTGCGTCCTGTAGTCGCGCGTTGATGACGCCCGGCTCGACGACGGCAAGCTGGTCGTCGGGATTGATCTCGACAATCGCTGCCATCTTCGCGAGCGACAGCACGATGCCGCCCTCGATCGCGCTCGCTCCCCCGGACAATCCGCTGCCCGCGCCCCGAGGCACGACCGGCACGCGATGCTCGGTCGCCCACCGCATCGTCGCCTGCACATCAGAAACATCGTGCGCGAGGACGACGCCAAGCGGGCGCCCCGGCTCGACCAGCCGAGCCTCGTCGCGACGGTAGGACTCGACCACGTCGACGTCGGTGAGTACGCGCCCGTCAGGCAGCAACGCCCGCAACGTATCGACCGCCGTCATGGGATCGAGGCTAACCGCGGCTATACAACGAGCGAGGGCTTTTCTTCGAGCAACTTCGCGAGCACGCCGTTGACGAAGGCCGGGGAGTCGTCGGTCGACAGGTCGCGTGCGAGGTTGACAGCCTCGCTCAGCACCACGCCGTCCGGGGTCTCGTCGGCCCACAGCAATTCGAACGCGCCGATGCGAAGGAGGTTGCGGTCGACCGCCGGCATCCGATCGAGCGTCCAGCCGACGGCGTATTGCTCGATGAGCTCGTCGATCCGCGACCGGTGCGCAACAACGCCTTCGACCAGAACCACGGTGTATTCGGGAACGGTCGGGTCGCCGGACGCGAGATGCCGGGCGAGCGTCTCGATCGCATCGGAGCCGCGAAGGTCGCACTCGAACAGGACGTCGAGAGCGCGCTTGCGTGCCTTCGTGCGAGCGCTCATCGGCGGCCGGCCTTCGGGGTGGACAACAAGTTCAGCTGTTGATCCGGCCGAGGTAGTCACCCGTGCGCGTGTCGACCTTGACCTTCTCGCCAGTGGTGATGAACAGCGGCACCTGGATCTGGGCGCCGGTCTCGAGCGTCGCCGGTTTGGTGCCACCGGTCGACCGGTCGCCCTGCATGCCGGGCTCGGTGTAGGAGATCACGAGTTCGGCAGAGGCAGGCAACTCGACATAGAGCGCGATGCCATCGTGCAAGGCGATGGTGGCGTCGGTGTTCTCGAGCATGAAGTTCGCCGCGTCGCCGACAGTCTCCTGCGGCACGTGGTGCTGGTCGTAGGTATCACTGTCCATGAAGATGAAGTCGGTGCCCTCTTTGTAGAGGTACTGCATGGTCCGCTTGTCGACGGTCGCGACATCGATCTTCAGGCCGGCATTGAACGTCTTGTCGACGACCTTGCCGGTCAGGACGTGCTTCAGCTTGGTCCGGACGAACGCCGGGCCTTTTCCAGGCTTGACGTGCTGGAACTCGACGACGTTCCAGAGCTGGTTGTCGAGCTGAAGCGTCATGCCGTTCTTGAGGTCGTTCGTGGTCGCCACGGACGTGAACTCCTTGCGTATCGATCAGAGGGCGCACCGAACGAGGTGCGCGGACGCCGGGGGGTGCAGACCTGCCCAGCGCCCAGAGTCTACCCGCCGTTCGCTAGCGCCTGGAGAGCCAGCCGGTAGGACTGCAGCCCAAAGCCGGCGATAGTGCCCGTCGCCACCCCCGCCACGACTGACGTGTGCCGGAATTCCTCCCGAGCTGCGGGGTTGGTGATGTGGACTTCTACGAGTGGAGCCGTCCGCATCGCGATGGCATCGCGGAGGGCATACGAGTAGTGGGTGAAGGCAGCCGGATTGAGCACGACAGGGGTCTTGGTGTCCGCGGCCTCATGCAGCCAACCGACCAGGGTTGCCTCGTCATTTGTCTGCCGGACGTCGACCTCGAGACCGAGCTCGGCACCGGCATCGCGGCAGATCGCCACCAGATCGTCGTAGGTGTGCGCACCGTAGATCTCCGGCTCGCGCGAACCGAGCCGCGACAGGTTCGGTCCGTTGAGGACGAGCACCTTCGTCATCGGGCTACCTCCGCGTAGGCCGTCTCGAGCACCACTGCATCGGGATCAACCAGAATCCTCGCCTGACCAAGCCCTTCGAGGACGACGAAACGCAGGGTGCGGCCCCTGGTCTTCTTGTCCAGGTTCATCGCCGCCCTCAACTCGGGCCAGGCCGCAGCGGGATAAGACGTCGGTAGGCCGATCGAGTCGAGCACAGTCCGGTGCCTATCCGCCGTCTCCCGATCGAGGAGGCCCGCGGCGTGCGACAACGCCGCCGCGAACACCAGGCCGACCGAAACCGCGTCGCCGTGGCGCCAACGGAAGTTCTCGCGCTTCTCGATCGCGTGCGCAAGGGTGTGCCCGTAGTTCAGAATCTCTCGACCCAGGCCGCCCGGCCCCACGGGCGCGGTCTCACGCAGGTCGGCGCTCACCACCGTGGCCTTGACCGACACCGCGCGGGTGATGAGTTCTGCGGTGCGCGGGCCGGTCGCAGCCGCCGCCGCAGCCGGATCGGACTCGATGAGGTCGAGGATCACCGGGTCGGCGATGAAGCCGGCCTTCACGACCTCGGCGAGACCCGCGGCAAAGTCGGCGCGCGGCAGCGACTCGAGGGTGTCCAGATCGCAGATGACACCGATCGGAGGGTGGAAAGCGCCGACCAGGTTCTTCCCAGCGCCGATGTTGATGCCGGTCTTGCCGCCGATGGCCGCGTCGACCATGCCAAGGAGCGTCGTCGGGACCGCAATGAACCGGACGCCGCGCAACCAGGTCGCCGCGACGAATCCCGCGACATCGGTAACGGCTCCCCCACCGACTGCGATCACCAGATCGCTTCTCGTGAAACCACGACTACCGAAAAGGTCCCACGCAGAGACTGCGACTCCGGCAACCTTGGCGTGCTCGCCCTGCGGCACCTCGATAGGAACAACATCACAACGAGCCGCCAGCACCTTCTCGATCTCAGCGACGACGTCGGCGACAGCAGCCTGATACATGACCGCCACGCGCTTTGCGCCATCAGGAACGAGCGCTTCGAGTTCGGCGAGCGCACCGGCTCCGACCACGACGGCGTACGGCTCGGCTCCTGCGACCGTGATGCGATCTGTCATCGCAACAACTCCGCAACTTCGGCGGCGACCGCGGTGACGGTCTTCCCCGAACTCACGATCGTGGCGGTGGCGACCTCTTCATAGAAGGGACGCCGTGCCTCCAACAACGCATGCAGCTGCGCCCGTGGATTTCCGAGCAACAGCGGCCGTTCCCTGTTGAATCCGACGCGCTTGGTCGCATCGGCGAGATCGACCTCAAGGTAAACGACGCGGTTGTCGCGCAGCTGCTCGCGAGTCTGCGGGTCAAGTACCGCGCCACCGCCGACAGCCAGCACGCCGTCGTGCTCTGCCAGTGCGGTCTTCACGGCGGCTCGTTCGAGGTCGCGAAAGTAGTCCTCGCCGTGCTCGAGGAATACCTCCGAAACCTTCATGCCTGCGACTGCCTCGACGTCGATGTCGGTGTCACGAAAGGTGGTGCCGAACCTACTGGCGAGCAACCTGCCAACGGTGCTCTTGCCCGCACCGGGAGGCCCGACGAGCACGACGAGTGGGGGCATCGGCAGGCTCTTATCGGACGACGAGGGTGTCAAGGTATCCGCGCGCGTTTCGCTTGACCTCGTCGACAGAGTCGCCACCGAATTTCTCCACGACGGCGTCGGCGAGCACGAGCGCGACCATCGCCTCCGCGACTACACCGGCCGCCGGCACCGCACACACGTCGCTGCGCTGATTGATGGCTTTCGCGGCTTCGCCCGTAGCGACGTCGATCGTGTCGAGCGCTCGCGGCACCGTCGAGATCGGCTTCATCGCCGCGCGAACCCGCAGCGGCTCCCCCGTCGACATGCCGCCTTCTGTGCCCCCTGCACGATTGGTTCGCCGGCGTACACCGGATGCGCCCTGCTCGATCTCGTCATGTGCGAACGACCCACGACGTCGAGCCGATTCGAATCCGTCACCGACCTCGACACCCTTGATCGCCTGGATCCCCATCAAGGCGCCGGCGAGGCGGGAGTCGAGCCGGCGGTCCCAATGCACGTGGCTGCCGAGTCCAGGCGGCAGCCCATGCACGACAACCTCGACGACGCCGCCCAACGTATCGCCGTCCTTGCGGGCCGCATCGATCTCCGCGACCATCGCCGCGCTCGCGGCCGGGTCGAGCACCCGAACCGGATCGGCGTCGATGGAATCGCGGTCAGCGGCGTTCGGAACCAGCCCCTCAGGTGCGAACGCCTGGCCGATCGAGATGACGTGGCTCAGCACCTCGACGTCCAAAGTCTGCCGCAGGAAGCTGCACGCGATCTCGCCGAGCGCCACCCGCGCGGCCGTCTCGCGTGCGCTCGCCCGCTCGAGAATCGGTCGCACGTCGGTCAGGCCGTACTTCTGCATTCCGACGAGATCGGCGTGACCGGGACGCGGCCGGGTCAGCGGCGCGTTACGCGCCAGATCGGCCAGCTCGTCCGCATCGACAGGGTCGGGCGCCATGACCTGGTGCCATTTCGACCATTCGCTATTGCCAATGCGGACGGCGATGGGCCCGCCCATGGTTACGCCGTGCCGGACCCCACCGAGAAACTCGACCTCGTCGCGCTCGAATGCCATCCGCGCCCCGCGCCCGTAGCCGGCCCGCCGACGCGCGAGCGCATCAGCAACCTGCGAGGTCGACGTGACGACGCCGGCCGGCAATCCTTCGAGAATCGCAACGAGTGCGGGGCCGTGCGACTCGCCTGCGGTCAGCCACCTAAGCATGGCGCCGAGTCTCCCATAACGTGCGTCGACCCCGTCCGGTCAATACCGGACAGGGTCGGACGTGGTTTGCGGCTAGCCGCCGAACTGCGCCGACTGGCCTTGCGAGAGCTGAATGAACTCGTCGCCGTACTGGAAGTCGGCTCCATTGCTCACCGGCGGGCCGGGGTCGCTCAAGATCGATACCACCTTGAAGTACGTGCCGAAGACCGCTCCGTTGTGGACCGTGTAAGGAGTTGTGTTCCCGTTAGCCAACACATTGACGGTGACCGTGTTCGCGACAGTGTCCACCGACACCAGCGTCAGCGTCTGCGCCGTCGAAGTCGTCGGCAGACCCGTCGGTGAAGGCGTGACCGTGACCGTCGCCGTGGGCGTCGGGGTCGCCGTCGCTGTGGCGGTGGCGGTGGGTGACGGCGTTGCCGTGGCGGTGGGCGACGGCGTCAGCGTGGGCACGATGATCGCGGTCGGGGTTGGGGTTGGCGACTTTGTGCTTGAAGCCGAAGAACTCGACTGCGCACTAGCTGCGCCCGATCCGACTGCGGCCGGCGGCTTCGGCGTGTACAGCGGCTTGAACGGGTCGTGCCCGATAACCCCCGCGTAGGCGTTGGGAATCGCGCCGACTCCAGATGACGACGCGCTGGTTGGCGACGCCGCGGCCGCGTTTGCCTCAAGGATCGATCCACCGGGACTCGCCGCACCCGTTGCGAGCAGCAGGACGCAGGCAATGGCGACGAACATGACGGTTATGACCGCAGCGACGATCAGCACCCGCCTGTTGTGCAGGCCGCCAGGCTCCGGCGCACCGTGCGCGCCGGACGTGGCGAGAAACTCAGTCATCGCAATTCTCCTAGCTGCTCGTCGTTGTCGAAGGCGCTGCTGGCGCTGCCGTGGCCGCGCCGCCAACCGGAGAGGTTGTGCCTGGCCCGCTACCTGCCGTGACTGCCGGGACATTCGACATGAAGATCGTCGCGGAAATCTGCGTCTGCAGTGTCTTGTACGACGCAGCTGAGTTGGCACTTGAGCCGGCTCCGGACGCCACGGGCAATATGCCGGGCAACATCGTGACCGAAGAGACGACGGTCGCACGACCGCTCCCGTCGGGACCACTGCCCGCCTCGAGCCTTCTGACGAAGTCCTGCACCGCGAAGTAGCTGCCGACAATATTCATTGTGACCATCATTGACGACAGAGCCGGAGGAGCCGAGGCGGCAGGTGCCACCGGCGCCGCCGATGCGGCAGTTCCTTTCGCCCCACTGGCGGCGGCGGGCGCCGCAGTTACCACCGGCGCGAGCGCTGTGACAGCGGCAGGTGATGCCGGAGCAATCGAGACGAGTTCGAGGTGGGACTTCGCTGCGGCCGAGGTCAAGAAGCGAACGTAGCTGGGAAGACCCGTCGTTACGGGGATCTCCCGATCGATGGCCGCGATTCTGGCCTGTTGGATGGGTACCGCAGCTTCTTCCTTGGTGAGTCGCGCCAACTGGAGTCGCAGCGCATCATTGGCAGCCTGCTCGGTGGCGACGTTCTTGTGCACCTTCGCGGCGTTCGCCTTCTGCGGCGACAATACGAAGTAGTACCCAATAGCGACGACCGCGATGACGGCGGCGACCGCAAGAATCAAGACGTTGGTCATCTTCGACATGTCAGCAGGCTCCTGGCGTCGCGCAACGGCCCGAGAGTGCGGCCTGGGTCAGTGTCGTGGCGGCCTGGAAGTCCACGACTTTGGTGGAGTTGATGAAATTCTCTTGCGCAGTGGAGAAGCTCGCGTTCGCCAGCCCCGTGACGCTGCCGAGGGTGGCTACCCTGTCTAGCCAATCCGCGAGACTCACGTACTTCTGGGCGACACCCTTGAACGTCACAGAGCCCACTACGCGCGGAGCCTGTGTCGGGCTCGTGAGGGTGCCGGGCGCCACGCTTTCGGTAAGCGTGAGCGACTCGAGCCAGGTGCTGGTCGGCAGCGTCGCAAACATGCCCAGATAGTCAGACCACTTGATCTCGGTGCTCATCGCTTGGGTCAGCATCGCCTCATGCGCACTCAGCTCGGCGCGTGTCGTGTTCACGTCGGCAAACTTCGCGACGCGCGTCGTTAGGGTCTGGTTCTCGGCCGCGGCCGTCGACAGATCCTTCTTAGCGCTCGTAACGCCATGGCCGCCCTGCATGTAGAGAAACGCGACCGCGCCAATCGCGGCGATCACGACGATGCCAGCGGCCAGCTGGACCCGTTGCACTCGCTTGCGCTCCTGGATTTCGGGAGGCAAGAGGTTGACGAAGGGCAGCGCCGCCGCTAGGCGCGACCCAGTTTGAACACTCATGATGCGACTCCTAAGGCGAGACCCACGGGCACGGCCACGAGTGAGTCGATGTGAGCCAACTGGTCATCCGATAATCCGGTCTTGCCGATCCGCATCTTCGCCATCGGGCTAGCAGTCTCCACTTGGAGACGAGTCGCAACGGAAAGCTTGCCGACGAAGTTGCTGAGCTTGGCGCCACCGCCGGCAAGCACCACCCGACGGATCGGCACCGCGCCAGGCGATGCCAAGTAGTAGTCAAGCGAGCCGCGAATCTCCTCCACAAGCGCATTGGCGCTCGACTCGATGACACGCGATGCAGGATGCACGTCCCGATCCGCTGGAGTCGCGGGGATGCCGAGCTGGTGCTTTGTCGTCTCAGCCTGCTCGAGTGGGACACCCATCCGCTCCGCAACTGCCTCTGTGAGGTCGCCGCCTCCCATGAGCAGAATTCGCACGAACCGTGGCACGCCACCTTGGTGGACGGCAATGTTGGTGACCTTGGCGCCGATGTCGACGAGAGCCTCGGCTTGACTGTCGATGCCGAGGTGGTCGTGGTCTGCCAACGACCTAATGACAGCGAAGGGGCTGAGGTCGACCGAGATCGGCTTCAGGCCTGCGCGCTGTGCGGCCCGTAGCGCAGATTCGACCATGTCGCGCGCGGCGGCTACCAGCAGGACCCGAAGCATGCGCTCGCCGCTGTCGTTGAAGAATTCATCGACAGGAAAGAAGTCCAAGATCGCTTGCTCGACCGGCATCGGAATCATGTCGGCTACCTGGTAGGCAAGAGCCTTGTGCAGCTCATTGGTTTCCATCCACGGCAGATCGACTTGGCGCACAACGACCTTCTGATTCGCGACACCAATCGCGACCCGCTTGCTGCCGAACTTGACCTCGGACCAGAGCTTCTTGATGGCGCCCGCAACGATGTCCACATCGATTACCTCGCCATCCCGGACGGCTCCGACCGGGAGGGCTACTTGCCCGAACCGTTCGAGCCTCGGCGTGCCCTTACCGAGTGATACCTCGGCGGCACGAACGCATGAGGTCCCGATGTCGAGACCAACGGCCGATCGTCCAGCCACGATGTCTTCTCCTCGCGCCAGGCCTACCGGCTGCGCATAGGCAAATCCGGTTCTGTCGAGAAGTTGCATCGGACCGGAATAGACCCGGCTTGAGCCCAAGGGCCGAATTGGCGGGGTCCAGGTGGCCTATTTCGATTGCGCGCACTGGCCGTACGTCGGCCGAAGTCACATGCCGATCGCGTGCGTGTACGCGTGAGCCAGCTGGTGGCCGGCAGTGACGGCGATAAAGGCGGCAGCGACCATGTACGGTCCAAAAGGAATCCTGGACTTGCGCCCGGCCTTGCCCACCAGCAATAGCCCGACCCCACCCAGACCACCCAACAAGAACGCGAGGAACGCGCCGACGACAAGTGGGCCCCACCCGAGAAACCCCAGGAACATGCCGAGCACGCCGGCGAGCTTCACGTCGCCGAAGCCCATCCCGCCAGGCTTGAGCACCATCAGGAGGTAGTACACGGCGTAAAGAGCCGCCATGCCCACGCCGGCGTGCAGGAGGCGGATCGGTTGATGGTCGAGCAGCGCAGCCGCACTAAGAGCGACGGCGCCGACGACGTACGACGGGAGCGTGAGCGCGTTGGGAAGCCGCTTGACGTCAAGGTCGATGAACGACAGCGCAACACCCACCGCGACGAGGTAGAGGAACGCAGGCAATGGCCAATGCAAGCCGATCCGCCACGCAGTGAGCGCGAATAACCCGCCGGTCAGCAATTCGACGACGGGGTAACGCGCGCTGATCCCGGTGCCACAGTCACGGCAGTGACCGCGCAGCACGAGCCAACTCAATACCGGAACGTTGTCGCGCGGCCGCACATGATGGCCGCACCCAGGGCACCGCGAGGGCGGAGTGACTATCGACTCGCCTCGCGGCACCCGCCAAACGACCACGTTCAGGAAGGAGCCTACGACCAGGCCGAATACGCCGGCGAGCGCAACGGCTGCGACTACGCGCGAACTCACGGTCACGAAGTCTAGTACGCCTTGCCGATCTCGCCCAGACGGACCGTGCTCCACGCCGCACCGACCCATTGCGGGAAGTACGGCGGCGATCGCGAATGCAGCCGGCCATCGTAGCTGTAGCTCTTGATATAGCCAGTAGAAATCGGGTTCCCGGTGCCGACGGCTCCCCGATACTTCTGTGCCAACGAGCCGATGACGATCACCTTGCCCTGTGGTGCGCCCTTGTTGTAGCTCTGCACATAGAAGCTGTGTTGGAGTGTCTGTATCGACGCGTAGATCTGGATGTCCAGGCCACTGGCGCGATTCGGCCAACTGGCCGGTCCCGCTACACCGCCATTGTTCGACCAGGGCTGTCCTTGCCAATACTTGCCAGCCGGACATTGACCGCCGAACGCGCCATTGTTGTACCCGTAGTTCGGGCTATTCTGGGCGGTCGCGGGCGTGAACCAGCTCCCGTCGGTCCACACCCAGTAGCCCAGTGCGGCCGGCTCTGTCCAGGTGCCGGGATTCCAGAGCTCAGGCTTTCCGCTCGCGTCCTTAGGCTGATTGACCCACTTGCCAGCAGTCTGCGTCCAGCTGCCGTTGTACGCCTGGTTCCAGTCCTCCCCCTGCCAGACCTGGCCGTTCGACGGTCCGCCTCCCCCGGTTGAGACACAGCTTCCTGAACCAAGGTTGAACGTCTGGATCCAAGGATGCATGACCTCCACGTAGTTGCCGGCCACAAGACCGAGCAGATCCGTGCCAGTGGGATTCTTGTAAGTGAGGTCCCCCGTGATGATGACCGAGTTTTGCGCAGCGATCGTTACCCTGCCCAGGAGCTGGCCCTCGACGTACACGTTCCCGTTGCCGCAATACTGGTCGGGTTGCGACATGTTGACGTCGCCAGCCAACGGCAGGTCGTTGCTGATCTCCTGCGTCTTGCACTGGTGAGTGCTCGGGGCGTTACCGACATAGATGACTTGGGCATCGGGGACCGTGACCGATGCTCCGCTTAGCGTCGACAGCGCCGCCCCACCACATGTGGCATAGGTCGCGGAGTTGGCCGCCGTGGTCCCCGGGCTCCATACCTGCATCGACGTGGTGCCGTTGAACTTGATGCGGGTCTGGCCCACGTAGTCGCAACCGGGATAGGTCTTCATCTGGTCGCTGTTGTCATCGAGATTCAATGGCGCGGCATAGCCTGCCGGCTTGTCGAACTTCGGGGTCTGATTGCGGTAGCAACCGGCGTAGCCGTTTGCTACCGTTCCGTTCTTGCATGCCGGATCCGACGACTCCAAGGACAATGGGTAGTACTGGTAGCCCTTGAACTCGGGCTGCAGCCCATTCGCGTTGGTCGTCAGCGGCGTGTCATTGGTATGGACGGGACCAGTGAGTACGTCGCCGCCAATAAACGTGATCTCCGCACAGTCGGTGGCATTCTTGCGGCCTTCCCACCAGTGCACGCCCGTACAATCGGCCGGTCCGAGGGCGTTGGGGTACGCCACGAGGTTCGCAGGGTCTGCTACCTCGAAGTCCGTGAAATAGACGAACTGTGTCGAGCCACTCCGACCGACCTCGGCCTGCAACGTGCGCCGAACGTTGTTCACCTGACCTGTGGCTGTGACGGTCAACGTGCTGCCGTTCCCACCCAACCCGCTGACGTTGATGTCGTCATGGAACGCAGCACCTTTGGGATCTCCATCGGGATTGACATACGCCCAATGCGGAGTCGCTGCGTACAAACACCCCGCCGGCTGCTGCGGACCGATGATGGCCTGATTCGAGCAGTCGGGCGGCGTCTGCTGCCAGTACGAGTCGTCCTGGTTGAGATGGCGGATGTAGTCGTCGATGCCCGACTGTGCAGCGGCGAGAGCTCCATTGGAATCTTGGTCGTGCCGCGACAGGGGCAAGCTGCCAACCGCATACGCCAATGCCGCCGAGGCCGTGACGGTCAGGATGAGCATCGACACGATCACGATGAGCAGCGCCATGCCGCTGTCGTCGCCGCGAGCCCTCGCGGACCGCAACGCGCGAATCTTCGGAATCATGCTTCCCTCAGCTCTGTGCTTGGACGTATACGTCGACGTTGGACAGCGCAAGCCGCTCGACGAGAACAGTCGGCGCGACAGCCGGACGATTTGGCAGTTGCACGGTTATTTGAACGTCGATCGAGTCGATGCTCGACAGGTCGGCCGGTCCGATCGTCGTCAGCGGAGTGGTAGTGCCGTACGCGTAGTAGGTGAAGAGAGGTGTCGTGCTTGTCTTGACGCCGCTCGCAAGGAACGAGACCTTCTTCAGGCAGCCGATCGCACCGGGCGTGCAGGTCGGGACATTTGCGCCCGTCCACTGGAAATTTCCTGACCCGACTGAGTTCGCATCAGGCGGCTGGAGCGTTTCCGTCAACACGCCACTCGCGTCCACGGCAAACACCACCTCGCTCGGACCCACGTTGCCAGGAGCCGGATTGTTGATGTCGGCGAAAAATGAAACGCTGGACCCAGTTCCTTGGATGAACGCATTCGTACACAACGTGCAGTTGTCGCTGACCTCGATCGGGACAACGGTCAGGCGCAATGCCTTCGAGATCGCCTCCATGGCGACTCTGGCCTGGTTTCCTTGGGTATTCCGCGTTGCCGTGACCTGAGTCTGCCGGACGGTCGTGATGATAACCGTGGACACCATGGCGGAAATGAGGGCTATCACGATCGCGGAAACGAGCATTTCAGTGAGAGTGAACCCCGACTCGCGGTTGCCGCCAACAGCATGACGAACACGAGCCCGCATCGCCCTCACGGCACGCTCACTTGGGTCGTGGTCGGCGTCCCGATAACGGAGAAGGCAGGTCCCAAAGATGCGCCGCTCTTGGCCTGCCATTTTCCGTTCGGCAACGAAGTCTTGAGATGGCCTGTGGCGTCTGTAACGCCTAACGTCAACGTTTGATCAGCCTGGCAACCCGTTGTCGATCCAACCGGTTTGGTGGCGGTGACGGCCACACCCACTTGCGGGGCGCCCGCGCCGTTTACGACGGTAATATCGACGGCGGTCAACTTGACGGTCGTCGGCATCACGGCGCCTGGAGCGAGCACGGTCGCTGGATTCGTGCTGCCGTTGGTTGGCGCCATCGCCGGATTGGCGTCAGCGCAACTGCCCGGCCACACGGCGTAGCCGGTGGTGAACGGCCAGAGTCCCTTTGCGGCTATCACAGTCGCCGCGCCGACAGGACCGAAGATGCGCACACCGCCGCTGGCTGACAGGTTCACGTTGCCGAGGGTCACGTAAGGCCTCGGGCTCGGGATCGCAAATCCAGGGTCGCTGGTGAAAGTGACATCGAGTTCGGCGGCGGCGTCGTAGTTGAGGGCCGGGGTGACAACGGTGAGCTGCCCCAATGTCGCCACGACCGACGGCGCAGGGTTACTCGTCCCGTAGTAGTCGACCATGCCGGTTCCATTGAGCTGCACGGTGTAGGTGCCCGCAGTCGTCACCCCGACGACGGCGCAACCGGCCGAGTCAGTCGAAGCGTTCTGTGTAGTGACGCCGTTCGACACTGTCACCGGGAGGCTCACACTCGGGGTGCCGGCCGCCGTCTTCACCTTGACGGCCAAGTATGCGGTGGCTGCGTCGTTGATCACGCCCTTCGGCGGTGTCAGAATCGTCGAGTTGACCACTGGACGCGTGCCGCCCATGTTCGGCCATCGCACAGTCACTGTCACGTTGTAGTCCGGGTGGGCCACCAGGGAGCCGCCGTCGCACGCACTGACGCCCGGGCCGGCAACCTGAGGTTCGACGTCGCGCTGCACCGTGTAGGGCACGCCCCCCACGTTCAATGGTTGCGTCGCGATACCACCGGGGATCTGGTCGGGGTTCGTGACGTGCGGGGTTCCGATAACCGTGGCGACCCCGGGGCGCGATCCGTCCGGCGCCACAGAGTTGAACAGCTGACGCACGATCTCGAGTTCGCGGGAAGCGAGATCAGACGCACCGACTCGCGCTCGGTCGTTGCGCGTCGTCTTGAAGGCAGTGAGCAGAACGGCGAAGATTGCGCTCGACAGGATCATGAGCAGCATGACCGCGACCATGCACTCGATGAGCGTGAAGCCGCCGTCGGAGCGCCGCACCCGGCGTGCTCGCGTAACCAGGTCTATCAAGTCGCACACCTCCGTTCATTGCTAGACGTCGGCGCCCGCTGGTCACCAGGTTGATCGGCCAGAGTGGGACTAAGGATTGATGGCCGACGGGGGACGGAAGAGGCCGGAAAGTGATCAGAATCGAAGTCGGNNCCCCGCCCGACGTTGCAGCTGTTAGAAGCCAGCAGCCGGGCAAGCACCCGATGCGAGCACCTGCGCGCCGCCGCCGGTCGGCACACCGACGTACCACTGACCTGCAGGGGCAGCGACGGTGCCGTGGATCTCCGACACACAGTACGAACCGTCAGCAGGGGCCCAGGCAACCGAGTTGCCCAGCACGTTGCCGCCGGTCAGGTTGACCGTGTAGGTGCCGATGACGGCGGGCACTGCGCTATTGCTGGTGATGGTCTCTGTGGCCAAGCCGGCAGCTGCCAGCGTGATCGTGGCCGGGTTGTCGACCGTCGCCGTCGCGACGTTCGTCGCGNNATGAGGGTGAAGCCCTCTTCCTTGTCCTGCATCGCCTTGCGAATCCGTGCGAGCATTTTGCTGTCCTTTCGAAGACCAAGATGGGCCGGCATTGGGTGCGATGCGGGCGTCGATGACAACTCAGTGATCGACGGCAAACCGCCCATTCTTTAATGTCCGATCGGGCGAATCTGGCCTCGACCGGAGCAACGCTTCTAGGCCAAACGGAAAGGCGTGGCGGGATAGAACCGCCACGCCTGCGTTCCCGAAGCTCGCTACGAGATGAGCGAGAAGATCTTGAAGATCGGCATGTACAGCGCGACGATCATCGAACCGACAATGCCGCCAAGGAAGGCGATCATGATCGGTTCAAGCAGCGCCGTCAGCGACTCGGTCGTTGCCTCGATCTCCTGGTCGTAGAACTCGGCGATCTTCGTGAGCATGTTGTCGAGAGCGCCGGTGTCTTCGCCGACAGCCATCATCTGAGCCACCATTGGCGGGAATATTGCATGATTGGCGAGTGGCGAGGTGATCGATTCACCTTCGCGAATGCTCTTCTGAATGTCACGAACGGCACGGGCGAGGATCACGTTGCCCGTCGTGTCCGCGACGATATCGAGGCTCTGCAGGATCGGCACGCCTGACTTCATCATCGTCCCGAGGTTGCGACTGAACCGAGCGATCGCGACCTTTTTGAAGAGGTTGCCGAACACCGGGATCTTCAGCTTGAGGGGATCGACGACATTGCGGACCTGCGGAGCGAGCTTGACGCGAGACCAGGTGATGACACCGGCGACGAAAAGGATGATCACGACAGGCAGGAGCAAGGTCAGCGAGTTCGAGATATCCACGAGGATCTGGGTCGGCAGCGGCAACTTCCCACCGAGTTGCTTGAACATCTTGGTAAACGTCGGCACCACGAAGAGCAGCATGCCGAAAACCGCGAGAATCGCGATGCAGAGCACAACGATGGGGTAGGTCATGGCGGACTTGATCTTGCTCTTGAGCTTGACCTCGGCCTCGTAGTTGTCGGCGATCTGCAACATGACCGAGTCAAGGAAACCGCCCACCTCGCCGGCCTTAGTCATGTTGACCATCAACGGCGGGAATATCCGAGGATGCTTCCCCAGAGCTGCCGAGAGGGCATTTCCGGCCTCTACTTCATTGCGCACCGTTCCGAGCACGCCTGCGAGCACCTTGCTCTCGGTCTGCTCCGTGAGGATCGTGAGTGCGCGCAACAGAGACAACCCGGCATTGATCATGGTGGCGAACTGTCGCGCCATGATCGAGATTTCCTTGAGCTTGACCTTCCCGCCGAAGCCAGGAATCTTGATTTCCTTCTTCATCCCGCCACCGGTAGCGGTCACGGTCAGCGGCGCGTAGCCCATCGCCTTCAACCGCTGGACGACGAGTGCTTCGCTATCTGCGGTCAGGCTGCCGGTGACGAGCTTGCCGGCCCGGTCGCGAACCGAGTACTGGTAGGCAGTTGCCATTGTGTCTTCCTCGTCATCCCCGGCCGCAAAGCCGGTTGAAGTCCTCGATGTGGTGGCACTTCTCCATGCCCGTGTCGTGCGAGATCTTGCCGGCCTTCACAAGCTCGGCCAGGTGCTGGTCCATCGTGTGCATGCCGTGCCGCGCACCTGCTTGCAACGCGGAGTAGATCTGGTGGGTCTTGCCTTCACGGATCAGGTTCCGGATCGCCGGGGTAGCGACCAGCACCTCTGTAGCGACCACGCGGCCTCGGCCGTCGGCCGTCTTGCACAGCGTCTGACTCACGACTCCCTGCAGGGAACCGGCGAGCTGCACCCGCACCTGCTGCTGCTGGTGCGGCGGGAACACGTCGATGACACGGTCGATGGTCTGCGCGGCGTCCTGGGTGTGCAGGGTTGCGAACACAAGGTGGCCGGTCTCTGCGGCCGTGAGAGCGACCGAGATCGTCTCGAGGTCACGCATTTCGCCGACGAGAATGATGTCGGGGTCCTGGCGCAGAACGTGCTTGAGCGCATTGCCGAACGAGTGAGTGTCGTCGCCGACCTCGCGCTGGTTGATCAGGCACGACTTGTGTTGGTGCAGGAACTCGATCGGGTCCTCGACCGTCATGATGTGGTCGCGGCGCTGCCGGTTCGCCAGGTCGACGATGCCGGCGAGCGTGGTCGACTTTCCAGACCCGGTCGGGCCGGTGACCAGCACGAATCCACGCGGCATCATCGCGAAGTTCGCGACCGACGGCGGGACGCCGAGTGCTTCGAGCGGCTTGATCTCGAACGGAATCAACCGGAACGCGGCACCGAGCGACTCCCGCTGGCGGTACAGGTTGACCCGGAATCGGGCGCGGCCGGGAACGGCGTAGGCGAAGTCGAGCTCGAGAACCTCTTCGAAGCGCTCGCGCTGCTTCTGCGTGAGGATCTGGTACAGCATCGTCTGGATCACCGGCGGCGTCAGAACCGGCAGGTCCTCGAGCGCTTCGAGGCTGCCGTTGTGCCGAATGGTCGGCCGGGCACCCGCGGTGAGGTGCAGGTCGGATGCGCCCCGCTCCAGGACGTGACCGAGCATCTCGGTGAGGTTGAAGCCGGGTAGCGGGTCCTGCTCGTCGCGCATTGTGCCGGCCAGGGTGTTCGCGTCTGCCTCAGAGACCGAGATCCCGAGTGACGCAACCGGAAGCGGTACAGCCGGCGCGTCCGCAACGAACGCGGCAGGCATCGGTACGGGTGCCGGCCACGACTCGACCGGCGTGGCGAACGCCGACTGCTCCGGGACCTGGGTGGCTGGGCTGAGGGGCGCAAGGGCAGCGGCCGCAGCTGCAGGAGGCAGCAGCGCGTACTGACTGAGTGCGTCGACCTGATCAAGAAACGGATCGGTGAGCGGATCAGGCGTGGGCGCCTGGCCGTCCCCAGCCGGCGCCGAGCTCGACGGGGCGTCAGACAAGTACCGCGGTTCGACGACACCGGGAGCGGCGTCGGCGTCACCGTAGAATCCGAACGTCTCCACGAGATTGCCCCTTTCGGCGTGCCAGGTGGGCACGAAGTCTCCAGGTGGCATCGGCCTGAAGCGCCGTCCGCTTGAGCCGTCCGGCGTACCTGCGGGCATCAAATCTGTGGCAGGTGGCCGATCAAACCACGACGCGGAAGATCTCCTCGAGCGACGTGACGCCGGCGGTGACCTTCTCCAGCCCGTCATCGCGCAGCATCGCCATCCCTTGCTGCCGGGCCACGACTCCGATCGCCTCTGCAGACGCGCGTTCGACGGCCAACCGCTCGACCTGCTCCGTGACGGCCATGACCTCGTGCAGCGCGAGCCGGCCCTTGTACCCGGTCTTCGAGCAGGCGGAGCAACCGCCCGGTCGATACAGCGTCGGCAACGGCTCGCCGTCCTGCCAGGGATAGCGCGCCTGGATCAAAGCCTCGGGTGTCGGTACATACGCCTCTTTGCACTTCGGGCACAGGCGGCGGGCGAGCCGTTGAGCAAGCACACAGTCGAGAGCGGAACCGACGAGGAACGGCTCGATGCCCATCTCGATGAGCCGGCTGATGGCGCTCGGCGCGTCGTTGGTGTGCAGCGTCGACAGCACGAGGTGGCCGGTGAGGGCGGCTTCGATGGCGATCTGCGCCGTCTCGTGGTCACGAATCTCACCGATGAGCACGATGTCGGGGTCGGACCGCAGGATCGACCGCAGCGCCGATGCGAACGTCAGCCCTGCCTTGACGTTGGTCTGCACCTGGTTGATGCCTGCCAGGCGGTACTCGACCGGGTCCTCGACCGTGATGACGTTCTTGTCGGGCGAGTTGACGATGTTCAAGGTCGCGTACAGCGTCGTCGACTTGCCCGAACCGGTAGGGCCTGTGACGAGCAACATCCCGTAGGGCTTGGTGAAACTCTGTGAATACCGGTCGTAGTTCGATTGCGAGAATCCGAGGTCGGACAGGTTCAGCATCGCGGTCGAGTTGTCCAGGATTCGCATGACGACCTTCTCGCCCCACACCGTCGGGAGCGTAGCGACGCGGAGGTCGACCTTCTTCCCGTTGGTGTTGACGGAGAGCCGCCCGTCCTGCGGGATACGCCGCTCCGCAATGTTGATGTCGGCCATGATCTTGAGCCGGCTCGTCACGCCGGACTGAATGTTCTTGGGCGAGCGCATCACCTCGTGCAACACACCGTCGATACGGAACCTGACGCGGAGGTCGCGCTCGGTGGGCTCGATGTGAATGTCGGACGCGCGGTCTTGAATGGCCTGGGTGATGAGCAGGTTCACGAACCTGACGACGGGCGCGTCCTCGATGACCTCGCTGACGTTGCTGAGGTCGTCGGCGATATCGCCGGCGTCCGTCAGGGTCATCGTCAGGTCGTCGAGCTCGCTGTCGGCGCGGTGGTAGCGGTTGATCGCGGCGAGCACATCGGCGCGGGTCGCCACGGCAGGCTTGACGTCCATGCCCGTGAGCGAGCGGATGTCGTCGATCGCGAACACGTTCGCGGGGTCGGCCATCGCGACGAGGAGTTTGCCGTCCTCATAACCGATAGGCAGCTCGGTGTGGCGGCGGCAGACGACGCTCGGCACTCTCGACACGGCAGAGCCGTCGACGGCGAAGTCGGCGAGGTCGACGAAGCGCAGACCGATCTGGGTCGCCAACGCAGCGACCAGCTGTCCCTCGGACAGCACGCCTTGCTCGACGAGCACCCGCCCGAGGCTTCGGCCGCTGCGCTGGTGTTCTTCGTAGGCGTTCGCCAGCTGAGTGCCGGTGACAAGGCCATTTTCGAGCAGGATGTCGCCGAGCTGCTTCACTGCGGCACCGTCCCCATCCTTCGTCGATCGCGGATCTGACCACCCGCGGGATCGATTCGCCTCGTCACGACCAGTCCATCGGCACGCATCGATGCCCCCTTGACGCTCGGACGTCGCATTGCTCCGCAAGCGCAAAAGTCGCAGGCCAAGCGACGAATCATGCCTCCGCGGCCGCGACGTCGAGAGAGTCGACGACGGCGTAAAGCAGCGCAAGCAAGACGTTCTTCACGGACTGCCGATCGGTTGCGTCGCACGGCACGACGGGCACCGAGGCATCAAGGCCGAGGGCGTCGCGCACTCTGCTTTCGGCGTCCGGGTCGGCGCCGTCCGACCTGTTCAGGCCGACGACGAACGGCACCTTGGCCATCTTCTGGAAGGCAGCCAGAATCCCGACGGCTTCGGACAATGACTCTGGGCGGTCGGCGTCGAGCAGCAGCACGTAGCCGAGCATGCCTTCGCCGAGGATCTCCCACATGAAGTCGAAGCGGTCCTGGCCCGGCGTCCCGAACAGATAGAGAACGAGGTCGTGGTCGATCGTGATGCGGCCGAAGTCCATCGCGACAGTCGTCTCGGCCTTGCGCGACTTCGTCTGGTCGGTGATGTCCTTCTCCGTCGACAGCACCGTGATCTCGCTGATCGTGCGGATAAGGGTCGTCTTGCCGGCCGCAAAGGGACCGGTGACGACGATCTTGACGGCTTGCGCGTTGCCTCCGCGCCGCCCGCGTTTGATGGTCATGTCAGAGTCCCCTGACGCCGGCGATGAGACGGAGCAACAGGCTCTTGTTCACACTGGGATCCCGCTCAATATGGGGTTTGTGGTCGGCGTCGGCGTGGTGTGTCGCAACGGCGGCCGAGCCGAACGATCCGCCACCCAAACCCTGCGCCGAGCGCGGCGACTCCTCGGGGAAGTCGGGACGACGCCTGGGCATGAATGGCTCGGGACGGGCGGGCGTCACTGGCGCGCGGGTGTCCGCGACGAGCCGCGGCGACATGCCGTCGTCGCCCCGGCCGACCGACCGCTCCGGGGCGTGGGCTTCCCCGCCGTCGGGCTGCCGCGGTACGGGAGCTTGCGTCCTCGCAAACGGCGACGAGTCGCCACCGGCTGCGGCGGCGAGCACGGAGGCGACCGTCGAGTTCGACGACACCTCACCCAGCGACACCCCAGAGAACATCGACTCGTCTGCAGGGCCTTCGCCGCGACCCGGCTGAGCACCGGCATCAACGGGGGACGCCGAGAGCGAAGGCGCGAAGTCGGCCTGCCTTCCTTGCGCCTCGTCACGGCGGGGCTCGGCAGACACCTCGGTCGGATTGGTCTCGAGCCTGGAGAGGATCGCGTGCCGACGGGCCAGTGCCAGCGCACCTTCCTCGGAGTCAGGGGTGCGGACAGCGAGCAGTCCGCGCTCGACGAGTGCGGCCAGTTGCGAGACAACGGCGTAGTCGCCACGGCCGGCTAGCGCGACCAGATCGGCAACGTTGCGGCGTCCATCGACAAGGGCGAGGAGCGCCCACTCGCCGCGCGAGACCTGCGGGTCGTCGCGAACGGCGACAGGAAGTGCGAGTACGGTCTCGGGCGAGGGGATCACGCGACAGGCGCGGTCCCACAACTCGAGACGGCTACGGGCGTCGTTCACGATCGGCTCGACGCCCCAAGCGACGCCGACGTCGTCCGGGCCCGGCTCATCGACCGTGAACGAGAAGTCACCGTCGGTCCATCGCAAGAAGTCGAAGACGGCGTCGACGGCCTGTTCGGCCACCAGACCGCGCAGGAGGTCGAGATCGACGGCACCGGCGTCGAGCAATGCCCGGCCGACGCCAATCCCCTCGGTGGCCGCCCGGCCGACAGCCGCGCTCAGTTCGCCGTCGCCTACTGCCGCTGTACCGACGAGCCTGCGGGCGAGCGCCTGCCGACCGTCGTCCGAAATAGCACCAGTGACCGAACCGTCGCGGAAGTACACGCAGCCGTGGGTGGCCGCGCGACGGAGGTGCAGCCCTCCCGACTTCTTCGTGAAACTCAACAACTGGAAGATGTCCGGGAGGCTGAAGGCATCAAGTGAGCCTTCAAGTTTCACTGGTGTACCCCTCCGGTTGCGTGTGGATCACTCGGTTCTGGTGCTGCCGTGGTGGCCGTTGCGGCTCAGCTATCGGACGCAGGCGTTCGTTCGGTGCAGCCGATCGATCAGGACCACGAACCCTGTTCGCCGGGAAGGACGCTTCCAGTGGGCGCATACGACGACCAGGGTGCGGGCTCGACTGGAAGAGGCGCCACGACCGGCTCTGCGTATGCCGCCTGCGCCGGTTCGGCATAGGCCTGCGGCGCGGGCGCCTCGGCGTAGTAGGCGGGCTCGGCGTAGACAGCCTGGACCGGCTCGGCGTAAGCGGGTTCGAGGTAGGCAGGCTCAACTGGCTCTGCGTACACCGGCTCGGCGTAGGCGGGGGCAAGGGCGCGGTCCTGAGCGTCGAGGTAGCCGCGGGTGACGTAGGTCGGGAGCGGCGCCGGCAGTGGCGCGGGCCCGTGCAGGACCTCGCCGACCCGGTTGGCGGCCAGCTTCACCTCGTACAGCATCATTCCGACTTTGGCGCCCGCCGACGTCACCGCGACCAGCACGCCCTCGTCCTGTGCCGAGACGAGAAAGACGGTGCCGTGCTCGCCTTCGATGTAGACCTGCGACAGGTCGCCGCGACCGAGGCCCTGGGCGGCCCGCTCGGCGAGTGACAGCAGCGCGGCACTCATCGCCGCGACCCTGTCCTCATCCATGCCGGTGGGAAGCGCCGAGGCCATCGGCAAACCGTCGAAGGAGACGACGGCTGCGGCCTCGACACCAGGAGTCTGGTTCAGCAGGTCGCGCAGGATCCGATCCAGTCGGCCGGCACGACTCGCGGACTCAGGCGGCGGCTGCACGGAGGACATGGAGCACCTTCTCTCGGGACCTGTCGACCCGGGATTCCACGGGTCTTCCGCTACCCCATCGGCGCTCTAGGCCGTTTGCTTGAACGTCAAGCAGTCGGCTACCTGGACAGAATTGCCGCCTGTCCGGCGGTCCGCATGGCCTCGACCGGCGCCGGCCGCCCGGTCATGAGTTCGACCTGCAGCGCCGCCTGCTGGACGAGCAGTTCGAGCCCACCGATGACCTGGGCGCCGGCCGCCAGCGCGGCGGCTGCGAACCGCGTCGGCCAGGGGTCATACAAGACGTCGAACAGCAGCTGGCCGGCCCCGATCGACGGCGATTCGGCCTCGGTGAGGGCATCGGTCGCGCCCGCGGGAACGGTCGAGATCACCAACTCCGCGTCGGCCAAGGCTCCGAGCGCGGGCCAATCGACGATGTCGACGTCGACACCGAGCCGGTCGGCCGCGGCCTGGAGGCCAGCCACCCTGGCCCGATCGCGGACGACGACCTGGGCTCGCGTGACTCCGAGCTCACGCAGCGCGGCTACCGCAGCGGCGGCGGTCGCGCCCGCACCGAGGACGACGCCGCTGCCCACGCCGTCCGGGCGAAGCGGTCTGACCGCGGCGACCAGGCCAGGGACGTCGGTGTTCTCGCCGCGCCGGTGCGCGAATGGCCCGACCCCGCCGAACAGCACGGTGTTCGCTGCCCCGACAGCACGGGCCAGGTCGCTGACCTCGTCGAGCAGCGGGATCACCGCCCGTTTCAGCGGCATCGTGAGCGAGAGCCCGACGTACGTCTCGTCGAGACTCTCGATCAGGTCGGGCAGCTGCTGCTCGTCGCAATCGATGGCCTCATAGCTCCAGGCCAGCCCGAGAACCCGGTAGGCGGCCAGGTGCAGGACAGGAGACAGCGAGTGCGCGATCGGCGATCCGAGGACGGCAGCTCTTCGCGGGGACGCCGTGGTGCTGGTCACGGCGACGCCGACGCGGAGGCCGAACTGGACGGCGCGGCCGTTGCGTTCTTCTGCGCCTGCGCCCGCAGTGCGTTCGCTTCCTTCTGCGACGCGGTGAAGCTGGTCTCACCGGTGGTCTGGTCGATCGTCACGAAGTACAGGAAGTTGCCTTGGGCCGGATTCAGCGCAGCCGTGAGCGCGGCTTGGCCAGGTGAGTCGATCGGCGTCGGCGGCAGGCCTGGATGCACGTAGGTGTTGTATGCCGACTGGACCTGGAGGTCGCTCTGGCTGAGGAACGGCTTGGTGGTGCCGAGCGCGTAGTTGACCGTGGAGTCGAGTTCCAACCGCTTGCCGATGCGGAGCCGGTTGATGATGACCTCGGCGACGAGCGGGAAGTCCTGAGGTCGCTTGACCTCTGCCTCGATGAGGCTCGCGATCGTCACGACCTGGTAGGGCGTCAGGCGCAGCTTGGCAGCGCCCTGCTCGAGATTGATCGCGGCCGCGACCTGCCGGAACCGCGCGGTCATCTGGATCAGCAGCGCGTTCGCCGTCATGCTCGAATCGACGTTGTAGGTCGCGGGATAGAGGAACCCTTCGGCCTTGCCGTTCGCATAGGCGGGCAGGCCGACATTGCCCCGTCCGATCGCCGCCTCGATGTCGGCGACCTTGATCGTGCTCTGCCCGGCCGAGATCAACTGCTCAGCCCGGCTCAGCCGCAGACCTTCGGGAATCGTGATCCGGCCGCCGACGAGTGAGTTCGGCGATTCCATGAGATCGAGCGCGCTCAGCGCCGACATCTGCTCGCGCAGCTGGTAGGTACCCGGCTGGATCGATCGAGCCAGCGGGTCCTGGCTCGCCGCGTCGCTGAACGCCGCGACGCTCTTCACGACACCCGCGGCCACCAGGGTCTGGCCGATGCCCGAGAGCGACTGACCCGGGTGCACGTCAATCTTCACGCTGCCGAAACCCTCGCCGGTGTAGTCGTTCGAAGGCTTGGGATGGAACACCTTCCCGGCGAGCGACAGGCTGCCGGCGACGATGCCGACAACGAGCAGCAGCGAAGCGCTGACGGCGAGCGGGACCTGGAGCAGTCGCCGGTAGATCGGCGGCTTCGCCGGTCCATGGTGCAGGCCGAGGTCGAACGGGTCCATCACGGCGC
Source organism: Actinomycetota bacterium (assembly GCA_003134755.1). Taxonomy (GTDB): domain Bacteria; phylum Actinomycetota; class Actinomycetes; order Acidothermales; family Acidothermaceae; genus PALSA-607. The sequence continues at coordinate 5,510 of PLCK01000031.1, read as the reverse complement.
CATCACCACCTCTCCCGGTGCGCGCCCGGACGCCTGCTCGGCGTCGAGAGCGCTCTGCAGGATGATGACAGCCGCCGCCTGGTCGACCAGGTCGCGACGCGCTCGCGATCGGACCCCCGCGCCGTGTAGGTGGGCATGGGCGCTGACTGTCGACAACCGCTCGTCGAAGGCCCGAACGGGCACCGGCGCAATCAGGGCCGCCAGTTCACGGGAGTACTCGAGCGCCGTCTCGGCGGCGCGGCCGCGGGCACCCGACATCGAAAGCGGCAAGCCGACGACGACCTCGACCGCAGCGACCTCTCGCACGAGCACCGCTATCCGCTCGAGGTCGGCGCGGCGCTGACCGGACCTGCGGACGGTCTCGACGGGCGTCGCCAGCAGCCCGGCTGGGTCGCTAACCGCGACGCCGACCCGCACGCTGCCGACGTCGATGCCCAGCCGAACACCCGGCCGAGCACCTGGTCGGATCGCCGGCCCGGGCGTGGCCGTCGGTCCCGGTACCGCGACGTCGTCCATCGCAGGACCGCTCACGCGCCCGACACGCGTTGACTGATCGTGGCCAGCACCGCTGCGAGTGCGTCGTCGACGGCGTCGGTCTTGGTGCCGCCACCCTGCGCGACGTCGTCGCGTCCGCCGCCGCCGCCGCCGAGCGCAATCGCAGCCACGCCCACCAGCGCGCCGGCCTTCATTCCCCTGCCACGGGCGGCGTCATCCACCGCGACCGCGATCAGCGGCCGATCCGCGACGACACTGACGGCGACGACGACAGCCGGGCCGCGCGCGCCGAGCCGGTCGCGTACATCGATCACCAGCTTGCGCAGGTCGGCCGCTTCGGTGCCGTCGGCGACGCGCTGAGCCACGACCGCGAGGCCTCCCACGTCGATGGCACCCGCAGCGAGGCCACCGGCCATCGCGAGCACTTGCTCGCCCCGCAGCTTCTCGAGTTCCTTCTCCGCATCGCGCAGCCGGCCGACGAGACTCTCGATCCGTTCGGGCAACTCCTCGCGCGGCGCCTTCAGTTGGTCGGCAAGCGCGGACACGAGCATCGCCTCGCGAGCTAGGAAACGGTAGGCGTCGGCGCCCACGAGCGCCTCGACCCGGCGGGTCCCCGCACCGATCGACGATTCACCGAGAAGTTTGACGACGCCGAGGTGGCCGGTGCGCCCGGCGTGGGTGCCTCCGCAGAGCTCGCGGGCCCACTCGCCGACGGACACCACCCTGACCCGGTCGCCGTACTTCTCTCCGAACAGGGCCATCGCGCCCGACGCCACCGCCTGTTCCTGGCTCATCACCTCGGCGGTGACCGCGAGATCGTCGACGAGCACGGCGTTCACCCGTTCTTCGACCTCGCCGAGTACCGACGCAGGGACGGCGGCCGGGTTGGCGAAGTCGAAACGGAACCGGCCAGGAGCGTTCTCGGAGCCGGCCTGGGTTGCCGACTCCCCCAGCGCCTCGCGAAATGCCTTGTGCACCATGTGCGTCGCTGTGTGCGCGCGGGAGATCGCCTGTCGGCGTTGCAGGTCGATCTCGGCGTGGGCCTGGTCACCGACGACGACCTCACCCGACATCACTCGGGCCCGATGCACGATGAGACCCGGCACCGGTTGCTGCACGTCGTCGACCTCGACCACCGCGCCGTTCGCCAACCGGATCAGGCCAGCGTCGGCGAGCTGCCCGCCGCCCTCGGCGTAGAACGGCGTCCGGTCAAGCACCAGTTCGATCCGCTGACCTGCCGACGCGGCAACGGTTGCCACCCCGTCGACGAGCACGCCGCGAACCGTTGCATCACTGGTCTGTTCGTCGTATCCGGTGAACTGCACCGGCTGGCCGACTGCTTCGAGGGCGGAACGGTACGCCGAGACGTCGACGGCGCCGGTCTTCTTCCGCTGGGAGTCGGCCTTGGCCCGCTGCCGCTGCTCCTGCATCAACCGGCGAAAGCCCGCTTCATCGACCGACAAACCCTGCTCGGCAGCCATCTCGAGGGTCAGGTCGATAGGGAAGCCGTACGTGTCGTGCAGCGCGAAGGCCTGCTCGCCCGACAAGGTCGCTGAACCCGGGCCGCCGGTGCCGATCGCTTCGCGGGCTGCGGTCTCGAATCGCGTCGTGCCCGACTGCAGCGTCGAGAAGAACGACGTCTCCTCGCCGTCGGCGACCGCATGGATCCGCGCGGCGTCGCGGGCGAGTTCGGGATATTGCGGGGCCATCACCGCGATCGTGGTCTCGACGAGTTCGTGCATGGTCGGTCCGTGTGCACCGAGCAGGCGCATGTTGCGCACGATGCGCCGCAAGATGCGGCGCAGCACATAACCGGCCTCTTCGTTGCTCGGCACGACGCCATCGCTGATCAGCATCGTGGCCGCCCGCGAATGGTCGGCCACTACTCGCAGCCGGACGTCGCTTTGCGGGTTGGCGCCGTAACGCTGGCCACTCAACTGTGCGGCGTGGTCGAGGATCGGCCGGGTGCTGTCGATCTCGTAGAGGTTGTCGACGCCCTGCAGGATCGCGGCCATCCGCTCGAGGCCCATACCGGTGTCGATGTTCTTGGCCGGCAACTCGCCGAGGATCGGGAAGCTCTCCTTCGTGCCACCCGCGCCGCGTTCGAATTGCATGAACACGAGGTTCCAGACCTCAAGGTAGCGTTCCTCGTTGGCGATCGGACCGCCCTCGACCCCAAACGCGGGGCCGCGGTCGTAGTAGATCTCGCTGCAGGGGCCGCACGGGCCTGGCACGCCCATCGACCAGAAGTTGTCGGCCATGCCGCGCCTTTGAATGCGCGCGGTCGGAACGCCCACGATGTCGTGCCAGATGGCGGCCGCCTCGTCGTCGTCCTGGTAGACCGTCACCCACAGCAGGTCGGGATCGAAGCCGTAGCCGCCCGCGTCGAGCGAACTCGTCAGCAGCTCCCACGCCAGCGGAATAGCACGTTCCTTGAAGTAGTCGCCGAACGAGAAGTTGCCGCACATCTGGAAGAACGTGGCGTGCCTGGTGGTCTTCCCGACCTCGTCGATGTCTGGCGTGCGCACAACCTTCTGCACGCTGGTGGCCCGCGGCCACGGCGCGGTCAGGTCGCCCCTGAAGTAGGGCTTGAACGGCTGCATCCCGGCCACCACGAACAGCAACTCAGGATCGTCGGCCACCAAAGGTGCCGACGGCACCACGACATGGTCGCGCTTCTCGAAGAAGTCGAGCCAGCGGCGCCGAATCTCCGCAGAGTCCATCTAGGACGCCGACCTGCCGTTCCGCTCGCCCGGCAACCCCGACGCCGACTCGCCCGACTGGCCCGACTCCCCCGTCAAGGCGTCGGTCAGCTCGATCTCGCGGACGGCCATGTTGAACCGCACGTCGTCGAGGAACGTGCGCACTGCGCCCGTCATGCCGGAGACCGCACCGCCGGCCGACCCAGCCAGGCCGGACGGCGTCAACTTCTGCGCCGCACGGGTCGCCTTGCGGACCGCGACAATGCCGGCACCCGCGCCGACCGCAAGGTAAAACAGACGCTTCATACCGACGGACCCTTCGCGGCGGCCTTATCGCCCGCACCGCGGCGTCCAGATTTGCGTTCGGCCTTCAGTTCGGTCTTGACCCGCTTCTGGACGTCGGCGTGCCGGCGGTCTCCGATCGCGCGGCGGACCCCGTAGGTGAACGCCGCAACCTTGACCACCGGACTGCCGAGTGTGGCGGCGAACAACGACGTCAGCGCCGACACATTCGTCGTGACCCGCTCGACGTTGGCGGTGATCGCGTCGACCCGCTCGAGTTGGTGGTTGGTGTGCACGACGGTCGTCGTGACCTCGTTGATGAGCGGGATTGTCTCGTCGGTCATCGTGCCGACCAACCGGCGGGCCTCGTCGAGAACCGTGCCGAGCTTCAGCAGCGGGATGGCCAGCAGACCGACCAACAGGACGAATGCGATGGCCGCGATGAGCCCGGCAACGTCACCCACGGACATGTGCTGCTCACTCCCAAGGCGTCGGCGGATCGGGGCGTTCAGGCTTCTGGCCAGGCTCGGTGCGATACCGAACGGAGGATATCGGTTCGCCTGGATCCGAGGTTTCCTCAGACGTCGCCAGGCGCCGGCTGGCCCCGAAGGGCTGCCCTGATCCGGGCCAACCGATCGGCCGTCGCCCGCTCGGCGCCGTGCTGTGACGGGTGGTAGTACTCACGGCCGGCGACCGGCTCAGGGGCGTAACGCTGGGCGACGATGCCGCCGGGCTCGTCATGGGGGTAGACGTAGCCGGTGCCGTGCTGGAGTTTGGTCGCGCCCGGATAGTGGGAGTCGCGCAGGTAGCTCGGCACCGATCCGATCAACCCGCGCCGGACATCGTCCAGCGCCGAGCTGATCGCGGTCCTGACCGCGTTCGACTTCGGAGCAGTGGCCAGCGCGATCACCGCCTGCGCCAGGGTGAGGCTCGCTTCGGGGAAGCCTATGAACGCGACCGCCTGATGCGCGGCGACGGCCGTCGTCAACGCGGTCGGATCGGCAAGCCCGATGTCCTCACTCGCCAGGATCACCAGTCGCCTGGCGATGAACCGCGGATCTTCGCCCGCCTCGATCATGCGGGCGAGATAGTGCAGCCCAGCGTCGACGTCGCTGCCCCTGATCGACTTGATGAACGCGCTCGCGACGTCGTAGTGCTGGTCGCCGTCGCGGTCGTAGCGCACCGCCGCTCTATCGACGGCGGTCTCGAGCACCTCGATCGTGATCGTCCTAACGCCGGTCGCGCCTTCGGCCGCCGCCTCGAGGTAGGTCAGCGCCCGCCGTGCGTCGCCGCCCGCCATGCGCACCAACTGACCCTCGGCGTCCGGCTCGAGTTTGTACTCGCCTTTGAGACCGCGCTCGTCGGTGAGCGCGCGGGCGACGACCTCACGGATGTCGTCGTCGGTCAGCGGCTGCAGCGTCAGCAGCAGTGACCGTGACAGCAGCGGCGAGATGACCGAGAAGAACGGATTCTCCGTGGTGGCCGCGATCAACGTGACGAGCCGGTTCTCGACAGCAGGAAGCAACGCATCCTGCTGCGTCTTTGAGAACCGGTGCACCTCGTCGATGAACAGCACCGTCTGCCGACCGGACATCCCGAGGTCGCGACGCGCCTCCTCGAGCACCTCGCGCACGTCTTTCACGCCAGCGTTGACCGCCGAAAGCTCCACGAACCGCCTGGACGTCGCCAGGCTCACGACGTGCGCGAGCGTGGTCTTTCCGCTGCCGGGCGGACCCCACAGGAACAGCGAGCTCCCGCCGGCGTCAGGGTTCTCGACCATGCGACGCAACGGGGTACCGGGCGCCTTGAGCTGGCTCTGGCCGACGACCTCGTCAAGCGTGCGCGGTCGCATCCGGACGGCGAGCGGTGCGATCGCGTGCTGCGCCTGCGCGGTCGCGTCGTCGAACAGGCTGGCTGGCATGCTTCGACCCTAAACCGGATCAGGTCCGACCGTGCTGCAGCCCGCGCCTGGCGCCGTCAACGACTCTGTGATTCCACGTTGCGCTGGGTGATCACGTCGATGCCGGCCTC
>PLCK01000118.1:8623-8895 GCA_003134755.1 Actinomycetota bacterium | reverse complement strand
GCGCCGGTGCTCGTCGAGCGGCTGCGAGCGGCGACGACGCTGCCTGTCGGCGTCGGTCTCGGAGTGAGCAACGCCGAGCAGGCGGCTGAAGTCGCGGCCTATGCCGATGCCGTGATCGTGGGGTCGGCATTCGTGCGGCAGGTCCTTGACGCCCGCGGTACGCAGGATGAGGCGGTCAGCGTGCGGACCTTGGCCTCCGAACTGGCAGCGGGTGTCCGACGCAGATAACGTCGGAACCGACATGACACCTGCCGCCCTGCACGACTACATTC
>PLCK01000118.1:0-8597 GCA_003134755.1 Actinomycetota bacterium | reverse complement strand
GCGCGGCGGCGCGGCCGGCGTGGTCAACGACGTCTCGATCTGGGCGGTCCCGTTCGGGCTGGTTGGCGGCCGGCTCTACCACGTCCTGACCGACTGGTCCGACTACTTCGGCAAGGGCGGCAGCCCGGTCCGTTCGCTCGAGATCTGGAAGGGCGGCCTCGGCATCCCCGGCGCCGTTGCACTCGGCGGCCTGGGGGTCTACATCGCCTGCCGACGCCGTGGCCTGAAGATGCCGCCGGTCGCGGACACGCTCGCCCCCGGGTTGGTGATCGCGCAAGGGCTCGGGCGCTGGGGCAACTGGTTCAACCAGGAGCTCTACGGTCGCCCGACCCACCTGCCGTGGGCGGTGCGCATCGATTCCGCCCACCAGATCGGCACGATCCCGGAGAAGTACCAGCACCTGCCCTACGGCACCTTTCAGCCGACCTTTCTCTACGAGTCGCTGTGGGACCTCGGCACGGCCGCGATTCTCATCCTGGCCGATCGCCGCTACAAGCTCGGCCACGGCCGCGTTTTTGCTCTGTACCTCGTCGTGTACGGGATCGGGCGCGGCTGGGTCGAAGCGCTGCGGATCGACCCCGCCCATCACATTCTCGGCCTGCGGCTCAACGACTGGATGAGCATCGGCATCGTCGTCGCAGGCGTTGTCGGGTTCGTCGTGTCGGCGCGCCGCCATCCGGGCCGCGAGGTCGAGTTGCTGCGGGTGCCAGCGCCTGCCACGGCCGGCGTGGACGGACCGGACGGCCTCGACGGCCTCGACGATGCCGGTCTCGCCGGCCACCCGCCGTCCGACGAAGCTGGCGAATCGACGGCAGCTGGAGCCGTCGAGACGGACAAGGACCCGCCGGCACTGAAGGGGAGTGGCGAGTCGTGAGCGCTGCTCAAGCCGAGGGTCGCACCGAGAGCCATCACGATCACCGTGACGTCACGGGTGGCTGGCTTCGCCCCGCCGTCTTCGGGGCAATGGACGGTCTGATCTCGAACTTCTCCCTGATCTCCGGGTTCTCCGGTGCGCACGCCTCCCGCCATCTCGTGATCCTGGGCGGGCTTGGCGGACTCGTCGCCGGCGCGTTCTCGATGGCGGTGGGCGAGTTCGTATCGGTGGCCTCGCAGAGCGACCTGGCGCGGGCGGAAATCGAGATCGAGCGCCACGAACTCGAGCACAACGCAGAGGCCGAGCAAGCTGAGCTCGCCGAGCTGTACGTGTCGCGCGGGCTCGACCGGGAGCTGGCGCAGGAAGTCGCGCGGCAGCTGTCCCGCGATCCCGCGCAGGCGCTCGAAATCCATACCCGCGAAGAACTCGGGGTGTCCGCCAACGACCTGCCGTCGCCCTTCCTGGCGGCTGGCTCGTCGTTCGCGTCGTTCTCGGTTGGCGCCGCGCTGCCCCTGTTGCCGTTCCTGTTCGGGGCATCAGCACTGTGGCCCGCGGCGCTCGTCGCGGGGCTCGCGCTGCTCTGCACGGGTGCGTTGGTGGCCCGCATCACCGCGAGGTCGTGGTGGTACGGAGGGTTGCGGCAGTTGGTCCTCGGAGCTGTGGCTGCGGCGGTCACGTTCGGTGTCGGGGCCGCTATTGGCGCGCACGTCGCCTGACCGCATGCGCTAATCTGTCGGCGTACCCAGGGCCAAAGTCGTCCCTGTAGCCATCAGCGGCGATGACGCGCTGTCGTCCGCAGAGTCCGCAGGAGACGACGGGAGAACTATGTCCCTCGCCGACGGGTCCCGCCCAGCCCGGTCACAGGCAGCCGGGTTCCTCGCCAGTACCGCGCCGACCGCCGACGGGCACGGTCTCTACGATCCTGCGTTCGAACACGACGCGTGTGGCGTTGCCTTCGTAGCCGACCTCGCGGGCGGCCGCAGCCACGGGGTCGTCGCGAACGCGCTCACCGCCTTGCGCAACCTCGAACACCGAGGGGCGTCCGGTCGTGAGATCGACACCGGTGACGGCGCGGGGCTGCTGAGTCAGATCCCCGACGCGTTCTTCCGCGAGGTCGTCGACTTCGAGCTGCCTCCCGTTGGGGGCTACGCGGCCGGTATCGCATTTCTCCCGGTTGACGACGCAGCGGCCGCCGCTGCAGTGGCGGCCATCGGGCGCATCGTGGTCGAAGAAGACCTACGCGTACTCGGCTGGCGCGAGCTGCCCGTCGTCCGCGATCTTGCCGGGCCTAGCGCGCGGGCGATGATGCCGCGCTTCCGTCAGCTCTTCGTTGCGCCGATCGACGCTGACGTGACCGATCTCGCGCTCGAGCGCATGACGTTTCGGGCTCGCAAACGTGTCGAACACGAGGTCGAGATCTATTTCGCCTCGCTGTCGCCGCGCACGATCGTCTACAAGGGCATGCTCACTGCGCCGCAGCTCGAGCCGTTCTTTCCCGACCTCTCGGACCACCGCTTCGCCTCCGCGCTTGCGCTCGTGCATTCGCGGTTCTCGACGAACACGTTCCCGAGCTGGCCGCTCGCGCATCCGTACCGCTACATCGCGCACAACGGCGAGATCAACACCATCAAGGGCAACCGCAACTGGATGCGGGCCCGCGAGACCTTGCTCGCCAGCCCACTGATTCCTGGCGACCTGCACGACATCTTCCCCATTTGTACGCCCGGCGGCAGTGACTCGATGAGCTTCGACGAAGTGCTCGAGCTGCTGCATCTCGGCGGCCGGTCGCTTCCCCACGCGGTGCTGATGATGATTCCCGAGGCGTGGGAGAAGCACACCGAGATGGACGCCGCGACGCGGGCGTTCTACGAATTCCACGCGAGTGTCATGGAGCCCTGGGACGGCCCGGCCTCCGTGACCTTCACCGACGGCACCCTGATTGGGGCGGTGCTCGACCGTAATGGTCTGCGCCCGGCCCGCTACTGGGTCACGGACACCGGTCTCGTCGTGCTGGCCAGTGAGGTCGGTGTGCTCGACATCGACCCGGCCTCGGTCGTGCGGAAGGGTCGGCTGCAGCCTGGCCGGATGTTCCTGGTCGACACTGCCGCCGGTCGCATCGTCGACGACGCCGAGATCAAGGCGCAGTTGGCAGCCGAGCACCCGTACGACGACTGGCTGCACGCAGGCCTGTTGAAGCTTCCTAACCTGCCCGGCCGCGAGCACATCCTCTACTCGCACGAGTCGGTGCTACGACGCCAGCAGACGTTCGGATACACCGAAGAGGAACTGCGGATCCTGCTCGCACCAATGGCCAGGGCCGGTACCGAGCCGATCGGGTCGATGGGCAACGACGTCCCCCTAGCCGCATTGTCGGCCCGGCCTCGCCTGCTTTTCGACTACTTCAGTCAGCTGTTCGCGCAGGTGACGAACCCGCCGCTCGACGCGATCCGCGAGGAGCTCGTNNTCCTGTCGGCAGATCGTCGTCCCGTTCCCCGTGATCGACAACGACGAGCTCGCGAAGATCCTGCACGTCAACGACGACGGCGATCTCCCCGGGCTGGAGCCGTTCGTCGTGCGCGGTCTCTACGACGTCGACGGCGGCGGCGACGCTCTCGAGCGCCGCCTGACCGAGATCTGCGACGAGGTATCGGTCGCGATCGAGGCGGGCGCGCGGGTGATCGTGCTGTCCGATCGCGACTCCGACCGCGAGCGCGCNNCGCTCGGCGCGCGACTCCGACCGCGAGCGCGCGCCGATTCCGTCGCTGTTGCTGACGGCAGCTGTTCATCACCACCTGATTCGCGAGAAGACGCGAACGAAGGTCGGCCTCATTCTCGAGGCGGGTGACGTGCGTGAGGTGCATCACGTCGCGCTGCTCATCGGCTACGGCGCAGCTGCGGTCAACCCCTACCTCGCCATGGAAACCGTCGAGGACATGGCTCGCAACGGCGCGATCAGCGGCGTCGAGCCCGACGACGCGGTGCACAACCTCGTGAAGGCGCTCGGTAAGGGCGTCTTGAAGGTGATGTCGAAGATGGGCATCTCGACAGTCGCGTCGTACACCGGCGCCCAGGTGTTCGAAGCACTCGGGCTGTCCCACGAACTCGTCGACCGTTATTTCACCGGGACGTCGTCGAAGCTCGGCGGGATCGGGCTCGACGTCATCGCCGGCGAGGTCGCGTCGCGGCACACGCATGCCTACCCGATCGGCGAGGTCCAGCAGTCGCATCGCCGCCTGCAGGTCGGTGGCGACTACCAATGGCGTCGCGAGGGCGAGCCGCATCTCTTCAACCCCGAGACCGTCTTCCGGTTGCAGCACTCGACACGGACCGGCCGCTACGAGGTCTTCAAGGACTACAGCAAGCTCGTCGATGACCAGTCCCGCGACTTGATGACGCTGCGCGGCCTGTTCAAACTACGTTCCGGTGTGCGGCCGGCCGTGCCTCTCGACGAGGTCGAGCCGGTCAGCTCGATCGTCAAGCGATTCGCCACCGGTGCGATGAGCTACGGCTCGATCAGCAGCGAAGCGCATGAGACTCTCGCGATCGCGATGAACTCACTTGGCGGGAAATCGAACACCGGCGAAGGCGGCGAGGACGCCGACCGCCTCTACGATGACCGCAGGTCGGCCATCAAGCAGGTCGCGAGCGGCCGGTTCGGCGTGACGAGCGAATACCTGACCGGCGCCGACGACCTGCAGATCAAGATGGCTCAGGGTGCGAAGCCTGGTGAGGGCGGGCAGCTTCCAGGCAACAAGGTCTACCCGTGGATCGCGAAGACCCGGTACTCGACGCCCGGCGTCGGCCTGATCTCGCCACCGCCCCACCACGACATCTACTCGATCGAAGATCTCAAGCAGCTGATCCACGACTTGAAGAACGCCAACCCGTCGGCTCGCATCAACGTGAAACTGGTGGCCGAGGTCGGCGTCGGCACAGTCGCGGCCGGTGTCGCGAAAGCCCACGCTGACGTCGTCCTCATCTCGGGGCACGACGGTGGCACGGGTGCATCGCCGTTAACGTCGCTCAAGCACGCAGGCGGTCCGTGGGAGCTCGGTCTTGCGGAGACCCAGCAGACTCTCATCGCGAACGGGTTGCGCGAGCGGATCGTCGTCCAGACCGACGGTCAGCTGAAGACGGGACGTGACGTGATCATCGCGGCGCTGCTCGGTGCCGAGGAGTTCGGGTTCGCCACCGCGCCGCTTGTGGTTTCTGGTTGCGTGATGATGCGGGTCTGCCATCTCGACACCTGCCCGGTCGGTGTCGCGACACAGAACCCCGAGTTGCGCAAGAGATTTCGCGGCAAGCCGGAATTCGTGGTCACCTTCTTCGAGTTCATTGCCGCTGAAGTGCGCGAATACCTTGCTGCGTTGGGATTCCGTTCGATCGAAGAGGCGGTTGGTCAGGTCGAGTTCCTCGACACGTCCGACGCCATCACGCACTGGAAGGTTCGTGGGTTCGATCTTTCGCCGATCCTGCATGCGCCAGAGCAACCGGACGAGCCGCGTCGCAACATCACGGGTCAAGATCATGGCCTCGAGAAAGCACTCGACAACTCATTGATCGCGCTGGCGGAGGGAGCTCTCAACGCTGGCACGCCGGTGCGGTTCGAGATCCCGATCCGTAACGTCAACCGCACCGTCGGCACGATGCTCGGTCACGAAGTCACGAAGCGTCATCGCGGAGTGGGTCTGCCCGACAACACCATCGACATCACGTTCACCGGTTCCGCTGGGCAGTCGTTCGGCGCGTTCGTGCCGCGCGGGGTGACGTTGCGGCTGGTGGGTGACGCGAACGACTACGTGGGCAAGGGGCTGTCCGGTGGGCGCATCATCGTGCGACCGGCCGAGACTGCCCCGTTCCCTGCGCATCGCAACGTGATCGCGGGCAACGTGCTTCTCTACGGCGCAACGGCGGGAGAGGCGTACATCCGCGGTGTGGTCGGCGAGCGGTTCTGCGTACGCAACTCCGGTGCGAGCGCTGTCGTCGAAGGCGTCGGTGACCACGGGTGTGAGTACATGACAGGGGGCGTCGTCGTCGTGCTCGGGACGACGGGCCGCAACTTTGCGGCCGGTATGTCGGGGGGAGTGGCATACCTGCTCGACCTCGACGCGCGGCGGGTCAACACCGAGATGGTCGAGATCGAGGCGTTAGACGCCGAGGACCTCAAGGTCGTCGAAGCTCTCGTGCGCAGCCACGTCGACGAAACGGATTCGCACTTCGCTGCCGAGTTGCTGGTCGACTGGTCGGCCAGTATCGACAGGTTTACCAAGATCATGCCGCGCGACTACAAGCGGGTACTCGCCGCGCGGGCGAAGGCCGAACACGAAGGGCTCGACGTGAACGAGCAGATCATGGCGGCTTCGCATGGCTGACCCGAAGGGATTCCTGACGACCGCCCGCGAGACTCCCAAGACACGGCCCGTCGACGTCCGCATTCTGGATTGGAAAGAGGTCTACGAGCCTTTTCCGCACGGCTCCTTGGAACAGCAGGCCGGCCGCTGCATGGACTGCGGAATTCCGTTCTGCCACAACGGTTGCCCACTCGGGAATCTCATCCCCGAATGGAACGATCTGGTCTGGCGCCACGATTGGCGCGAGGCGGCCGAGCGGCTGCATGCCACCAACAACTTTCCCGAGGTCACCGGCCGGTTGTGTCCAGCGCCTTGTGAGTCGGCGTGCGTGCTGGCAATAGACCCTGCGCAGACCGGTGGCGCGGTCGCCATCAAGCAGGTCGAGCATGAGATCGCCGACCGGGCGTGGGACGACGGGTGGGTCACGCCGCAGGTACCCGGCCGGCAGACCGGCAGGACCATCGCCGTCGTCGGATCTGGACCGGCCGGGCTCGCGACAGCCCAGCAACTGACGCGGGCCGGCCACACTGTCGCCGTCTTCGAACGTGCCGACCGCATCGGGGGACTGCTGCGTTACGGCATCCCCGAGTTCAAGATGGAGAAGGCGGTGCTCGATCGGCGGCTCGCGCAGATGGCGGCCGAGGGCACCCGCTTCCGGCCGGGCGTCGAGATCGGCATCGACATGACGGCCCGGCAGCTCAGGGCACGGTACGACGCGGTGGTTCTCGCCATCGGGGCGACCGCCGCTCGTGATCTCGCCATCACCGGGCGCCACCTCGACGGCATTCATCAGGCGATGGAGTACCTGCCGATCGCCAATCGGGTGCAGCAGGGCGATCTCGCGGAGCCGACCATTACCGCAGCCGGGAAGCATGTCGTCATCATCGGAGGCGGCGACACCGGAGCCGACTGCCTCGGGACAGCGCATCGCCAACGTGCCGCGTCGGTCGTGCAGCTCGAGATCCTGCCGCAACCGCCTGAGTCCCGAGCGGAGATCACGCCCTGGCCTACCTGGCCGCTGATGATGCGCACGTCAACGGCACACGAGGAGGGCGGCGACCGCACGTTCGCTGTCAACACTGAAGAATTTGTCGGTGACGAAGCAGGGAACGTCCGCGCACTGCGGCTCGTCGACGTGCGCATGGTCGATGGCCGCATCGAGGCGATGCCCGGTACCGAGCGGGAGATTCCGGCCGAACTCGTGCTGCTCGCCATGGGCTTCGTCGGACCGGAGCGAAAGCTCGCCGAGCAGTTCGAGGTCGATCTCGACACCCGAGGCAACATTGCCCGCGACGGGGCGTATGCGACGAACGTTCCCGGGGTCTTCGTCGCCGGCGACGCGGGGCGGGGTCAGTCGCTGATCGTGTGGGCGATTGCCGAAGGGCGCGCCGCGGCCGCGGCCGTCGACAGTTTCCTCACCGGTGTCGACCGGCTGCCGGCTCCTATAGCACCGACCGCGCGGCCGTTGGTTTAGAGGTGCGGCGCCCCTCGGCAGGGCTCTCCAGCAGCGGCTCTAGGCTGATCTCATGAGTCGCCGCGCAAAGATTGTCTGCACCCTTGGCCCGGCGACATATTCGGCCGACGCAATCCATGACCTCATCGAAGCGGGCATGGACGTCGCGCGGCTGAACCTCAGCCATGGCACGCACGACGATCACGAAGAGGTCTACCGGCAGGTACGCGCGGCGGCCGACGACAGCGGCCGTGCAGTCGGCATCATGGTCGACCTTCAGGGGCCGAAGATCCGGCTCGGTCGGCTCGCGAGCGGGCCGGTGCAACTCGTGCCAGACGACGAGTTCACGATCACGACCGAGGACGTGCCGGGCAGCAAGGTGCTCGTGTCGACGACCTACGGTGGCCTTCCCGGCGATGTCGAGCCGGGGTTGCAGATCCTGATCGACGACGGCCGGGTGTGTCTTGAGGTGCTGTCGGTCGACGGCCCGCGGGTACGCACGAAGGTCGTCGAGGGCGGTGTGATCTCCGACCACAAGGGCATCAACGTCCCCGGCGCAGCGCTCTCGGTTCCGGCGATGAGCACCAAGGACGTCGCGGACTTGCGGTGGGGGCTGCGCGTCGGCGCCGACATGGTGGCCCTGTCGTTCGTGCGGTCCGCTGAGGACTTCGATGCCGTCGCGCGGATCATGGACGAAGAGGGTCGCCGGGTTCCGGTGATCGCGAAGATCGAAAAGCCGCAGGCCGTCGACCAGCTCGAGGCGATCGTCAAGGCGTTCGACGGATTCATGATCGCGCGTGGTGATCTGGGCGTCGAAATGCCGCTGGAGCAGGTGCCGATCGTGCAGAAGCGGGCTATCGCGCTGGCGCGCCGCAACGCGAAGCCGGTCATCGTGGCGACGCAGATGCTCGAATCGATG
>PLCK01000047.1:2514-18635 GCA_003134755.1 Actinomycetota bacterium | reverse complement strand
CTCTCCGTCTTGTCGGTATCTTGCGCCTTGAGCGCGTCGGCCTGCTTCTTCAGATCGTCCAATAGTCCCACGGAACCCTCCAGATTCCGGAAGTCACCCGCGAATCTTAACGTATCATCGGCGCAAAAACCAAAAGCAACGGGGAACGCACGTAGTTAACCATGAAGGCCATTCTCGCCCTCGACCAGGGCACGACGAGTTCCCGCGCCATCGCTTTCGGGCGTGACGGCCGTATTCTCGGTACTTCACAGCAAGAATTTCGCCAGATTTTCCCCCAGCCCGGGTGGGTGGAACACGACCTCCTGGATATCTGGCGCACGCAGCGCGACGTGGCCGCCCGCACCCTCGCCAATTCGGGCCTTTCCGCGAGCGACGTGGGGGCGATCGGCATCACCAACCAGCGGGAGACCACGGTCGTCTGGGATCGGCGCACCGGCCGGCCGTATCACAACGCGATCGTGTGGCAGGACACCCGCACCGACAGCATCGCCGCGCGGTTGGACCGCGACGCAGCCGGCGATGTCATCCGGCAGAAGGCCGGCCTACCGCCGGCGACGTACTTCTCCGGTGGCAAGCTGCAGTGGATTCTGGAGAACGTCGACGGCGTGCGCGCGGACGCCGATCGCGGCGACGCAATCTTCGGCACGATCGACAGCTGGTTGCTGTGGCACCTCACCGGCGGCGTCGATGGCGGTCTGCACCTGACCGATCCGACCAACGCCAGCCGAACGATGCTGATGAACCTCGAAACCCTCGACTGGGACGCCGAGTTGCTGGCGTTGTTCGGTGTGCCGAGGTCGATGCTGCCGACCATCGTGGCGTCATCGCACGCGACTGCGTTCGGTCAGACGCGCCGCGACGGCCCGCTCGGCGCTGACGTCGCCCTGACCGGCGTTCTCGGCGACCAGCAAGCGGCCATGGTCGGCCAGGCCTGCTTCGATGCCGGGACCGCGAAGAACACCTATGGCACAGGGAACTTCTTGCTGCTGAACACGGGCACCAACATCGCGCGTTCGAAGCACGGACTGCTCACGACGGTGTGCTACCAGTTCGGAGCGGAGCCGGCCCGCTACGCCCTCGAAGGTTCGATCGCGGTGACCGGGTCGGCCGTGCAGTGGTTGCGCGACCAGCTAGGTCTCATCTCTGGCGCCGCCCAGAGCGAGACGCTCGCCCGCGAGGTCGACGACAGCGGCGGCCTGTACTTCGTGCCCGCCTTCTCCGGCCTGTTCGCGCCGTATTGGCGTTCCGATGCGAGGGGCGCCATCGTCGGGCTGTCCCGTTTTCATACCAACGCCCACCTGGCCCGGGCGACGCTCGAGGCGATCTGTTATCAGACGCGCGACGTCGTCGAGGCCATGCGCGACGACACGGGCGTCGAGATGACTGAGCTTCGGGTCGATGGTGGCGTGACGGCCAATGACCTGTGCATGCAACTGCAGGCCGACATCCTCGGCGTCCCGGTCTCGAGACCTGTCGTCGCAGAGACGACCGCTCTCGGGGCCGCATACGCGGCCGGCCTCGGCGTCGGGTTCTGGCAGTCGACCGACGAACTTCGCGCGCACTGGCGGCAGGACAAGCGGTGGCAGCCGAGCTGGTCGGCGGAACTTCGGGCCAGCGGGTACCGCGGCTGGAAGAAGGCCGTCGAAAGGACCCTGGGCTGGGTCGACGTCCCCTGAGTCTTGTCTTCGGCTCTTCGGCTGTTCGGCTGTTCAGCCCACCGAGGCACTTGGCTGAGTAGGGCCGGCTCTGAGCCGTTTCCGCTGTTGACGGTTCGCGGTTCGCAGCCGGCTGTTCGTCGCCTCGAGGTCGAGCACCATCGCGACGCCAGCGAGATTCAGCCCGGCCCCGAGCAGTTCGCCGATGCGGCGCAGGCGATCCAAGTCGCGCGCGCTGTATCGCCGGGTACCGCCCTCGGTGCGGTCGGGTTCGACCAATCCGCGGGCCTCGTACAGCCGAAGCGTCTGAACGCCCATATCGACGAGCTCGGCGGCGACCGAGATTCCGTACACGCCGAGGTCGACGTCGGGCGTCTGGAAACCCATCGCCGCTCCTCTCGCTGTCGCAGCCGTCTTGCGTCAGCATACCAGCTTTGATATATTAAATCTATGGCGCTTGCCATAGATCGGACATCGATCTCATGGCCCAGAAGGAGCATCAGGAGTCTCATGATGGAGGTGGATGCGATGCTGCTGCGCAGCGACCCATTCCGCGAACTCGATCGGCTCACCCAGCAGGTCTTCGGCGTGAACGGGACCATGGCCCGCCCGTCGGCGATGCCGATAGACGCGTGGCGCGACGCGGATACATTCGTCGTCGAGTTCGACCTGCCCGGGGTGAACCCCGACTCGATCGACATCGACGTCGAGCGAAACGTCGTGACTGTCAGAGCTGAACGCCCCGCACGGGCGAGTGACGCCGAGCTGATCGCGGCCGAACGACCCCGCGGTGTCTTCTCGCGACAGTTGGTGCTCGGTGACAATCTCGACACCGCGAAGATCGCCGCCGACTACGACGCCGGCGTCCTGAAGCTTCGCATCCCGGTGGCCGAGCAGGCCAAGCCTCGCAACGTCGTCATCAACAGCAGCAAGGATGCCGACCGACACGTGATCAACGCCTGAGCACACGAGCGGGTATTGGGTCAGAGGGGCACCGCCCGGCAGCGATTCGATTCGACGCCGGGCGGCGAGCCCGCATGCGGCCGCCCGACCGCGTTCACGTGAACGCGGCTGACACGCACGCCGCAGGTCACACTCGGTGGCGACGTCCCGCGCGGACGACAAACGCGTCTACCGCGCCACCGTCCGGCTACATCGGCAGCAGCTCGAAGAACTCGAAGAGCCGGAGGCCGGCCTTGCGATATTGGACGGCCTCGACCTCGACCATTACCGCTACTTCCATTCCACCCGCGCGGACCTGCTGCGACGCGCAGGCCGGGCGACCGAGGCTCGCGACGCCTACCAGCGCGCACTCGAACTCGCTCAGACCGACGCCGAACGGCGATCGCTCAACGCGCGGCTCGCCAAACTCTCACGCTCGAACTGAGCACCAGCGGGTCTGTCCGGCACGCACGGAAAAGGCCACCCGCGAGCGGGTGGCCATCAACGTCCGGCACCGCCGTCCTACTCGGGGACGTCGACGCGGGTCAAGGCTCTATTGCAACGCAACAGTGGAGGTGCCGGGAATCGAACCCGGGTCCTTCGGTACCAAGCCAGGGCTTCTCCGGGCGCAGCCTGCTATGCCTTTCTCAGCCCCAACGGTCACACAGGCGTGCCGTTGCGACGGGCTCAGCTGCTGTAGTTTTTTCCGCGTGATCCCGCAGCCGGATCACGCGGTGGAGCCTCCTGCTGATGCCAGATCCCGGGTCGGAGGCACTCCCGGGCTGACAGACTTCATTGCTCTTGCTTAGGCAGCGAGAGCGAAGTCAGCGCGGTTTGAATTCGCGTTTATCATTTGCAGCTCATGGTTAACGAGATCATCGCTGCGTTCCTCGGCCCGCTTCCCCTGTCTCAATCTCCGAAGTCGAAGCCAGTCACCCCCTATGCAGTTATGACAGCCAGTCTACGGTCCGCCGCGACCAGCCGTCGATCAAATGCCGACCGGACGCCGATCAGCCGGCGCAGAACCGTCAGTCTTCCCGGCCCTTTGCTCGGCGTCCGAGAGCACGTTGGATCTCCCGCCCGGCCTGCCGTTCGGCTAGCGCCTGCCGCTTGTCGTAGGACTTCTTGCCGTGTGCCAGGGCGATTTCGACCTTGGCCTTGCCGTCCTTGAAGTAGAGCGACAGCGGCACGAGCGTGACGCCGGTCTCGCGTGTCTTGCCGATCAGGCGCGAGATCTCGAGCTTGTGCAGCAGCAGCTTGCGCGAGCGTCGCGGTTCGTGATTGGTCCAGGTGCCCTCGGTGTACTCAGGGATGTGCACGCCCTGCAGCCACACCTCGCCGTCCTTGATCAGTGCGTAGCCGTCGACGAGCGAGGCCCGCCCGAGCCGTAGCGACTTGACCTCGGTTCCGGTCAGGACGAGACCGGCCTCGTACACCGAGTCGATGTGGTAGTCGTGGCGGGCCTTCTTGTTGCTGGCGATCAGCTTGTGGCCGGTCTCCTTCGGCATCAGCCGTGACCCCCGGTGCCGGCGTCGGCCAGCAACCCGCTCAAGACATCGACCGCCTGGATCTCGGCCGCCGCGGGCGGAGCGCCGTCGGGCACCGTGACATCGGGCCCGATGCCCACCCCGTCGAGTGAGCGGCCGGCGGGGGTCAGGTAGCTACCGACCGTGAACTCGATCGCCGACCCGTCGGACAGCATTTTGGGCTCCTGAACCGAGCCCTTGCCGAACGTCCGCGAACCGACGACGACCGCCCGGTTGCGGTCCTGGAGTGCCGCTGTCACTACCTCGGCCGCGCTCGCCGTCCCACTGTCGACCAGCACCGCCAGCGGCGTCCCGGTGTCGCCACCCGCCTCGGCGGTCATCTTCACCGGCGTCGACCCGCGCCGGACGAACGTGACGACTGGGCCCCCGTCGAGGAACACCGAGGCCGTCTTGACGCCCTCGTCGAGGAGGCCGCCCGGGTTGCCGCGCAGGTCGAGCACGATCCCGCTCAGGTGCCTGGTGCGCGCGGTCGAGGCGAAGTCGCGAACCTTCGCGCCGACGCCCTTGGTGAACCCGCTGACCTTGATGATCATCACCGAGCCGGTCACCTTCGCGGTGACGTCCTCCGTCGGCATCGCCTTGCGCCGCAGGCTCACGGTGTTGGTGACGCCGGCCCGACGATAGGTGACGTTGACTGTCGTGCCGGCCTCGCCGCGAAGTGATGCGACTACTTCGGCGATCGGGCGGGTCGCGACCGGCTTGCCACCGACGGCAGTGATGACGTCACCGGTGCGCAACGAACCGTCACTCGGCGAACCTGTCTGCACGCTGACGACAGTGACGATCCCGCCGCTGTCGCGATGCACCCAAAGACCGACGCCGGTGTACTCGCCGTCCATCACTTCTTGGAACGACGCGAAGTCGTTCGGGCTGTAGTAACTCGACCACTTGTCGTCGAGGGCTTGCAGCATGCCTTGGACGGCGGCGCGGTTGAGCTCGTCCTTCGAGATCGGCTTCGCCGCGTTCTGCAGGATCGCGTTCGCGGCCTGGTCGAGGAGTTCGCTCGACGGTACGGCCGACGGCTTGGTGGCGGCCTTCTTGGCGGCCGCAGTGTCGGCGTCGGACGAGCCCATCACGCCCGTCAGGAGCCCTGCGCTGTACGCAACGACGACGACCGCGATCGCCGTGGCGACGCGGGTCGAGGTCCGGGAGAGGAGCACCGCCCGATTCTACGTGCCTTCGCGCCAGGGACAGCCGGTTTCCTCAGTCGTGCAGGTAGAGCTGGAGCGTGACGAAGGAGGCCAGGCCCGAGATCACGACGGCGACCCCAGCTACCCAGGGCAGGGTCGAGAAGACGTCGTTCCACTCCACGAGCGATCCGACCGCGCTGAACACCGACCGGAAGCTGTGGTCGATGACCGCCCACTTCACAGTCGCAAGTCCGGCAAACCCGACCAACGCACCGACCAGGCCGGCCAGCACGCCCTCGAGCAAGAAGGGCAGCTGGATATACATATTCGACGCGCCGACCAGCCGCATGATCCCGGTCTCTCGCCGTCGGCTCGCAGCTGAGACCTGCACCGCCACGCCGATCAAGATGACTGCGGCGATGATCGCGATAATGGCTATGAAGATGGCCACTATTCGCAATTGATTCAGCATGCTGAACAGCTTGTTGAGGAACACGTGTTGGTCCTGTACCGAGTCGACCCCCGGTTTACCAGCCAGCGCACTGTCGACGACAGGGAACTTCTTCGGATCCTGCAACTTGACGACGAACGACTCGGGCAACACGTCGGGTGTCGTGTTCTTCACGAGTTCAGGAGCGTCCTTGAACTCCTGCTTGAACAACTCGTATGCCTTCGTCTGGTCGACGAAGGCGATACTCGTGACGGTCGGGCGCAACTTCTCGAGTTCGGCCTGGACGTCGCGCGTCTGGTCCTCGGTCACAGCTGTTGGGCAGTTCGGATTGTTGTTGTGCGCGGTGCAGAGATAGACCGACACCTGGAGCTGGTTGTACCAGTAGTGCTTCATGTGGCCGACCTGCCGCTGCACGAGCAGCGCCACACCGAAGGCGAGCATCGAGAACGCGGTAATGACCACAACCGAGAACATCATCAACACGTTCTTGCGCAGGCCGATGGCCAGCTCTGAGAGCACAAATCGAAGCCGCATGACGTCCTAACCAGCGAGTAGCGAACGGTCGGTCAGTTGGAGTAGCCGTAAACCCCGCGCGACTGGTCGCGGATCACCTTGCCACCGTCGAGTTCGATCACCCGGCGGCGCATCGAGTCGACGATCTGGGAGTCGTGGGTAGCCATCATCACGGTGGTTCCGGTCCGGTTGATCCGATCGAGCAGCTTCATGATGCCGACGCTCGTCGAGGGGTCGAGGTTTCCGGTCGGCTNNGCACGCGCGATGGCCACCCGCTGCTGCTCGCCACCGGACAGCTCGCCCGGCAGCCGGTGCGCCTTGTCGGCCAGGCCGACGAGGTCGAGCACCTCGGGCACGACCTTCTGGATCTGGCTTCGCGGCCGGCCGATGACCTCGAGGGCGAACGCGACGTTCTGCTCGACGGTCTTGTTCGGCAGCAGGCGGAAATCCTGGAACACCGTCCCGATCTGGCGCCGCAGGCCCGGGACCTTCCACGACGACAGCCGCCCGAGGTCCTTGCCCGCCACGTGGACCCGACCCAGGCTCGGCTTCTCTTCCTTCAGGACCAGCCGCAGGAAGGTCGACTTCCCCGACCCGGAGGCCCCGACCAGGAAGACGAACTCACCCTTGTCGATCTCGAGGGAGACGTCGTCGAGGGCCGGCCGGCCCTGCTTGGGATAGACCTTGGTCACGTTGTCGAACCTGATCACGGAAGCATCACGCGGCCCAGTCTAAGCGTGAGGCGCCCGGACGCCGGGCAGCGAACCGGTCATTCGGCGCGCAAGGTGGCCGCAGCTTCTGCCGAAACACCCTGTGTAACGAGATGGTCGGATGGCTCGCAAGATTGCCCTCCGCGGGGGACACTGAAGGTGAAGGCGACGTCTGGACCCGGGTTCAGAGGAAGGCGGGCAAGCGCAATGTCATGCGAACACCTCGTGTGCGCCGCCTGCGCCGGACCCGTCGACGAGGGCCGCTGCCCCACCTGCCGGGCCGCCCGCGCCCACCTTCACCATCAGGGCGTCGCCGCCCTGCCGCCCGCGGCGCTCGTCGCGGTTGTTGCGCTCGTCGCATTGATCTTGCTGCTGCTCACCGGTCACTACTAAGCCGGCGCGCGCCTGCGCCACCTGATGCCGGCCTCGATGAACTCGTCGATCTCGCCGTCCAGAACAGCTGTCGTGTTCCCGGTCTCGACGTCGGTACGCAGATCCTTGACCAGCTGGTAGGGGTGCAGCACGTAATTGCGGATCTGAGTTCCCCAGCTCGTCGTGCTGTCGCCACGGATCTCGGCCATCTTGGCCGCCTCCTCCTGCCTGCGTCGCTCGAGGAGCTTGGCCTGCAGCACCAGCATCGCGCTCGCGCGGTTCTGGATCTGGCTCCGCTCGTTCTGGCAGCTGACCACGATCCCGCTCGGCAAGTGCGTGATGCGCACCGCGGAGTCGGTGGTGTTGACGCCCTGGCCGCCGGGACCCGATGAGCGATAGACGTCGACGCGGATGTCGTCATCCGGAACCTCGACGTGGTCGGAAGATTCGACGACCGGGACGACGTCGACGCCGGCGAACGACGTCTGCCGGCGGCCCTGGTTGTCGAACGGACTGATGCGCACCAGGCGATGCGTCCCATGCTCGGGCGACAACGTGCCGTAAGCGTAGGGAACCTTGACCGCGAACGTCGCCGACTTGATGCCGGCCTCCTCGGCGTAGGAGGTGTCGTAGACCTCGGTCGGGTAGTTGTGCCGCTCGGCCCATCGCAGGTACATCCGCAGCAGCATCTGCGCCCAGTCGGCCGCGTCGACGCCGCCCGCCTGGGAGTTGATCGTCACCACGGCTTCGCGGGAGTCGTATTCGCCGGACAGCAGCGTGCGCACCTCGAGTTCGCCGATCGCCTTGGTGAGGGAAACGATCTCGGCAAGCACCTCTGCATGTACTCCCGGGTCATCCTCGGATGCCGCGAGATCGAGCAATACGCCCGCGTCATCGAGCCGTTGCCGCAGACCCTCGACGCGGCGCACGTCACCCTGAGCGTGCGAGAGCTTGCTGGTCACCCGCTGCGCGGCGTCGGGGTCGTTCCACAGATCGGGGGCGGCCGCCTGCGCCTCGAGTTCGGCAACTTCCCGCCTCAATTTGGGGACGTCGAGGACCTGCTCGATGCTCGACAAGGTGGCGTCGAGTTGCTTGAGTTCCTCACGCGGATCGGCGGGTGGCACGGGCAGGACTCTAGTCGCTTCGCGCCGGACGCCGATGAGCGAGGATGAGGTGTGACGCAGCCGAAACCGGTCAGCAGCGGGCCCGGACAGCCGCCGCGCTGGCGCGGACCGCTGCTGGCCGGGCTCGTCGCGGCCGTCATCGTGGCGATCGCAGTGGTTGCGACGGTGATCGCGACCGGCCGGTCAACCGCCCATCAGACCGCGCAACCGCCGCCGACACGAACGGCCGCCTCGTCAGCTGCGGCGTCGTCCGCGACCTCCGAGCCGAGCCCGACACCCGACGCCCCGGCGTCGTCCGCGGCGGCCGTCGTGCCGGGCCCGCGACCAGCCGACGACCGGCCAGGACCGGTGATCCTCGTGCCCGGCTACGGCGGCGACGACCAGATGCTGGTCGGCCTTGCGGATCGTCTGCACCGCGCCGGGCGCACCACGATCCTGTTGCAGCTGCCGAACAACGCGGAGGGCGATCTTCGCGAGCAGGCGCAGGTTCTCGAAGCACGCGTGACTCAGCTGTTGAAGACCGGCGCGCCCTCGGTCGACCTGGTCGGATACTCCGCGGGTGGCATCGTGGTCGGCTTGTTCGTCGCCGCTCACCCGCAGGACGTGCGACGCGTCGTCAGTATCGGCTCGCCGATGCACGGCACTGACCTTGCCGGTCTCGCGGCCGGACTGCTGCCGTCGGCATGTCCGGTCGCCTGCCAGCAGATGGTTCCCGGGGCGTCACTGCTGGCGAGCCTCGTGGGCGCGGAGCCCGCGCGCACCGGCGTCCCATGGTTGTCGCTTTGGACCACGCACGATCAGGTGGTGCAGCCAGCGGACTCGGCGCGGGTGAACGGTGCGTTGAACGTAGCGCTGCAAGACGTGTGTGCCGACGACACCGTCGATCACATCAACCTGCCGGCCGATCCGCTAGTTGCAGCGCTGACCCTCAAGGGTCTTGGGACTGACGTGACGGCTGTTCCGAAGGCCGCTGACTGCACTGCGCTGCGCAAACTCGGCGCCGCATGATCACCACAGATGTTCATGAAAACGCGGTCTGTCGTTCTTGTCAGATTAGTGCAACACTGAGGCTATTCAGCGCGCCTGGGCCTGTCAGGACCCCGCTCCCCGTGCCGCTCGTGATGCCGCCTGACGGCGGCCGAGCCCAGAGGGGAGGCCAGACGAAAGTGCCTGCCCAGCGGTGCCGAGCCCACCGGCGCCGCGGCGACGAGTCTCGCCATCACGAGCCGCGGTCGCCGCCTTGAACATCTTCGGTGGGACGAACGCGCTTCCGATACCAGTGCAGACATCTATCGGAACCACGTTCGGTCGCTAATCCGAAGAGGGCCGCGGTCGCCGTGAACAACGGCGACCGCGGCGCAATTCTGGTCCGAAAACTGGTATCCCTGCTCAGACAACGCCCGATGGGTCACGGAATCAAGCGCGCTCGAGCGGCCCGCTCGGCGGACGTCTTCGGTGCCATTGCTGCGGTCTTTCGCGTTGTCTTACTGACGGGCTTCCTGTCCCGTGTCTTGTCTGGCACAACCTGGCCCGATGCCTTGCGCACCGCTCGATTCGAACGGAGGTTGATGCGCTTGCCGCCGATCTCGACCACGAGTTCGAGTCGGCCACCGACTGCGTGAACGTAGTGCTCAAGCACATCGACGGTGACGTTCCTGGATCGCTCGATCGCAACCACGCGCGGCTGGGAAATCTGCAAGCGGTCGGCCACCTCGCGCTGCGTGAGACCGGCCCGCTCGCGAAGGGCAGTCAGACCAGCTGCAAGACGCAGCTCGTTCGCGATTTCAGCGACGCGTTCGGCGGCACCCGGCCGCTCGAGAACGCGCCTTTCCCAATCCTTCAAGCTCATGAGCGTTTGCTACCTTTCCGCCGGCGGCCGCCGCGCGACGACGGCGGCGCGCGCCTTGCCTCCTCGTCCAACGAACGCTGGTGTGCGTCGAACAGCTCGTCGGCGATCGGAATATTCGTCTCGTACCAGCCTTTCCAACCGGCGCTCTTGTCCCCACCGACGAGCAAGAGCGCCGTCCTGACGTTGTCGAATGCGAACAGCACTCGGACCTCCGTGCGCCCCGTCGAACCAGGACGCAGCTCCTTCATGTTCGCGTGTCGGCTGGCAACCACGGTGTCGACGAGCGGCCGTCCGAGGGACGGTCCAACATCCCGCAGTACCGAGATGGCGGCCAGCAGCGCCTCCTTGTCATCTTGAGCCAGTCTGTCGGCGCACCTTTCGCACTCCGCATGAAACTCGATCGCCCAGACGGCTTGGGCCACACGATAACAATAGTATTATCGCGCGGTCAACGCTGAGAGCGTGCACAGCCACCCAGAAGGAGCCGTCACGGGTGCTCTCGTTCGGCTCAGGGCAGGTTCGGGGTGACGGCTGCACGCGCGTAGGCGACCTCGTCGATCGTCACGCCGTTCGTGAACGCACGTGCGACAAGACTGACGAATGGCAACGGCACCGTGCATGTGATCTCGATCCGCACAGTAGAACCGTCGGCCTGCAGGCCGGTGCGCTCATTGCCTGCGACGTCCTGGCCGAGGACCAACCGGTAGCTCGAGCGCGAGCACTCGTGCGGAATCCGTGCGCCGTTGCTCGAATAGAGATTCGCAACGGATAGAACCTGTGCCGCAGATAGCGGCAGCTGATCACCTACGGGCGCCGTGTAGATGGCCTGGACATCGGCCTGCTGAGCGGCCGCCAGGGCTGCGCCGTCGGCAGTCGATTGCAGCTCGCGTTGAGCCAGGAACACAGTAGAGACGTCAACGATGACCGTAATCAACCCGGCGATGATGACCGCGAAGAAGATCATCAACAACATGCCTTGAAAGCACCGTGGCTCTAGCAAGTCCGGCGAGCGTAGAGCCTGCGGACCTCGCGCTCAGCCGATTCCAACAATGCCTGTGGACAGCCAGGCTCAACCAAGATCGACGGCGCGCAAAGTTACTCCTAACGGCCCAACGGTTGAGGATCGTGCATTACGTCGCGCGCTACTCCGAGGCGGCTTCGCGCCAGGTCAGGGGTTCGTCCCATCTCCGCGCCGTCCCGCTCAACCGCATTGTCTTGCCGCTCGAACGAGTTGCCCCATTTGCGGTGCGTTGGGCCTCGAGGAAGAACGCGCGCGCCTTGTCACCCGACATCGGCCGTGCAAGGAGGTAGCCCTGAGCGTGGTCGCAACCCAGTGTTGTCAAGATCTGCTGCTGCTCCACGGTTTCGATGCCTTCGGCAGTAACGACGATGTCGCATCGATGCGCCAACTCGATGAGGGCAGTGACGATCTGCGTCGTCCGTCCACCCACGCCGAGGTCGGCCACGAACGACCGGTCGATCTTGATCTCGTCGATCACGCGCTCGCGCAGCAGGCTCAGTGACGAATACCCGGTGCAAAAGTCGTCGAGGGAGAGTCCGACGCCCGCCGCTCGAAGCTGATCGAGAATGGACGCCGCGATCGGACTGCGCGAGAACACGGCGGTCTCGGTGATCTCGCAGACCAGTTGGTTGGCCGCCAGACCGTGCCGCGCAAGGCATTCGAGCACGAAACGCGGAAGGTCCTCGTCGAGCAGATTCCGCGCCGACAGGTTCACCGCGATCGAGAGGTCGAGGCCCATCGTGTGCCACGCCGCACATTCCTCGATTGCGGCCTCGAGAACGTAGCGCGTCAGGTCGCCGACGAGACCACATCGCTCGAGCAACGGGATGAACTCGGCCGGCGATATCACGCCGCGGTCGGGATGGTGCCAGCGCACGAGCGCCTCCGCTGCGATGGGCTGGCCGCCGCGCAGGGCGAATTTCGGCTGGTAATCAAGTACCAGCTGCTTCGACGTCAGCGCCTCGCGCAGGTCACGCAGCAGCTCGACCTGCGCAAGCGCGGGTGGCTCCAGCTCCGCCCGATACCGATACACCGGGACGTCGTCGGTCCTGGACCTGTGCATGGCGAGGCGCGCACGACGGATCAGGTCGTCGAGGCTGACACCGTCGGTCGGAGCGCAGGCGACGCCACCGTGCGCATCGACGGTCAACTCGAGACCATCGGCCCTGATTGCCGTCCCTAGCGCGCGGACTGCGAGTTCGGCCTGTGCTTCGGCTGCAGATTCGCCGCCGAGATCGCGCAACAGCAAGACGAACTCCGCGCCGTGCAGGCGGGCCACCACGTCGGTTCGGCGCACGACACTGCTCAGGCGGCTGGCGACCGCCTTCAGCATCTGATCGGCCGCATGCGCGCCAAGCAAGTCGTTGACCTCGGCGAACCGACTGAGGCCGATCACTGCGATGCCTACCGTGCGGTCGGGAGTCAGGGCACCGAACGCGTCACGGGCCTGCTCCTCGAGCATCACCAAGTTGCCGACTCCGGTGACCTGATCGGTCAACGCAGCCTGAATGCGCTGCTCGGCGTCCGCGCACATCGAATCGAACTTCAACGCGTTGGCCAAGGCGACGGCCAAGGCATTCGCAAATGCATTGAGGCAACTGGACTCTGTCGTTGAGAGGGTGACCGGCCCATGGAAGAGCAGACGTAGTTCGCCGACGCGGCCCTCCCTCGTGGAGAGGTCGATCTGCTTGCTGTGCTCGAGCCGCGCATCGTCACCGCGGATGAGCGCGTGCGCATCTTCGACATCGCTGGCGCGCACCGCCGTCCGATGTCCGGTATTGACGTCGAGCTGGATCTCGGCCGCATCAGCACGCATCATGGTGGCGGCAGCCGCCGTGGCCTTTGCGATCAGCCGATCAAGCTCGACGTCGCGCAGCTCGTCGATCGCCAACCGCAGGCGGTCCCAGGCGAAACGCTCCTCACGAATCGCGACGCGGTCCTTGCCGAGAGCCTGCAGGCCGAGCAGGCACAGGACGATGAGCGTGGTGAACAACGCCGACCAACTCAACGCGGCCGCGAGTACGAACGCGGCGCCGACATTGCGCACCAACACCACGGCGGCGGTACGAAGGTTCTCCCCGAGCGTCGGCCACACCGACCGCTCGCGGTCGGTGGCTATCGCAACCGAGGTGAGGGCCGTCGAGAGCAGGTCGGCCAGTGCGCACGCGACACTGATGAGAACGATCGCCTTGACGGAGAAGATGCGCGTCCAATGCAGCGACGGCGAGTACAGATGCACGGTCGCCACGACCGCACACCCGACCAGGGTCTCGATCGCCGCGACTGCTGTGTTGAACACAACCTTCAACGCCGGTAGCCGAACGACGATCGCCACCAGAGCGACACCGACGGTCATCGCGAGAATGAGATGTGCTGGCGGTACGAGAAGCAGCCCGAGCACGAGCGCGGTCTCCCGCCACCCGTAGGCGAACCGGCTGGCGCCCCGTCGAACTCGGACCCGCGCCGCCTCGCCGACAACCGGAAGTGCGAGCGCAACACCCCACCGCCACATCGCGGGCGACGGTTCGGCTCGGATGAGTGCGCCGCCGATGAGCACGGCCAGCGCGCCGAGAGACCCCACGGCCAACACGAGGCGGCGGACGGCATCCTGCCGCGCGCGCTCGGTCATCACTGGACCCCTCCGCCGGAAAACGATCTCTGAAACAGACATCGACTGCGGCGGACGAGATCACAGTGATCCAACGCCGATTCCGCCGGTAATTCAGACATCGGCCCCGAGTGGAGACATCCACTAGGCCAAACGGCGCATCAACCAGGCCGAGGATCATCCGAAACAATGGAGGTCCGGCTAACTCCGGACATGAGAAAGGGCCGGCAGCAACCGGCCCCTCTCACGAACGCACGCCGCAGTTTCAGACCTGAACGGCGAGTAGGACCCTTAGTTCCAGGAAGTACTACGCATTACGGGCACCTCCCCCAACAGTCGCTTGCTCTCGGGCGCGGGCCATGTCCTATTTGATGCCGTACTGTCGCGAGTGCCGCAACTGTTCCCGCACGAGTGATCCTGGCGGCAGTTGGCCGAATTGCGAATGCCAATCGGCGTAACTGATCACTGAGCCGTTCGGACTAGCTACAGTCCGTGAGCACGAGTGATCACCCGCCCGCAGGGCGAAGGACCGTTGCGTTTTCCACAGCCGCCTGCGTAGACCCGCAGTGGCCACGCCCGTCGGTCACACTCTGGCTTCAGCCAGCGGCAACAGCCGTGACGCCGCGAGGGCGCATGGCTGCGTGATGGCGTGAGCGGGTGATGGAGTGCGAACGACCGTCACGGTCGTGACTCCTGCCCGAGCGAGCCGCGAAGACACGGCGGTCGACGCGCCCGGCTCGGCCCCGGTGCGCGAGATCGTCAGCCTGATCAGCCAGTTGGTCGGTGCGCCCGGGAGGGTCGCCCGTTGCGCTGACCGGGCGATTAGATCAGCCGCACGCCGCTGGTCTTGGGGGCAGGCTGCTGATCTCAAGCCGAGGGCAGTGATGCTGCCCGAACGAGTGCCCGTATCTCCCGCAGCGCTACCGACAAGGTCGCCAGGTCTGCTGCATCTCCAGACGTGATGTCGGTCACGAAGGACGCCGCCCGCGCGAGCGCGGCTTCATTGGAACGCCGCCAGTCGGCAATGCGCTCGTCAGCTGCCGTGAGCGTGCCGGCCGAAAGCAGTACGTCGGTCGTCAGCTCAGCGTGAGCCGCTTCGAGGTCGTCACGAGCCGCGGCGCGGGCGAGGGTATGCCAACGGGTGTCACGTGGCAGGGCGGCAATCAGAACCGTGAGCCGTGATAGCCCGAGCACGTCGGCGAGAGCGAAATGCACGGCGGCGACGTCGCCCACGTCCATCTTCGTGCGCAGCGCGATGTCGACGATGGCCAATGCCGACAATCCCTCGCGGAACCCCACCGCTCTCGCCGCGATGTCGTCCGGCACGCCGGCACCCGCCAGTCTCGAGAGTTCGTCGGCATAGACGTCCGCGTCGTTACCGCGCAGCAAGGTGGGCAGGCCGTTGAGCACGGTTACCAGACCAGCGGCGAGCTGTGCGACAGTCTCAGGGACGTCGAGTGGTGCACGCCGATTCGTCAGGAACCACCGCGTCGCACGGTCGAGAAGCTGGCGGACGCCGAGCAGCAACCCGGTCTGAACGTCGCTGGGGACGACGTCATCGAGGCGTTCGATGTCTGCCCAGAGTTCGTCGACGCCGAACGACAAGCGCGCGGCGGTATGCGCACGCGTGATGTCGGCCACCGAAGCCGAGGTTTCGGACGCGACCCTGAAGATGAACGTGCTACCCGAAAGATTGACGAGCTCGTTGGCGATCGCGGTCGCGATGATCTCCCGCCGCAACGGGTGCTCCGCCATCGTCGCGGCGAATCGGGTCCGCAGGGCGCTCGGGAAGTAGCCGACGAGGGCCTGCCTGGTGAACGCGTCGTCGGGAAGGTCCGAAGCGATGATCCCTTGCGTCGCAGTGATCTTGGCGTATGCGAGGAGTAGCGCGAGTTCGGGACGCGTCAACCCGAGACCGGCGGCACGGCGCTCTGCGATCGCTTCACTGTCGGGCAGCTGCTCAAGCGCCCTGACCAGGTGGCCATTCTTCTCCAGCGAGTCGATGTAGGTGGCGTGCACGTGCAGCATGGCGACTGCTTGCGCCTGCGCGCACGCCAACGCGAGGTTCTGAGCGTAGTTGTCGCGCAGCACCAGCGTCCCGACCTCGTCGGTCATGCTCACAAGTAGCGGCCCGCGCTCGGCCGGATCGAGTTGGCCGGCACGTTCGGCGGCGTCGAGCAGGATCTTGATGTTGACCTC
>PLCK01000047.1:0-2440 GCA_003134755.1 Actinomycetota bacterium | reverse complement strand
GTGCCGATGCCGCCGTTCCACAGCAGGTCGGCAGGCGCGCGCAATACCGTCCGCATCAGGTCACCCGGAGTCATCGCCCCATGCGCAATACCCAGGGCCTCGGCTAGCTCTGCCGAAACCGGAATCGATTTCGCCGAACGCGGCCACACGCCGCCCCCGGCCGAGATCAGGCCCGGGTCGTAGTCGGCCCATGAACTCGACGTCAGCCCAAAGAGCCGCTGGCGCTCGGCGAACGATGCCGCCGGGTCGGGATTCGGGTCGACAAAGATGTGCCGATGGTCGAATGCCGCGAGCAGCCGGATGTGACGCGACAGCAGCATCCCGTTGCCGAACACATCGCCCGACATGTCGCCGATCCCGACACAGGTGAAGTCGGTCGTCTGGCAGTTCATGCCGAGCTCGCGGAAGTGCCGCTTGACCGACTCCCACGCGCCGCGCGCGGTGATGCCCATCACCTTGTGGTCGTACCCCGCGGAACCACCTGAGGCGAACGCATCACCGAGCCAGAAGCCGTACTCGGCGGAGATTCCGTTGGCGATATCGGAGAAGGTCGCGGTCCCCTTGTCCGCGGCGACCACGAGATAACTGTCATCGCCGTCGTGGCGAACCGTGTCCTTCGGCGGGACAGTGCGTCGGCCATCGGTACCGGCGACCAGGTTGTCCGTCAGGTCGAGCAGTCCGCAGATGAGGGTGCGGTAGCAGGCAACAACCTCGGCCTGCTGAGCCTGTCGATCAGCGCCGGCCGGCATCGCCTTGACGACGAACCCGCCCTTCGAGCCGACCGGCACGATGACAGCGTTCTTGACGGTCTGTGTCTTCGCCAGCCCGAGGACCTCAGTGCGGAAGTCCTCGCGTCGATCCGAATACCGGATGCCGCCGCGCGCTACCGGCCCGAAGCGCAGATGCACGCCCTCGGTTCGCGGCGAGTACACCCAGATCTCAAACCGCGGGCGGGGTTCAGGGAGGTCGGGAACCGCATGCGAGTCGAACTTCAAGGACAGATACGGCTTCGGCGTCGCGTCGGCCGCGCGCTGCCAGTAGTTCGTGCGCAAGGTGGCCTGGATCAGCGAGCCGAAGCTGCGCAAGATGCGATCCTCGTCGAGGCTGGTCACTGCATCGAGTGCCTTGCCGAGTTCGTCGACAATCGCCTGCTCGGCATCGGCTCGGTCGGTGAGTGCAAACCCCGGATCGAGCCTCGTCTCGAACAGCGAAACCAGCAATCGGACGACGTGAACGTTGCCGCGCATGGCCGACTCGAGGTAATCCTGGCTGAACCTCGTACCCGCCTGCCGCAGATACTTCGCGTAGGCCCGCAGCACGACGACCTGCCGCCAGTCAAGGCCCGCTTCGAGGACGAGCGCCTGGAAACCGTCGACGTCTGCCCGCCCATGCCACGCAGCCGCGAGCGCGTCAGCGAACCTGTCGTGCAACGTCTCGGGTGACGCTTCCTCGCTGACGGGTCGGTGCCGCAGGCCGAAGTCGTAGATCCAGGCGTCGCCGGCGTCGCCGCGCTCGATCGCGTAGGGCCGCTCGTCGGTGACTTCGACACCCATCGACTGCAGGATCGGCAGCATGTACGACAACGAGACGGGAGCGCCGCTCCGGTACAGCTTGACAGCGAGATCGCAGGCTTCGTCGTCGACAGGTTCGTAGAGTTCGAGCCCGAGATCGTCGTCGTCACGAAGCGCCTCGAGCCGCCCTACGTCGTCGACGGCGACCGTCGCGGCGAAATCCTCCTTGTAGGACTCAGGAAATGCGCCCGTATAGCGAGCGACGAGCGCGGGGTCGAGGTCGTCGCCGAACCGGTCGCCAAGCGCATCGGCGAAGTCGTCCTGCCAGGTGCGGGTCGCGCCTACGAGTCGCCGTTCGAGTTCGTCGCGGTCGACGTCGACCAGGTGGCCGCTGTCGACTCTGACGACAAAATGCACGCGCGCGAGAACCGACTCCGCGACCCGCAATGTGTCGTCGACGCTGGTGCCGCCGAGCGCGTCGAGCAGGATGGCCTGCATCTTCAGACGCACCTGCGTGTTGTAGCGCTCGCGCGGCAGGTATACGAGACAGGAGACGAAACGACCGTAGACGTCGCGACGAATGAACAGCCGCAACCTGCGTCGCTCCTGCAGGTGCAGCACGCCGATCACGGTGTCGTAGAGCTCGGCCACCGATATCTGAAACATCTCGTCACGAGGATGGTCCTCGAGGATCCGGGCGAGATCCTTGCCGCTGTGACTGAGCGGTGCAAATCCCGATCTGTCGAGCACTGCCTGCGATTTACTTCTCAGCAAGGGAATTTGCCAGACGCTCTGGGTGTACGCGGCAGACGTGAACAAGCCCAAGAACCGTCGCTCACCCGACACCGACCCGGCGGCATCGAACGTCTTGATACCGATGTAGTCGAGATGTACAGGCCGATGCACGGTCGCGCGCGAGTTCGCCTTGG
>PLCK01000023.1:41921-46830 GCA_003134755.1 Actinomycetota bacterium | reverse complement strand
CGCCTTCACTGCGCTGTCGATGCTGCCGACGCTGCTCTTCTTCACCGTCGCCCAGCGCCGCATCGTCGGTGGGCTGACTGGAGCCGTCAAAGGCTAACCGACAGGAGCTTGCGCATCGGTAACCGTTCTGTTACGGTCGCAAAACGGTTACCGAGGAGCACATCATCGCTGCTGGCGACGCATTCGAGGCACTCGGCGACCCGAACCGACGTGCAATCGTCGAACTGCTCGGTGACGGCGGTCGATCGGTGGGAGAGATCGCCGATGCGTTGCCGATCAGCCGTCCTGCGGTGTCGCGGCACCTGCGACTGCTGAAGGACGCCGGGCTCGTCGTCGAAGAGGCCCTCGGCACCCGACGGATCTACCAGTTACACAACGACGGCGTCGACGCCGTTCGCTCATACCTCGTCGAGGTGTGGGGAGAGGCCGCTGCGCGTTTCACCCTGGCGGCCGAGAACACGCTGCCGCGGCGGGGCCGATGATCGAGCCCTTGCGATTGTCGTTCGACGTCCAATGCCGGATCGAGCACGCGTTCGATGTCTGGACGAACCGGATCGATCAGTGGTGGCCGCACGGCCACAGCGTGTCGGCTGAGAGCGGGCTCGAAGTCGTTCTCGAGCCGCGCGTCGGCGGACGAATCTTCGAACGGACGCCGAGTGGTGCCGAACACGACTGGGGTGAGGTGACTCTTTGGCAGCCGCCAACGAGATTCGGCTACCTCTGGCACTTGCGGCGCGATCGCGCCGACGCGACGCAGGTCGACATCACCTTCACCCCTAGCACTGAATTGTCGACACGCGTCGACATCGAGCATCGCGGCTGGGAGCGGCTCGGCGCCGCCCGCCCGCAGTGGCGTGAGGCGAATGTTGGCGGCTGGGCGACGCTGTTGCCGCACTACGTCGCCGCGTGCGCAGCAGCTTCCAACAACGAAAACGAGTGTGACGAGCGAAAGGGCATCCACCGATGACAGCTGCGAGCGGTGACGGCACCAAAGACAGTCCCTGGATCCTCGGTACCCCTAGCGGTCAGTCCGAGTACACGGCCTACCGCGACGATTCGGCCGATCCGCCGGCCCTCGTCGTCCAGGTAGGGAAGACCCAGCTCCGCTATCACCTGCGCGCGATCAACGACCTGCACGCCATGCTCAAGAAACACGGCGATTGGATGCCGCTCGGCAGTGCCGACGAGCAGAAACCGGCCGCGGCCGGCACCGTCGAGTCGTGGGCCCGGTCGGGCGACAATCCGGTCGGCGGGTGGTACGGGCTGAACAAGGGCCTGCGCGGCCGCTTCGCCATGTACGTTCCGCCGGTGCTCGAGGAGTTGGGGCTCGCCGAGGTCGAGAAGAAGCCGAGAAACAACAGCATGCGG
This sequence comes from Actinomycetota bacterium, assembly GCA_003134755.1. GTDB lineage: Bacteria > Actinomycetota > Actinomycetes > Acidothermales > Acidothermaceae > PALSA-607. The sequence goes on along the minus strand of PLCK01000023.1, from coordinate 45,462 downwards.
GCGCTCTGAGCCACCGGGACCCCGTGGGCGGGCGATCTTGGGCGGCACCGGCGATCCTGCGCGGCCTCGCTACATGTGAGAAGCCCCGGTCGGTGACCGGGGCTTCCCAGACGGTGTCAGGAACGCTCAGCTGCTAGATACGGCTCAGCGTTCGTCTATGGGTGCGGTTGGGGGGACTTCTTCATCAAGGTGGCCGACCTCGTCCTGGAACTCGACTGCAACGTGCTTGAGCGCGGCCGCGTGCTCGCGGGCGTGGTGGGCACAAAACAGCAACGCGCTCCCGGATGGCAGCACCGCGCGCAGGTAGGCGCGGGCGCCGCACCGATCGCATCGATCCGCGGCCGACAGGGGCGTCGGGGCCAGTACCGGAGTCACGTTCACATCCCTCTCATCGGCTAGCAACTAGTCAATGCAACCACTACCCCACCACATAACTTCCCCGGACGTCGGTAACTCGCCGTTCGCGCTCAGCTGATAACGGTTTTGTCACCGACTTTTTCGGGCTCTTCGGGCCGAATCGGGCGGTGGTTGTCATCTTTGGATTCGTCTAGCCCAGTCCCGTTGGTTCAGTTCAAGATCCGCCGCATCCGCGCCTGGCGCGCCCGCCGACGTCCGCCCCCCAGCCCCGATAGCCTGCAGACGCACCCAGGAGAAAGCGCAGGATCCATCGCTGTGACGGCTGTGACCCAACTCACGAACCAGGCAAGCGCGCTGCTTTCGGGCGATCACGGTTCGGACTACACGGCTCGCCACCTGCTGGTGCTCGAGGGGCTGGAAGCGGTTCGCAAGCGCCCCGGCATGTACATCGGCTCGACCGACAGCCGCGGCCTGATGCATTGCGTGTGGGAGATCATCGACAATTCCGTCGACGAGGCCCTGGTCGGCTACGGCGCCCGTATCGAGATCATTCTGCGCGACGACGAATCGGTCGAGGTGCGCGACGACGGCCGCGGGATTCCGGTCGACATCGAGCCGAAGACGAAGCTGTCCGGCGTCGAGGTCGTCATGACCAAGCTGCACGCCGGCGGCAAGTTCGGCGGCGGCTCCTACTCGGCGACCGGCGGCCTGCACGGGGTCGGCGCGAGCGTCGTGAACGCGCTGTCGGTCCGGCTCGACGTCGAAGTCGACCGCGACGGTGCAACGCACGCCATGAGCTTCCGGCGCGGGAAGCCCGGAGTCTTCGCAGGTGACGGCGGTGATGCCAAGTTCACCGAGCAGTCGGGGCTGACCAAGACCAAGCGGATCGCGAAGAAGATCACCGGCACCCGGGTGCGGTTCCATCCCGACCGGCAGGTCTTCACCAAGGACGCCGCCATCGACCTCGACTCGCTGGTCGAGCGGGCCCGCCAGACCGCCTTCCTCGTGCCGAGCCTCACGATCGTGGTCCGGGACGAGCGAACGGCAAAGGGCAATGAGCCGAGCGAGCAGAGCTTCCGGTACGCGGGTGGGATAGGCGACTTCGTCGACTTCCTCGCGCCCGACACCGCGATCACCGACACGTTGCGGCTCACCGGGTCGGGTTCGTTCGAGGAGACCGTCCCGATGCTCGACGATCTTGGGCACATGACGGCGACCGACGTGCGGCGAGACCTCGACGTCGACATCGCGCTGCGCTGGGGGATGGGCTACGACTCGGTCGTCAGGTCGTACGTCAACATCATCGCCACCCCCAAGGGCGGCACGCACATCGTGGGCTTCGAACGCGCTCTGGTGAAGGTCATGAACGAGCAGTTGCGCGCGACCAAGCTGCTCAAGGTCAACGACGACGCGGTACTTAAGGACGACATCCTTGAGGGCCTGACCGCGGTGGTCACTGTGCGGGTCACCGAGCCGCAGTTCGAGGGGCAGACGAAGGAGGTCCTCGGCACTCCCGCAGCGTCAAAGATCGTCGCGGACGTCGTCGGGCGCGAGCTGAAGGCATTCCTGACCAGCACCAAGCGCGGCGACAAGCAGTACGCGCGGGCACTACTGGAGAAGGTCGCGGCCGCCTCGAAAACCAGGCTCGCAGCCAGAGCGCACAAAGAGGCGCAGCGTCGCAAGAACGCGCTCGAATCGTCGTCCCTGCCGGCGAAGCTGGCTGATTGTCGTAGTGAGGACGTCGATCGCACCGAACTGTTCATCGTCGAGGGCGACTCGGCACTCGGCACCGCGAAGCTGGCGCGCAAGAGCGAGTTCCAGGCGCTGTTGCCGATTCGCGGCAAGATCCTGAACGTGCAGAAGGCCGCCGTGGGCGACATGCTCGGTAACACCGAGTGTGCGTCGATCATCCAGGTCATCGGAGCCGGCTCCGGTCGCACGTTCGATCTCGACGCAGCCCGCTACGGCAAGGTCATCGTCATGACAGATGCGGACGTCGACGGTGCGCACATCCGCTGCCTACTGCTCACGCTGTTCTACCGGTACATGCGCCCACTGCTCGAGGCGAACCGGGTGTTCGCCGCAGTACCGCCGCTGCATCGCATCGAGATCTCCGGCGTCAAGGAGCCCGTCTACACCTACAGCGACGCCGAGATGCGCCGGCTGCTGCTCGACCTGGAGAAGAAGGGCAAGAAATACAAGACTCCGCAGCGGTACAAGGGCCTTGGCGAGATGGACGCTAATCAGTTGGCTGAGACGACCATGGAGCCGGGGCGCCGCGTATTGAGGCGCATCAAGCTCGAAGATGCTGCGGTGGCCGACAACGTCTTCGAACTGCTGATGGGCAACGATGTCGCGCCCCGCAAGGAGTTCATCGTCGACTCGGCCGCACTTCTCGACCGCGCCCGCATCGACACCTGAGGCCGGCGCGATGTCCAAGAACCGTCTCGAAGCGTTCAGCGACGGGGTGTTCGCGGTCGCCATCACCATCCTGGCCCTCGATCTCAGAGTGCCGAGTTCCGACGAGGTGACGGCACACCACGGGTTGTGGCGAGCGATCCTGTCTCATTGGCCGACGTATGCCGCGTACGCGACCAGTTTCGTCGTCATCGGCATCATCTGGATCAGCCACAACGGGGTCTTCCGGAACATCAAGTCGATCGACCGGGCCCTGTTGTTCTTCAACCTGTTCCTGTTGATGTTCGTGGTCGCCATTCCGTTCGCGACTGCGCTGGTAGCTGACTACCTCAACAAGGGCCATGCGGGCAACGTCGCCGTCGCGCTCTACAGCGCCGTCATGCTGGCGCACGCCGCGACCTGGACCGGCCTGTGGTGGTGGGTATCGGGACACCCGGAGTTGCTCGCGGAGCACGTCGATCCCGTTCTTGCACGCAAGGCCAGATGGCGCTTCGGGATGGGCACGCCCGTCTACGCCGGCGCCGTCGTGGTGTCGTTCGTGAGCGCGCCGCTGACCCTACTCGGCCACTTCATCGTCGCGATCGTCTACTCGTTCGAGCAGCTGCGGGTCGACCGGCCGGGTGTGGCCGGATCAGCTGAGGTAGCTGCCGAGGAAGGCGAGTTGCTCGACAGCGAGTGACCGCCAGTACCCGTCGGTGTGGCAGCCACGGGTGATGCCGCCCGCTGGCGCTGGAGTGACGTGCGCCCGGAACAGGCGGGTCTGCGC
>PLCK01000023.1:0-41893 GCA_003134755.1 Actinomycetota bacterium | reverse complement strand
TGGCGAACAGTGCCGGGCTGCCGGCAGCGGCCGCAACGACGGTGACGCCGGGCAGCGAGCCGCGATGGGACTCCCGCCCGAGCAACAGGGCGCCATACCCGCCCATCGACCAGCCGAGAACGCCGATGCGATCAGTGCGCAACCCCATCTTCTGCAGCACGGGCAGGAATTCCGTTGTCAGCATCCGCAATGGATTGTCACCGCTTGCGCGCGGGTACCAGTACGCGTCACCGCCGTCGACGNNTTGTTGCACCCGATGCCGACGACCGACACCTGCAAGGAGCCGATTGACCTCTTCTGCACGACGACCTCCGTTCACCGCAAGTTCTCGTATGGTACTGACCGAGTTTCCATGAGCGAGGAGAGCCGCGTGGTTGCGAGCCAGGTGCAAGAGAAGTACGCGTCACCGCCGTCGACGGATGCCAGCGCGAAAGGTGTACCGCCGCCGCGCACGTGTTGCGCGAGGAATTCGTGAAGCTTGAGCTGGTTGAACGCGGTCGTGTGGTCGGCTCCGCGGCCGTGCAGGACCAGCACGATCGGCAGCGGGTCGGCCGGGATCGCGCCTGGCGGCAAACCCAGTGACCAGCCGACCTCGCGTTGCCGGGCCGCGGACCCGAACTGGCCGCTGGTGACGTTGCCGACAGGCCCAGGTTGTGCCCTTGCGTCGATGTCGCATGCGCCTGTCACGCGGGCCAGCACGTGACGGCCAGGAATCACGTCTTCCTCGACGGCGGCAAACACGCCGGCACCGCCCAGGATCGCCGTCCCGAGTGTCCCTAGGAGGAACGTTCGTCGTGAGACCACGTTGGCGACTCCGCAGCTTGTGGATCGAACAGGCAGGGCGCCGGCCACAACCCCCGTATGTGGCCAGCGCCCTGACTTTGACGTGCGCGGTGCTCTCGACGTCTTAGACGCGGCCTACGACGTTTTGGATGGCGTGAATCGCGAAGCTTTTCAGGCAGACTGTCGCCATGTCTCCAGATCCGTTCCGCGACGACGCGCCAGGCGGCGCCCTGGGTGACGGTACTCGCGTCGTCCATGCCGGGTCGCCGGTCGGCGGTGACGGCACGCCGTTGGTCGCGAGCCCGGTGTTCGCCTCGACCTACCGGTTGAGCGGACCACCCAGCGGGCCCTACCAGTACGGCCGCCAGACCAATCCGACCTGGACGACGTGGGAGGCCGCGCTCGGTCAGCTCGAGGGTGGCGAGGCCGTCGCGTTCGCGTCGGGTATCGCGGCGGTCTCGGCGGTACTGCTGTCGGTGCTGAAGCCCGGCGACGTCCTGGCCATGTCTGGGCACTGTTACTACACGACGCGCGCGCTTGCCCGCGGACTCCTCACCGACCTGGGGATCGTCGTCCGCTTCGTCGACGATTCGGACCTCACCGATGACCTTCTGGACGCCGCGACGCTGGTGTGGCTCGAATCGCCGAGCAATCCGCAACTCGACGTGTCCGACATTGCCGCGATCGCGGCGCGTTCACATGAACGCGGCGCTCTTGTCGCGGTCGACAACACCACCGCGACCGTTCTCGGTCAGCAACCCTTGCTGCTCGGCGCCGACTACTCGATCGCCAGCGACACCAAGGCGCTGACCGGCCATTCCGACCTGGTGCTCGGCCACGTCGCGTGTCGCGACCCCGACGCCGCGGCGGCCGTGCGGGCGTGGCGAGGCAACACCGGCGCCGTGCCAGGCGTGTTCGAGACCTGGCTCGCCCAGCGCTCGTTGATGACGCTCGACCTGCGGCTCGCGCGCCAGGCAGCGAACGCATCTGCGCTGGCCGACCTGCTGGTCGCGCATCAGGCCGTAGGGGTCGTCCGCTACCCGTGGATGCCCGGCGACCCGAGCTACTCCGTCGCGGTTCGCCAAATGCGCCGAGCCGGCGGGCTCGTGTCGTTCGTGTTGGCGGACGCCGAGGCCGCCGAACGCTTTCTTGCCGCCTTGCGCATCGTCGTCGTAGCGACCAGTTTCGGCGGTATGCACAGCACCGCCGAGCGTCGCGCGCGATGGGGAGGGGACGACGTCCCTGCTGGTTTCATCAGATTCAGCTGCGGCTGCGAAGACGCCGCCGATCTGCTTGCGGACGTGTCGCAAGCGCTCGACGCCGCGTTCAGCTGAACGCGGCGCGCGGTTCGCGGTTCGCGGTTCGCGGTTTGCGTCTGGGCCGCGTTCAGCTGAACGCGGTCGTGGTGAGCGATGTGCGCGTGGACTGCGTTCACGTGAACGCGGTCGCGCAGGTTACGGCGCCAGAAAGTGTCGGTGGGTTTGCATACGTTGCGGGTATGGAGCTGATTGATTCTTCTTTGGTGGCAGCCGGTTCGCAGCCGGCGTTGTCGTTGGATGAGCTGGGTGAGCGGATCGTTAACATGGCGGGGCGGCTGGCGGCGGCGACGCCGCGGTGGTTGGTGTTGGTCGCGGAGTTCGATGCGCGGCAGGGTTATCTGGGGTTGGGGTTGGCGTCGTCGGCGCAGTGGTTGACGCATGCGTGTGGGATCGCGCATCGGACCGCGGTTGAGCATGTGCGGGTGGGCAGGGCGTTGGCGCTGTATCCGCGGTTGGCGGCCGAGATGGGTGCGGGCCGGTTGTCGTATTCGCAGGTGCGGGCGATCAGCCGCGTCGTCGAACCCGTCACGCCCGCCGAACCCAGTGCGTCCGGGAAGCCGGCCGATGCTGGTGAGCCTGCGCTGGTTGATGATCTGGTCGAGGTGGCCCGGCATGGCACGGTCGCCCAGTTGGAGGTGCTGGTCCGGGGTTTGCGGACCGTCGACGACAACGACCAGCCGACCGGCGCGACCGGGCCGGTGGAGTTTGTGACCCGGTCGTGGACTGCTGATAGCCGGTGGCGGTTGGGGGCGCGGTTGGATCCTGAGCGTGGCGCGGTCGTTGACGCCGCGGTTGAGGCGATCGCCCGGGCGGAGGGGATCAGTGCGGCTGATGCGTTGGTGCGGTTGGCCGAGATCGCCCTGGCGGCACTGGCCGACGCCGAGACTTCGCCGCGGGGGTTGCGCGGGGATGAGCGGGCGGCGGTGGTCATCCACCTCGACGCCGCCCAGCTCCCCGCACCCGCTGTACCCGACGCCCATGATGGGCCTGCAGCCGACGTTGAGCTGCGCCGGGGCGCAACGATGCCCGACGACACGGCGCCGGGCGAGGTGCCGCGTTCAGCTGAACGTGGCCGGCGCCGGCCTTATGGGCGGATCGCCGGCGGTCCGGGGCTGCCCGACCGGGTGATCGCGCGGCTGGTCTGCGCCGGGCGGGTCCGCACCGTCATCGGCGACGGTGCGAGCAACTTGTTCGACGTTGGCCGGTCGCATCGGCTGGTCACCGACCGCCAGTACCGGGCGCTGCTCATGCGTCAGCATGGGCAGTGCGCGCACCCGGGCTGCCCGAACACCAAGAACCTGCACGCCCACCACCGCATCCACTGGCTGCGCGGCGGGCGGACCGATCTGGACAACCTGCTGCTGCTGTGCGAGAGGCACCATGTCGCCCACCACGACGGCGTGTTCCAGATCCTCGCCCTGGGCGCGGGCCGGTTCCGGTTCGTCACCGCCGACGGGCGCGACCTCAGCACCCCGACCCGACCCGAACCGGGCCAAGACACGGGTCCGATCGAAGATGACCACCCCAACATCGCACCCGACGCCGCCACCACCCGATGGGACGGCCAACGCCTCGACCGGCCCTACGCCATTAGCGTCCTGGCCCAACACCGCCAAACCGCCAGCTAACGCCGCCCCGCGGTTTCAGTTGCCGATGGCGAGGACGGGTGCCGCGAGGGGTGTGCCGGAGCCGTCGCGTCGTCCGTTCGCCGGCGGTAATTCGATCGGGACGCCGGAACCTGCGGTCGCTTTCGCTGGTGTAGGCCCGACCCACGCGACCAACAGGGTGTCTTCGCCGCGCAGGAAACGGTGACAGCGGACGCCTCCCGTCGCGCGGCCCTTCGGTGGGTACTCGGTGTAGGGGGCGACTTTCGCCGTCCCGGCGTCGGTTCCGGGTAGCGCGGCGGAGGAGCCGGCGATTGTGACCACGACGGCGTCGGCGGTCGTCGGCACGGCGCCGAAGAAGACAGCGGACGTGGACGGCGACAAGCGGACGCCGGCCATACCACCGGCGGCTCGGCCTTGCGGGCGGACGACGTTGGCTTCGAAGCGCAGCAACTGCGCGTCGGAGGTGATGAACACGAGGTCTTCGTCACCCGTTGCGAGCTCGACTGCGCCGACGACCACGTCGCCGTCTTTGAGGGCGATCAGTTCGAAGGAGTCCTTGTTCGACGGGTAATCCGGCGTTACCCGCTTGACTACGCCGGACGAGGTCCCGAGCGCGACGCCGACCGAGGTGGCCGAAAGTGTCGACAGCGCAAGGACTTTCTCGTTCTTCTCGAGGTCGAGGAACTCGCTGACGGGGGCTCCGCCGGCCAACGTCGGTGCTCCTGCGGTCGGTGGGAGCGCGGGGAGTTCGAGCACCGACAGTCGGAGCATGCGCCCGAGCGATGTGAGTACGCCGACCTCGCCGCGCGCGGTTGCGATCACGCTCGACGCGATCACGTCGTGTCGCGAGCGACCGTCGGCGACTGAGGGGGTCGACGCTTCCTCGGCGCGCGCAAGCAGCCCAGTGGCCGAGAGCAGAACGACGCACGGGTCGTCGGTTACCTCGAGCGGGACCGCGGCGCTCGGAACGCCGGCGGATTCTAGGAGCACGGTTCGACGCGGCGTGCCGAACTTCTTCGCGACGTCGGCGAGTTCGTCGGACACCACGGTTCGCAGCAACTCGTCCGAGTCGAGAATTGCAGCCAGTTCGGTGATCTCGCGGGTGAGTTCGTCGCGTTCCTTCTCCAGTTCGATGCGCGAGAACTTGGTCAGGCGGCGCAGCGGAAGTTCGAGGATGTCGCTGGCCTGAATTTCGCTGAGGTCGAAGACCTCCATCAGCCGTGCTCGCGCGGCCGCGGTGTCGTCGCTGGAACGGATCACGGCGATGATCTCGTCGATATCGAGGACGGCGATGAGCCGGCCCTGCACGAGATGCAGCTGCTCTTCGCGCCGGCGCTTGCGATAGGTCGAGCGTCGGCGTACGACATCGAAGCGATGGTCGACGTAGACCTCGAGCAATTCTTTGAGGCCGAGCGTCAGGGGCTGGCCGTCGACGAGCGCCACGTTGTTGACGCCGAACGTGTCCTCCATCGGCGTGAACTTGTAGAGCTGATCGAGGATCGCCTCGGCGTTGAAGCCGTTCTTCACCTCGATGACCAACTGGAGGCCATGTTCGCGATCGGTCAGGTCCCGAACGTCGGCAATGCCCTGGAGCTTCCTCGACTGGACGAGGTCCTTGATTTTCCCGATGACCTTCTCCGGCCCGACGCCGTACGGCAGCTCGGTTACTACGATGCCGCGCTTACGGGGGCGGACGTCGGTGACCTTCGCGGTAGCTCTGATCCGGAAGATGCCGCGCCCTGTCTCGTACGCCTCGCGGACGCCGTCCAGCCCGACGATCTTGCCACCGGTAGGCAGATCGGGCCCAGGCACGAAGCGCATGAGGTCGTCAAGACTCGCGTCTGGCTTCTTGATCAGATGGCGGGCCGCGTTGATGACCTCGACGAGATTGTGCGGGGCCATGTTGGTAGCCATGCCGACTGCGATCCCGGTCGCGCCGTTGACGAGCAGGTTCGGGAACGCCGCGGGCAGCACCGCCGGTTCCTGCTCCTGCCCGTCGTAGTTGGGCGCGAAGTCGACGACTTCTTCGTTCAGGCCGTCGGTCATCAGCTCGGCGGCGTTCTCGAGCCGGCACTCGGTATACCTGTACGCAGCCGGCGGGTCGTCGCCGCCGAGCGAGCCGAAGTTGCCGTGGCCGTCGACCAGCGGCACCCGCATCGAGAATGGCTGGGCCATGCGGACCAGCGCGTCGTAGATCGCGGTGTCACCGTGCGGGTGCAACTTGCCCATGACGTCACCGACGACGCGGGCACATTTCACATGCGGCCGCTCAGGTCGCAGGCCCATCGCCGCCATCTGGAACAGGATCCGCCGATGGACCGGCTTCAGTCCGTCGCGCGCGTCGGGGAGCGCTCGGCTGTAGATGACCGAGTAGGCGTATTCGAGATAACTGCCTCGCATCTCCTCGGCGACGTCGATGTCGACGATCTGTTCCTCGGAGGGCGGGGGCGGGGGCGTGGGTGCGGTTCGGCGTGCCATGCGTGCATTCTCGCGGTTGGACGCCGACGACGTGACGCGCGACCCGCCGGTCGCCGTTCGCACGCGTACAGGCCAGGCGTAGCGTGGGCGACATGGCTGACGCGCAGGGTTCGGGGGATACGCCAGGTCCACGCAAGGCCACACCAGGTCCACGCAAGGCCACACCAGGGGCACGCAAGGCCGGGGCGAGTGGCGCGAAGCCACCAAAGCCGCCGGCCGGCCGGGTCGCGTTCCCCGGCATAAGCTCGCGGGCGTACGAGCACCCTTCCGATCGGGCCGCGCTGGTCGCGCTGCGGTCGGTGCCCGGGTTCGACGTCCTGCTGAAGGGGATGTTCGGATTCTTCAGCGAGCGACGGCTTCGGATGGTGTACCTGGCGTCTGCCGTGCGGGTCGACGCGCGTCAGTTCCCCGGCATCTATGCGATTTATCAGGACGCCGCGCGCATTCTCGACATCGAGACGTTGCCCGAGCTGTACATCAGCCAGGAGCCCAAGGTCAACGCGTGGGCACTCGGGCTCGACCACCCGTTCATCGTGGTGACCACGGGCACGGTCGACCTGCTCGACGACGACGAGCTGCGGGTCGTGTTGGGACACGAACTAGGGCACGTTCTGTCGGGTCACGCGCTCTACAGTTCGGTGCTGTTCGCCCTCATGCGATTGAGCGGATTCAGTGCGATTCCGTTCGGCGGTCTCGGGCTGCGGGCGATCGTGACGGCACTGAAGGAGTGGTACCGCAAGGCCGAGCTGTCGTGCGACCGGGCTGGCCTGCTCGTCAGCCAGGACCCGGGCGCGGTGACCCGGGTGCACATGAAGATGGCCGGGGGAGCTCGCGTCGCCGACATGGATCTGCAGGCATTTCTCGCCCAGGCCGAAGAGTACGAGGCGACGGGAGACGCGCGCGAGGGTGTCATCCGGATTCTGAACACGCTCAACGCCACACACCCGTTCGCCGTCCTGCGTGCGCTGGAAATCAAGCGCTGGGTCGAATCCGGCGAGTACGAGCGGGTTCTCGCGGGTACGTACCCGAATCGAGCCGATGATCCCCGTGCATCGTTCGTCGACGAGGTGAAAGCGGCCGCATCGTCGTACAAGCAGTCGTTCGACCGTTCACCCGATCCGCTGATGAAGCTGTTGCGCGACATCGGGGGTGGAACGGCGAACCTGGGTGGATGGGTGGCAGAGCAGGTGCGGAAGATGGCGGGCGGCGGCAACAACAACGACGATCCCGAGGCCTAGGTGTCGAGCGCTTTCGGTCTCGACATCGGGGGCTCGGGAATCAAGGGTGCCCCGGTAGATCTAGCCAAGGGTGAACTCGCCGCGGAGCGGGTGCGGTTCGCGACACCTCCCGGCGCGACGGTCGCCGACATCGCCGACATCGCGGCCCAGGTGGTGGCCACGTTCGGCTATACAGGCTTGGTCGGCGCCGCGTTTCCCGCGGTGGTCATCGACGGTCGCGCCCGCACCGCGTCGAACATCGACGCGGGCTGGATCGACACAGATGTCGCCGGCACGCTTTCGGAGACGACGGGGTGTGACGTGGTTCCCGTGAACGACGCGGATGCCGCCGGCCTCGCCGAGATGCGATTCGGCGCCGGGCGCGACGTCTTGGGAACCGTGGCGCTGCTGACGTTGGGCACCGGCATCGGCAGCGCCGTCTTTGTCGATGGCTTGCTGCTGCCGAACACCGAACTCGGGCACCTGGAGATCGGTGGCGCCGATGCCGAGCTCAAGACGGCCGACGCCGCGCGCGAGCGTGACGACCTGAGCTGGGAACATTGGGCGCGGCGATTGTCGAAGTACTTACGCCATTTTGAGGCGCTGCTGTGGCCGGATCTCCTGATTCTGGGCGGCGGCGTGAGCAGGAAAGCCGACAAGTTCGTGCCGTTGCTCGAAGGTGTTCGCACCAAGGTCGTTGCTGCGCAGTTGCAGAACGGCGCAGGCATCATCGGCGCGGCGTTGTGGGCTGCCGAGACCCGGCAGCCCACAGCACGCAACTAGTGCCTGCGGCTCATCACCCGCGTCGTCAGTCGCCGGGATAGGTCACTGAGTTTGCGAGTGCGAGTTTCGGCGGCAGCGGCGACGGTGCGACGCGAAGCACCTTCGCCATCCAGTCCGGCAGCCACCAGTTGTAGCGGCCGAACAGCGACACCAGCGCGGGCACCAGCAGTGCGCGCACGACGGTGGCGTCGAGCAGGATTCCGAAGCCGAGCGCGGTCGCCAGCACCTTGATATCGGTGTTCGGCGCCGCCGCCAGCGAGGCGAAGGCAAGGAACAGGATCAGTGCTGCGCTGGTGACGAGCCGGCCCGTTCGACCGATGCCCTCGATGACGGCATGGCTGGTCGAACCCGTCGCATCGAACTCCTCGCGCATCCGGCTCAGGATGAAGACCTCGTAGTCCATCGAGAGGCCGAACAGGAACGCAAAGATCATCAACGGGATCCAGAACGTCATGGCCCCGGTCGCCGGAATGTTGAAGATGGCCTTGGAACCGTGACCCTCCTGCCAGAACCAGGTGATGAGGCCGAACGTCGCGGCCAACGACACCAAGTTGAGCAGTACCGCCTTGATGGCGAGTAGCAGCGAGCGGAACGCCCGCACCAGGAGCACGAACGTCGCCAACGCGATCAACGTGAACATGAGCGGGAACTGACCGAAGACGGCATGGGAGTAGTCCTGCTGGATGGCACCCGGCCCGGTCAGACCTATGACGCCGGGCTGGTGCGCCAGGGCCTGCTTCGCCGCGTGCACGGGAGCGAGAGTCTCGTTGTTCACGGTCTCGGTGTTCGGAATGCCGATGACGTCGTTGTAGCCGGGCTGGCGGGCGGTCGCACCGGTCGGCACTGCGACCGACGTGATGCCCTTGACGCCCTTCAGTGTGTCGACCGTGGCTGCCGTCGCGTCGGTCGTGACGAGTGCTTCGATCGGCGTCAGCGCACCGGGCGAGAGCCCGGCGTTGGTCATGTCGTCGTAGGCGACCCGGGCGGGGCCGGTCTTCGCCAGGGCCTGCACGGCGGTTTCGCCCACCTTCATTTTGAAGATCGGCACGATCGAGAACGCCAGCGCGACCGCCGCGAGGCTGACAGCGATCCACCGGCGGCGCACGATGAGCCGAGACCACCCCGACCAGGCGGGGCTGGCCTGCTTCTCATGCCGGATCCGGGGCCAGTCGACACGTGGGCCGATGCCGCCGAGGATCGCCGGCAGCAAGGTCAGCACGACGGCAATCGACACCAGTGGGATCAGGATGCCGCCGATGCCGACGCTGCGAAGTCCGGGGACCGGGATGACGACGAGGGCCATCAGGCTGATTGCCACAGTGACACCCGAGACCGTGACGGTGTGGCCGGCCATCTCGACAGCTCGTACGACCGCGGCCTCATTGGTCGCGCCTCGATCGCGCTCTTCTCGCCATCGAGTCACGAGCAGCAGGCTGTAGTCGATGGCGATACCTAGGCCGACGAGCGCGACCAGGAACTGCACGATGAACGACACACCGGTGATGTAGGTGAGACCGAGCACGACCAGGAACGTCGAGAGAATCGAGACGGCCGCGATCGCCAGCGGAACGAGTGCAAGCAGCGACGCGAACACGAATGCCAGGACGGCGAGCGCGCCGAGCGCACCGAACATGGTCTCGACGAGTACGCCCGGCCCCTTGCTGTCGCCACCGGACTCGAGTTGGTTCAGCCCAGTGACGCCGACCTGGTAGCCGGGCAGCTTGGCCTTGAGTTCGTTGCCCATCGGATTTGTCACGCCGTCGACACCGAAGGTCTTCGGCAGCGGCGTGAACAGCAGGGCGATCGTGGTGCGCCCGTCCTTGCTGATGAGGCCGGCGTCGTGGGTGTTGGCGTAGTCGACGAGACGCCCGCCCTGGACCTTCGCCGCCGCACTCGTGAAGGCCGCGTCGATCGCCGCCTCTTGGGCGGAGACGGACGTGCCGGCCGGCACCGTGACGACGCCGATGGTCGGAGGCATGAAGCCACTGTTTGCGCCGTAGATCGCCGTGAGCTTCTTCGCCGTCTCGTATCCTGGCTGCCCGGGCATGGAGAAGTCGATGCTCAGGCGCTTGCTCAGGCTGCCGGCCGCGGCGCCTCCCGCGAGCAGGACGATGATCCAGCCCATCACCACCCACTTGCGGTGGTGGAGCACGAACTGGGCGAGGCGCCGCAGGATGTGCCGGTCGACTTCCGGCGCTTCGCGCGGAGCTTGCCGTTCGGTGGTGGTCTCGAACGTGGCCACGATGGTCGCCTCTCCCGATGTGTTTGACCTGTTGACGCGTCAACCCCTAGTGACGTAACAGGCCACCTGAACTAAGCGTTCCGATGTTTTCAGACGACCAGACCGCCGATCTTCTCCATTTCTGCGCAGTCGGTCGTCATCCCTGCGTGGTGACCGAGTCTGCCGACCTCGGATGACAGTTTTTGCCAAGAGGGTCAGTTGACCGATTCAGCGCGCCGCCCGGAGATGGTGGAGGATGGACCCATGCCAGACCACACCACCGCCGAGCCGGCTCACTCCGATCTGTGGACGGACGTCGATCGCAGCGGCTACTACCCCGAGCTGATGTCCGACTCGCTGCGCGCGACGCTCGGCTCGGAGGTCGCCGTTGCCCACGTCGTCCATCAGGAGACCACGCTGGACGACGCGATGGGCATCCGCCGTCACGTGACCGTGCTCGCCACGACCCCGACCCGGCTCATCGTCTGTCATACCGACGAGCACCCGGCCGGCGAGACAATGCCTTACCCGCACGCGACGACGACCACTGAGGTGGTGCCGCTGTCGCGAATCGCATCGGTGGCCTTGACCACAACTGTCGCCAATCCGGCCGACTACGCGCCCGGCGCCACCTATCGTGAGGCGACACTGGTCGTCGGCTGGGGAGCCATCAGTCACGTCGATCTCGAGCCCGCGTCGTGCGGCGACGAGAACTGCGAAGCCGACCACGGCTACGCCGGGACGCTGACCGCCGATGACCTGTCACTGCGCGTCAGCCAGGACGGCGACGGCGCCCCGGTCGTCGCGCAGGCGGTCCGGTTCGCAACTGTCCTTTCGGAGGCGGCAGCACGGGCTCGAATGTGACACTCGCTCCCGTGGTCGACCCTGGTTCGGTACCCATCCCTCAATACGGTTCATGTTCGCTCGCCGATCTGGTGCCGTCGGTTCTCGCGTCGGTTGGTACGCCGACGTTTACCAACGTGCTCGCGCTGCCGCCGGCGCCCGCCGCGTGCATCCTGCTCGTCGACGGCCTCGGCGCCGATCTGATCCGAGCGCACCCGACCGACGCGCCGGTGTTGTGCGAGGCTCTGGCCGGCGACCACGGTCGAGACATCACCTCCGGGTTCCCGTCCACCACCGCCGCGAGCATCGCGTCGATCGGCACCGGCCTGCCGCCGGGCGGCCACGGCATCCTCGGTTACACCGTGGCGATCCCCGGTGCCGCCCGCCTCATGAACTCGCTGCGCTGGGACGATGCCGTCGACCCGGTCGCCTGGCAGCCCGAGCCGACCGCGTTCGAGCGCGCGGAGGCCGCCGGCACGTCCGTCGTAGAGGTAGCAAAGCGGGAGTTCGAGGGCGGTGGGCTCAATCGCGCAGCGCTGCGAGGTGCGGCGTTCATGGGCGCGGACACCTTCGGTGAGGTCGGCGCGGGTGCTCTCGACGCACTGGAGTCCGCGCTCGCGTCTCGGCGTCCCGGCCTTGTCTATGCCTATGTGTCCGAACTCGACTGGACCGGGCACGGGCACGGGGTCGGCTCGCGCGCGTGGCAGTTGCAGCTCCAGTTGGTCGACCGTCTGGTGGCGCAGATCGCTGACCGGCTGCCGCCCGCAGCGCGCCTGTACGTCACCGCTGATCACGGCATGGTCGACGTGACCCCGCAGGGCCGGATCGACGTCGACGCAGAGCCGGCACTTCGTGAAGGAGTCGAGCTCATGGGCGGCGAGGCGCGGGCCCGCTACCTCTACGTGCGCGACGGCGCCGCTGACGACGTGCTGGCGACCTGGCGCGAACGCCTGGGCAATGACGCGGTCGTGTGCACCCGCGACCAGGCGATCGACGCGGGCTGGTTCGGTCAGGTCCACGATCGCTGTCGGCCGCGTATCGGCGACGTCGTGGTCGCGGCGCTCGCCGACATCGCGATCGTCGCGAAGTCGCGGCATCCCGGTGAGGCGGCGTTGATCGGGCACCACGGATCGGTGACGGCCGCCGAGCAACTCGTACCGCTCGCGACATTCGGCGGGTGACGGTGACCGACAGCGCGGCGACCCGACCCCGACCCGACCTGCTCGTCGACGTGCAGAGCCTGGCTGCCGAACTGGCCGGCGACCGACCTCCGATCGTGATCGACGCGCGGTGGACCCTCACCGGGCCACCCGGGATCCTCAGCTATCGGGCCGGGCACCTGCCCGGCGCCCGCTTTGCCGATCTCGACACAGAACTATCTGGACGCCGTGGAGCAGCCGGCCGCCATCCGCTGCCAACCGCCGCGGACTTCGAGCGGCTCATGCGCCGACTCGGCGTCAACGACCACAGCGCTGTCGTGACGTACGACGCGCTTGATTCGGTGCCGGCGGCGCGGGCCTGGTGGGATCTGCGCTACTTCGGCCACGAGAACGTGAGAGTCCTCGACGGCGGGTATCCGGCGTGGGTGACGGCGGGTCTGCCGTTCACTCTCGAGGAGCCCGTGGTCGTGCCCGGCGACTTCGTGGCGCGGCCGGGTGGAATGCCCATCATCGACGCAGACCAGGCCGCAGACGTCGCCAAGAACGGGGCGCTGATCGACGTCCGGGTAGGGGAGCGGTATCGAGGTGAGGTCGAGCCCGTCGACCCGATCGCGGGTCGCATACCGGGTGCCGTGAATCTGCCGAGCGCCGGCAACGTCGGGCCAGACGGCAAGTTCCTCGACATCGAGACACTTCGCAAGCGTTACGAAGAGCTCGGACTAGCCGTTGGCGCAGAGGTCGGCGTCTATTGCGGTAGTGGTGTCAACGCCGCGAACGCGGTGTTCGCCATGACGCTGGCTGGCCTCGAAACGCCGGCGTTGTTCGTCGGCTCGTGGTCGCACTGGATCGCCGACCCGACGCGCCCGATCGCAACCGGCCGCTGACCATTTCAGGCGTAGCCGCCGCGCCCTCCGCCGCCGTTGCGTCGGGTCAGAATCACCCGCGCTACCAATGGGCCGAGGAGGGCGAACGGCAGCATCAACACTTGCCATCGTGCGGGGTCTTCTCCGAACTCGGCGGCGATCCGGCCCACGAGCCGAATGCTGAACGCGAGAGCCCAGCCACCAAGGGCCACGACAATTACCGCGACAACGGTGATGTCGAGGGTGCGCATTCGGTTCAGGACCTGTGCAGCGCCAGCACCGGGATCGTGCGGATCCCTTCCGTCTTCGACTCGTAGTCGGAGAAGCGCTCGAAGCGCTTGGCCTGCTCGGCAAAGAGCCGGTCGCGCTCGGCGCCTTTCAACTCCGCGACGGTGACGCGGTAGGTGTCTGCTCCTACCTCGACGATGCCGCTGCCAGCGGCCGTGAGGTTGCGGTACCACTGCGGATGATCGGCGGCGCCTGCGTGGGTGGCGAAGACGTAAATGGTGTCCGGGTCGCTGTCGTCCGGTAGGTACAAGATGGGATTCACGTACTCACGGCCGCTCTGTCGTCCGGTGTGGTGGATCAGCGTGATCGGTTCCCCGGCGTACTTCCCTCCGACCTGACCGCGGTTCGCGCGAAATTCCTCGATGATCTTCGCGTTCCAGTCGTCACGCTCGGCCATTGCCCCTCATTCCGTCCCGTCGACCCTAACCCGAACCAAAGCAGACGAAACCATCGGCCCGTACGCGTTCCTGCGCGATCGCCAAGGCGTGGGACGGCGAGTGGCCGGCGCACATTCCGCGGTGCAGTTCGAGCATCAGTGCTTTCGTCACGTCGTCGGCCACTGGCACCACCGAAGCGATCAACGTGCTGGTGCCCAACGAGAACACCGCACTCGCCAGGCCCATGAGTTCGTCGCCCGCATGCACGGCGGACAGGCCCGAATCACACGCCGACAGCACCAGTCGCCGCGGGCCGCGGCGCACCCGTTCGAGGTCGTAGACGGTGAGCGGTCCGTCGGCAAGGTCCAGGGCGGAGAATTGCGGGTTGTCGGCCCGAAATCGCCCGTGCGCCGCGACGTGGGCCAGCTCCGCGCCGTCCAGCGCACTACGCACAGCGTCGACGGAAGCCTTCTTGCCGGTGAGCAGCTGGGGCGCGGCGTACAGCTTGGCCAGCGCCTTGATCTCCGGCAGTGCGTGGTCGAGTTGCGGTCCGGCAACGAGTACCGGCGATCTCGCAGTCACGCCCCGCCGAGGCGCCTTGTGCGATGCGCAGTTCGCGGCGAGCCAGCTGGTCGCCGAAGGTGCGACCGAAAGCGGTCGGCCGCGCAGCGACGGCAGCAGCGGCCACGGCAGTGCATGCAGGTGGCCGGTCGGGACTATGACGAGTTCTCGGTCGCCAACGAGATCGCGAACAGGCGCGAGCAACATGGCATCGAGGGCTGCGGCAGAGTGCTCGAGTCCACTCTCGGCGGCAGTCAGGGAGGCGGTGGACCCGTGCCGCCGGGCCAGCCGATGAAGGGAAAAACGGACCGACTCCTGCTCGCGCAACGCGTCGGGGTAGCGGCCGAGGTCGCGCAGTCGTAATCGACCGTCGACGGCCGTCACGGCGAACATCGCATCATCGACCCGCAGGATCTCGACGAGCGCGCGATCACCCAGCGCGGTCGTCAACTCGCCGACGTCCAGGGCGCGGGCTGTCGAGCGCTGCCCGCTCGCATGCCGCGAGCGATGCCGCACGGCTTCTTCGAGCTGCAGTTGCTGGGCGCGCAGGGCACGGGAATCCTTGCCTGCCGCGGTCTCCTCGGCGAGTTCGGCAGTAACCCGTCTCAGCTCGGCTAGCTCAGCCGCCAGCTTGGTGTCCGAAGGCGGTCGGACCGGACGCCGACGCAACGCGCCGGCCCTGAACCGCTCGATCCACTCGAGGACGGCGGCCGGCTTGCCCGACGCGACTGCCAGCCGGACCCCTTGCCCGGCGAGGTCGGCGCCGAGCCCGCTGGCGTGTACCCGCAGGTCGGTAGCACCGAGCGACGCCGAGTGCTCGTCGACAACGCGCAGGCCGGCCTTCAGTGCGACGGTGGCGCCGCGGTTGTCGTCAGCCGCGAGTCGCAGTAGCGCCTCGGCATACCAAGCAGCGGCGCGCAGGTCGGCGGGTCCGCGGCGGCGCGCCTGGGCAGCGCGGGCCAGATCGCCCCGGGCGACCTGAACCCGACCTCGGTCGAGTTCGACCCGACCCGCGACGAGCAGGCAGTGCAACGCGGCGACCTGCCAGCCGGCGGTCCAGAGTTTCGCATGCGCGTCTCGTGCGTCGTTGGCGAGTTTGGTCGTGCGCTCGCCGGCCGCCCACCGCGCTCTGATGGCCAACTGCTGCGCCAATAGCGCCCACCGCGCCCGACCTTGGGAGCGAAACTGACCGAGAGCAAGTTGTGCGAACGCTTGGGCCGCCGGCGCGTCTCCCTCAAGGAGTGCGGCGTGCGCGAGCATGAGGTGCCACTCCGCCGCGTCGACAGCGAATCCGGCGGCGGTGACGTCGTCGATGAGTTCCTCGAGCGACCGACGCGCTTCGCCGGCGAGCCCGGCTATTAGCAGAGCTTCG
Organism: Actinomycetota bacterium; assembly: GCA_003134755.1. Taxonomy (GTDB): domain Bacteria; phylum Actinomycetota; class Actinomycetes; order Acidothermales; family Acidothermaceae; genus PALSA-607. The sequence goes on along the minus strand of PLCK01000023.1, from coordinate 26,021 downwards.
GCTCGGTCGTAGGTTGCCGCGAACCGGTTGTATTGATGGGCTCGTGTGAGCGACTCGGCGAACATCCGCAGTGCAGCGGGGATATCGCCGCGGCGCACCATCACGAATCCGAGGCTTTCGAGCATCGAGCCTGCGATGTCGTTCAGGCCGTGCGCTTGCGCGAGCGCGAGCCCAGCTCGCAAGTCGCGTTCGGCACCCGGCAACCGGCCGGCGTAGGCAAGCACGTTGCTCCGGTTCACGTAGACACGGCATTGCACGTTGACGTTGCCCGCGGCGCGCAGGAGCGGCAGCGCCCGAGCGTAATCGGCAAGCGCTTCTTCGGTACGGCCGGCCCGGCTCAGGATGAGTGCCCGTTGAGCAAGCAGCACACCGCCATCCTTGCCACGTAGGATCAATGCCGCGCGGTCGCACTCGGCCAGTGCGGCACTGATCCGGCCGAGGTCGGCGAGCAAAGCTGCGTAGGTCATATTCGCCTCGGCCAGCGGCCGGGTGAGCCCATGTCGTTTGGCGAGCCGTACGGCGTCGCGCAGCACCCGCGCGGCTTCGTTTGGGCCCTCCAACGCACGCACTGCTAGCCCAAGAGCCCGCATCGCCAAGACACCTGCTGTCGGGTCGACGTCTGCCGCCTCGGCGATTACCGCCAGGGCCGCGGACTTCGCCTGCTCTGGCGCCACTTCGCGCAGCTCGTACGCGGACTCCGCCCGCCGCCGGAGATCACCTGAGGAGGCTGGGGTGGGCCGACCAAACGCGGCTGTCGTAGACGGCATGCTCGGCAGCGTGTCAGATCACGGCCGAGATGGTTGTGACCGGGTGACTCCGTTGATCGGCTACGGCGCCGCATCGACGAGTACGCCGAGGTCCGGGATCGAGACGTGGTTGTGCGGGTCGAGCAAGTCGGCGGCCGCCTGGGTGGCCGAGACTCCTTGGTCGGCAGCTTGCGCCGCGATCGCTCCGGCAACGCGTGGTGCCGCGAAAGATGTGCCGCTCCAACGAGCGAAGCCAGCGAACTTTTCGTCGCCCGTCGCGTCGCTTTCGTACGTGAAGAAGGTACTGGTCACCCGCTGACCGAGCGTGCACGCGTCGACCCACCAGCCATAGTTACTGAACTGAGCCCGATCGTGCCCCTGGCTGTCGAGGGATCCGACCGCGATGACCCGCTTGAGCGCCGCCGGCCAGAACGGACGATCGCTGCCTGCGTTACCCGCGCACGCGACGATCACGGTATCCCGGTCGAATCCGCGAATTGCGTGCTCGAGAACGGGTGACGGCTTGTCGTCGTGCGTGTAGCAGCCAAGGGACAGACTGAGGATGTCGATCCGCTTGCCGGACTCGCGTGTACCTGACTGCAGATTGGTGAGCCGCCGAAACAGCTCGAGCTCGTCGGTGACGCCGTCGCCGGAAATGATCTTGTTGATGACGAGCTGAGCGTCGGGTGCTTGCTGAAGAACGACGCCGGCGATGAACGTGCCATGGCCGGCGACAGAGTCCAGATCGCCGTGGTTGTCGGCGTCGGGGACCTCAAAGACTTCGAGAGCACAATCGGCGAACCATTTGCGATTGGTGAACCATTGATGCTGGGAGATCCCGGTGTCGAGGAGCGCGACCGTGATGTCGGTCTGCACGGTGCTGTCTGTCGGAGGCGTTGCGATCGCGCTTGCTGGTTTCGGGTCGTCGTACGGACTTGGATGCCACTCGGGTTGAGTTGTGACGATGTGGTTGGGCCCCACGTTGAGGGTCTTGTGCGCGGAGCCCTCGGATAGATCCACGGTGAGTTCGGACACGTCGATGTTGTGACGTGGATTGAGATGAAAGACGGTCACGGTCGGGTCGGCGTCGTTGCGATGCTCGATCCAACGCTCGGCTCGCTCGTGCACGTGGTCGGCGTCGCGGGGAAGAGCGAGCAATTGGTTGGCCCGGATCAGCGCACCGTTCCCTGAGCTTCCCGGAACGAGGACGATGCCGGGGTGGCGCTCAAGCAGTCGATCGATGCTCGCGTTGCGTTCCATGTGCATGGAGTGGTCCCTCTTCCAAGGCGTTCGCTATTGGCAACAACAGTTAGACAGAGACCCAACTTGTCACGACCGGGCTTGCATCGGTGGTCCGACGCACCGCGAGGCTGACGAGGCCGGCCGGGATATCGCTGACGACGAACCTGCCGAGATCGTCGGCGGTTGTCGACGCCGAGCCGGTGTTCCAGCGCACGACGACTTCGGCGGCGGTCATGGGGACGAGCTGGCCGACGAAGTGCCGGCTCGCACCCGACTCGGCGACTTCGACTTCGACGGCAAGGCCAGCGGCTTCGAAGGTGAGCAGCCGCGGTGCGGTTTCGCCGCGGACGCCAGCGCCGACGGAACCGGCCAGCGAGTCGGCAGAATCGGCCACGAGCTCGGCCAGCTCAGAGTCGATGGTCCGCCAGGTAAAGGAACCCTTTGCAGCGGCGATGACGGCTGGTGGGACGGGGTCGGCGTTCTCGAGCACGGAACGGACCTCCGCCATCACGGGGTCGAACGCAGGTTCGGTCATGTCGCGCCTCCCAAGGGCTGGTCGGTGCCACCGAGCACGTGGTGCGCGTGCAACCGCTTCTTCAGATGGTCGAGGCAGCGTGATCGGGTCGGGCCGATGCTGCCGACGGGCATGTCGAGCGCTGCCGAGATCTCCACGTAGCTCGCCGGCGGGCTAGCCGCGAGCGCGCGAAGCAGAACCTGGCAGCGTTGCGGAATCTCGCCGAGCGAGGTCCAGATCAGCCGGTCACGCTCGGTGTCGAGCACCACGACCTCGGGGGTGGGCTCACCGGACTCGATGTCGAGGTCGGTGTCGACGCCGACAACTTCGCGCCCACGGCGGCGCAGGACTTTGAAGCACTCGTGTCGCGCGGTGGTCGCCAGCCAGCCGCCCAGGTGTTCGGGTTCGCGCAGGCGGCCAAGGTGCTCGACCAGCCGAAGCCAGGTGGTCCAGCTGACGTCGGAGGCATCGGCGGTCGAGAGCGCGAATCCGCGGGCGACCGCCCAGACCAGCCCGCCGTAGCGGTCGACCAGTTCGCCCCACGCCGAGCTGTCGCCCGCGTGTGCCGCGGCGACGAGCTCCGCGGTGCTGCGGTCGTCCACGCCAACGCCCTTCACCAACGGATGGACCGGCCCGTTTTGGGCGAACCGTTCAGGGCTCACGACACTATCGCGTGCGGTGGGCCATGCGGGTACGACGCTCATGCGAGCCTGCTGCCGATACTGCGAAGGCGCCGACGGGCAAGTGCGCTGTGCAGCGACCGGATGCGCTCGCGGTCGCGGTCGCGGGCCAGGTCGGCGTCCAGCGCTAGAGGCTTCGGGGTGAGCGCGCCGGCGACAAGTCGTTCCGCCTCGAGGCTGGCCCTGATGAGGATGTCTGCGAGCTTGACCGGGCGCCCGCGCACAATCGTCGTCGGACTCACGTGGTCTCCCTCATCGCGGCCGCGGTTTGCGGCTCTCGACAGACAAGAGCTACTGGACGCCGTGGTGATACGACCGGACCGGCGGAATTTTCGGAGGTTCAGATGAAGAGCAGCTGCGCGCCGTCCGTCATCTCGATGAAGTCGGAGGCGCTGATGATGCCCTCGACGGCCTCGTGCAGGTCGGCTCGCTCCAGGTGCATCATGTCTGCGGACATTCGGCAGGCCCACAGGTGGCCACCTGATGCGACGATCTGGTCGAGGAACTCAGGCACTTCGGGGACGCCGACTGCGGCAATGTCCTTCTTCATCTTCGCGGTCGCTACGGCGGTGATGCCGGGGATGCCGCCGATGCCCTGAGGCATGTGGGTGGCGGTATTTCCGAGCGGCGTGAACTTCAGGTCGTTCATTCGGGACTTCGTGATGATGTCGAATCCCCAGAAGGTGAAGAACATGAGCGTCTCGACGCCTTCGCCGAGCGCCGCGTTGGCGAGCACCAGACCTGGGTACGCCATGTCGAGGTTTCCCTTGGAACAAATGATCGCCAGCTTGCGGCCGGTGGTTACGTCATCGAAGTTGGGCACAAGCGCCGGTGCGACCTCGGTTTCGATCATGATGCTTCTCCACTTCTCGTCCGGTCACGCCTCGAACTGCGGGGTTATACGCAACCTTGGGGTTTGGGCAGTCCCGCTATGTAGGCCATCTTCTTGGCCGGCTTACCAGGGAACAGCTGGAATAGGTCCTTGGTCGGGACGCCGCCAACGACCGTGACCCGGCGAAGCGTCGGCGTCTGGCCCTGCGCCTTGAAATCGTCGCGCAGGAAATGGATCGCCTTCCAATGTTCAGCGCTGAGTTGTATGTCGATCTGGGCGGCCAGCAGCTTTGCCAACTCGTCGTCCCATTCGGAGTATTCGGTCAGGAATCCCTCGTCGTCGACGTGGATCTGACGATCACCGACCGTTGTGATGGGCATGCGACACCTCCTGCGGTTGGGTCGGAATCTCGGTCTTGCCGGCCATCGACATGTGAGCTGACACCGGTACCGGACGACCGGGCAGTAGCAGATTCCAGTACATCCAACGGAACGCGAGCTTGCCCCAGTGATTGACCCGAGTCTCCTCGAGCAGCCGGAATGGTCCTAACTTGGGCACCGGGTAGCGGCCGGGCAAGGGTTGGGTGTCGTAGTTGAAGTCGATGAGCACGGCCTTGCCGTCGCCGGATTCGATGTAGCAGTTCGTGTGCCCGTCGAAGGAGGCGGTCATCGGCTGCCCTGCAACATGCGCCAGAAAGTTCTTGACGAATGTCTCCGTAGCGAAGTGCGCGACCGATCCAGCCTTGGAGGTCGGAATGTTTGCCGCATCGCCGATTGCGAAGATGTTGTCGCAGTCGGTGGAGAGCAACGTATGTTTGTCGACCCGAACGTAGTTCAGGTCGTCTCCGATGCCGGACCTTCCAATGAAGTCGGCGCCCATGTTCAACGGCACGGTGACGAGCAGGTCGAACGGAACCTGCCGTTCGTCGTAAGACACCAGCGTCTTGTCATCGACGTTGATCCGCTCGACGGCGAAGTCGGTCTCGAGCGCGATGTTGCGATCGGCAAGCATCGAGCCCAGAACCTGCGAGCACGCAGGTTTGGTGAACGCGCCTGACAGCGGGGTGACGTAGCAGATCTCGACTCGGTCGCGCATGCCGAGCCGGTGGAAGAACGCATCGGCGAGGAAGGCGAACTCGAGTGGGGCCACCGGGCACTTGATCGGCATGTCGACGATGTGCACCACAAGTCGGCCGCCTTTCCAGTCGCTCAGCCGGTTGGCAAGGCTCACGGCGCCGTCGTAGGTGTAGAAGTCGTAGATCGAGTGGCGCCAAAGCTCGCCGAGCATGCCCGGCGTCTGGTCGGGACGTGGACTCGTGCCGGTGGCAATCACCAGGTAGTCATACGAAAATTCTCGCCCGTCGGTGAGCCGGACTGTCGACTCTTTCGTTGTGACCCGGTCGATCGTGCCGAACACGAGGTCGACACCGTCATGGATCACGGTGTGGCGCGGCCGCACCACGTCGGCCGGCTCATACGAGCCGAACGGTATGAACAAGAAGCCAGGCTGATAGTTGTGGACGTCGTCCTGGTCGACGACCGTGATACGCCATTCGTCATTGGCCAGGCGTTTCCGCAATCGGTTGACGACCATCGTGCCCGCCGTACCGGCACCGAGCACCACAAGGTGCTTCATCGCGGTCCTCGATTCGTACCGTCGTGGATTCGCCCGCGGTCACGAAGGTATGTCGGTCTCGCTGCGCCGCGAAGGGCCACACGTCCTGCGGGCGCGGGACCTGCTCCCCGCCGTCCAAAGGGACACTGCTGTCGCGCAACATCCGCGATCGATCGTGGGGCGCTTGCCGGCCCACGCGCGCCACGCCAGGACGGACTCCACTGGGTGACTGATGCACGGGACGCCTCCGGTAGAGGTAGGTGCGAAAGTTCGTCGTCGCCGGGATTTAATTCCCTATCCAATTCGCACCTGCATGGGCAATGTCGGTGACGAAGGTGGCATGCCATGACCGTGCTAACACGGGCGTGCAACTCGGCGGGTCCTCGTCGGCTTGGGCGGTGCCCGTCTTCAGAGTCCCGCTCTCTCGTCGGCCCAGAGGAGAATTCGATGCGCGTTGGCCTTATCGCTCCGCCGTGGGTACCGGTGCCACCTCCTCTGTACGGCGGTACGGAAGTAGTCGTGGACAATCTCGCGCGCGCACTCGCGCGCGGAGGCCACGACGTTCGGCTCTTCACCGTCGGAGTGTCCAGCTGTCCAGTGCCGCGACAGTGGTACTACTCGAACCCGCCGGAGCCGATGGGCTCAAGCGTCGCCGAGGCGGCGCATGTGCTAGCAGCATACGAAGCACTCGGGGACGTCGACATCATCCACGACCACACCCTGCTGGGGCCGCTCGTGGCTCGTGCGCTGAGGGGCCTTCCTCCGATAGTGGCGACGAATCACGGAGCGTTCACCGCCGATACCCGGCGCATCTATCGCGAGATTTCGAAGTGTGCGGCCGTGGTGGCGATCTCACATTCGCAGCGCGCGCATGCCCCGGAGGTGCCAGTAGCCGCCGTGATCCATCATGGCGTCGACCTGGTCAAGTACACCTACGGCGAGGGCGACGGCGGCTTCCTCATGTTCGTGGGACGCATGTCTCCCGACAAGGGCGTCGATCGCGCCATTCGGGTGGCGCGTGCCGCCGGCCGCAAGTTGGTGATCGTCAGCAAAATGCTAGAGTCCGGTGAGCGGGCCTACTTCGAGGAGTCGGTCCGTCCGCTGCTCGCGCCCGACGTGAGCTTCTCCACCGAGATGCCCGCCGACGAGCGCATCGCGATGCTCCGATCGGCCACTGCGCTCGTCAATCCGATCAGCTGGCCCGAGCCGTTCGGTCTCGTCATGGCTGAGGCGCTCGCCTGCGGGACCCCGGTCTTGGCATTTCCGAGCGGCGCCGCGCCCGAGATCGTCGACCACGGCAGGACCGGCTACCTCTGTGCCGACGAAGCAGCCATGATCGCCGCAGTGGCACCCGCCAGCGTGCTCGATCGCCGAGATTGCCGTGCTGCCGCCGAACTCCGCTTCGATATGGCGCGGATGGCGGCCGATCACGCCCGGCTCTACACCCGCTTAGTCGCCGCCGACACCCGGTCGCTCTCGGATCTTGGCGCCAACGACTAACGCTGCCGCGTCGGATGCCGCGTGGTGTTGGATTCCGGCGGAAGCTGACGCGGGTTGAGCGGTATTAGGAGTACCGGCACAGGCAGGTGCAAGAGCGCATTCTTGACCACGTCAGCGTGGCCCGGCGAACTGTCCTGCGCCCAGGCCAATGCGATCAAATCGGCGTGATCGGCGGCTGCCGCGGCAAGAATGGCATCGGCTGCGTTGCCGCGTCGCAGGGNNCGGGCGAGGAACTCTCGTGACCAGCTTTCGTGTGCATGCTGCGCCTGATCCCAGAATGCCGGTACGGTCTCGCGATCGAAGACGTGATGCACGACGACATCGACGTTGCAGGCTGCAAACAGCGCAACGACGTCCTCCATCGCACGTGCGGCTGCCGGTGTTCCGTCGAGTGGCACAAGAACGCGCGAGAATCGCGAGGGAGCAGGATCGGACGCGCTCGGCCCAACGACGATGACTGGAACAGGCGTGCGCGCGATGATGGCAGCGGCGACACTGCCCGCAAATCGGTAGTCCTTGGCGTCGCGACGAGCACCGATCACACCGAGCGCGACGTCCAACCCGGCGAAAGCATGAACGATCGCGGCGACTGGCTCGCCGACGGCGAGTTCGAGAGGCAAGCCCAGCGCGAGGGCCAACTCAGTCGGCGGCTGTGTGGCGCCTCGTACGTGAATTGCCTCAACACGGACGCCGATCGTCGCGCCCGCCGTGACCGCCATGGCGGCAACGGCACCAGCCGCCGCGCTGCTGTCAAGGGCGGCAACGACGCGCGCACCGTGACCTCGGGGGAGAGGGCGAGCGTGAGGGCTGACGTCCGGCGACTGCGTCACGGTGCCGCCGCCGGCCGTCCTGCAGGTTCGGCAACGCACGCCTGAAATGCCGCCGGGTCGCACAATCCACGAAGCCTGCATCCCGGACAGGTCCGAGGGTCGACCACACTCAAGTAGCCGAGCAGCATGTGCCAGCAGCAACCGCACGACGTGCAGAGAAAATTGGCGCGGCCCTCCGAGGCGGTTGGCTCGAGAGCGCCCAAGCAGGCCGGGCAGGTATCAAAGGCACCGAACGGGTGGTAACGCCAGGCCCGATGGATTCGCATGAGGAACTCCTCTCCTCGGCACTTGGTGTAATCCAATGGCGGCTGCGAGACGAGGGCCGGAAGGCTCGAAAAGCCGGGTCGCACTACCCGATCGGGAAGGTTGCTGAGGTCACGGTGCGTACGACGCCGTCACCGTCGGCGATCGGGAGCGGCCGGTCACAACTGATCGTGCAGTGACTACGCCACACCCGGACGACCACCCGGGCGGAGCGCAGCAGGCAGCGCAGTGTGAGGCTCGACCACTCGGCCGGCAAACGCGGGTCGACCCGCAGCGCCGTGCCGTCCCAACGCATGCCGACGAAGCCGAACGCGACCGCCTGCCATATCCCGCCCATTGTTGCAAGGTGCAGGCCACCGGCGGTCATGGACGTGACGTCGTCAAGGTCGAGACGGGCCGCAAGTCGCAGCCAATGCAGTGCCTCGTCAGAGTGACCAACTCGCGCACACAGGGCCGCGTGAATTGCCGGCGATAGTGACGACCCGTGCGCCGTTCTCGGCGCGTAGAAGGCGAGATTGGCTGCGAGCGAGCCCGGCGCCGCCTCGTCAGGCAACAGATGGTGCAGCATGAGGACGTCCGCCTGTTTGATGATCTGGCTGGCGGCGACGCGCTCCGTGCCCAGGAGTAGATCGGCGGCAACCGGCGGTTGGGCAAGCGAGCCGATGAGCAATGGCTCAAGGGCTGCGTAGCCGACGAACTGCTCGTAGAGTCCGGTCTCCGGGTTGAATCCGTCGACGATCGCGTTGGCGACCGCACGCCACTCCGTGGCCTCGTCCCGATCTGCGGGCCTTCCTACGCGATCTACCAATTCGGCGGCCGACCGCAAGTTCCACCGGGCCATGAGATTCGTGAACACGTCGTCATTCACGTCGACGTGATATTCGTCGGGGCCGATCACGTGGTCGATATGTGCTCGGCCCGCTACGTCGAAACGGACTCGCGAGGCCCAGTAGCGTGCGGTCTCAGTAAGGAGCGGATACCCCGCACCCGTCAAGAACGCGTCGTCCCCGGTCCACCCGGCGTAATGCCACGCGGCCCACGCGACGTCGGCGACGATGTGCTCCTCCTGATCGCCGGTGAAGATCGGCGTCGGCTGGCCGTCGAGTATTGCGGTTCGCGGTGTGACATCGGTGCCGTCGCGTGCACTTTCCCAGGGGAAGCGGGCGCCGCGCCGACCTAGCCCGATTGCCGCAGTGCGGGCCGCATCGAGCCGCCGAAGACGGTACTCCAGAATGGCTCGCGCACGCTTGGGCGAGACAGCCGCTACTGCAGGCAGCACGAAGACGTCGGCGTCCCAGAACACATGGCCTGAGTACGCCGGACCAGACAGGCCGCGGGCACCGACGGCGGCCTCGCCCTCGGCGGCCGTGGACCCGATCGTGTGGAACATGGCGAAACGAACCAACCGTTGGAGGTTCGGGTCGTCGGGGATTTCGACGTCCGCGGCGTGCCACCGGCTCGCCCACTCGGCCCGCTGTTCCCGAAGGAGGGGCCCAAATCCGATCGCTGTCGCATTGTCGAGACTTGACCTCGGTGAGGTGATCGATGGTGCCCGCAACGCACCCGCCACAAATGCCGCCGTCCGGTCGACGATGTACAGGTCGCCAGCACGGGCGAGTCGCTGACGCGCTGCGGCTGCTACGCCCCCGCATGGCGTCGCCTTAACCCGCATCTGCTGAGTCATGCCATCTCGGACGGTCTCGACCGCTCCGGACGAGGGCGAACGCAGAACCGCGCCGCCAAGTCGCGTGCTCGCCTCCGCGCGCAGCAGGGCAACGCCGGGCCTCGTGGCCGACACGAGCCGGATACTGCGGAAGCCGCCGTTGCCACGACACCCGCTGCGGAGCAACACACCGGTCCGAAGGTCGAGAGTGCGCACCTCATCGGTAGGCGGCGGCTTACCGCGAAGGTCAGTCCAGATCGGGCATTCCAGCAAGTGCTCGGAGGCACCGGACCCTGTGTAGAGGCCGGCCGCGCGCACGCCTGGCCTCGTTTCGACGCCATCTTCTTCAACAGCTCCCCGCGTGCCGAATCCGCCGTCGGCGAGCGTAAGCAGAGACTCTTCCGCACGTTGGCGATTGGGGCGTGCGCCGTCGAGCGACACCAACCAGGCGGGATCCTCGTCGATGTCGGGAACCCGTCGGTGTCGGTGTCGGGCGAGCTGTCCCAGGAGCAGCTCAAGAAACCGGTCGGGGCCCCCGCCCAAGTGGAGTACGTCATCTGGAACGCCGGCCGGCTCGGTGCCGACCGAGACCACTGTCGCGCGGCTGTGATTTCGTGAGATAAGCAAGGCATCGCTTCCCGGTAGGCCGCCCAGAGTGCCGAACTCGTCACCGCCAATCAGCACGAGCCCTTCACCGATACCGAGTTGGTCGAAGTAGTCCGCCGCCCATGCCGCAGAGTCGGCTGTGTCGGTCAGCCCGAGCTCGACATGCTTGGCGTCCGTGGTCACCTTTGGCGACGGAAGGCCCGCGAGGCGGGCCTCTGTTCGGGCGATAGCCACCACGGCCGCGAGGTCGAGCCCGTACCCGGGCATCAGATCGATAGTGCGACGATTCGGCCGTTGTGACGCGAGCCGTGCGGGTATCGACTTTGCTGCGAGTCGTGCAACGACGTTTGCAGCGGCGCGGTCCAGCGCAGCCTGCTCGGCCGACGTCGCAATGCGGCGCTCGACGAGATGGACGCCCGTGCGGTTCACCTCGTACACCTCAGAACCGCGGTCGACACCGAGATGGAGGCGTCCCGGGCCTGGCGGTCGGGCTGGTAGTTGTTCGGCGACGTCGCCGACCTGCGCGTCGGTGACGAGGACGACCTCTACGCCGAATCGGGACAGCGATTCGAGTATCGATCGCAGCTTCTTCGGCCGACGGACGCGATCCGCTACCAGCGTGCCGCCCCAGTCGCAGATGATGGCGGCGAACGTTCGGTCCAGCGCTTCGTCGACTGACTCGGACATAGCACCGTGTTACGTGAGTTAGCTGTGCGAGGGCTAGGGACCAATGGCCGCAGGTGGGCGCCGGTAGGCCCGCAGGCGGACTCGTCTAGCTTTGTCGACGGGCCTCGACAGCTGCTCGGTCAGGTGCCCAGCACGTCGCGGCGGCTGAAGCAGGCCGCGCCAACGACCGCGCCTGCCATGCCGAACCCTGCCATGACCGCGACGCTTACCCAATCCGGTCTGGTTGCGGGCGCCGGCCGCATGTGGAAGAACACCGAGGTATCCAACAGCCAGTGGTTGGCGTGCACAACGGCTCCGAGGAACTCGACGAGGAACGACCACGCGAGGTACCCGTAGACCACCGCAGAGGTGTGGCGAGGCCAACTGCCGAGCACTAGAGCACCGAGTCCGAGGAGGAACAGCGCCGGCGCGACGATGTTGAGCCCCGCGGCAACGAGTGAGCCGAATCCGACCCCGCTGTGCTGGCCCGCCGCACCGACCCACGCCCCGATGCCACCGACCACACCGGCGACGACGAGCAGGAGCGTGGTGAGCACCAGGCGCCCGGCGAACCACGACGTTCGGCTGACGGGACGTACCAGGAGGTTCTCCAAGCGCCCTTCCGCCTCCTCGGTGCGGATCGCGACGACTTGACCGGCTGCGACGAGAGCGATCAACGACGCCAGGAGGACGAAGGTCAGCCCCAGGTACGCCGTGACGAGTGATCCGTGCCCGCCCAGCCGGCTGAGCACCTGTTCGATGGTGATGCTTCCGGAGATGGCCTTGGCGGCCGACTCGGCTACCGTGCCGATCAGGACCGAGAAAGCAGCGACGGCCAACAGCCAACCGAGGGCTAACGGCCGCATGAGCCGAACAGCGAGTCCGGCCGGGCTGCCGACCAGCGCCAGCTGCGGGTCAGAGCTGTCTCGACCGGGGAACGTGGCGGCCCCGAGATCTCGGGTACCGGCAAGGTGCATCGCAACGACGACGGCGGCGACGACGAGGAGAAGAACCGGCAGCAACGCCAGTGGGTGCGGGGCCACCAGAGGCCGGGACTCTTCGATCCAGCCGAGGGGACTTATCCACACCATCCAATGCAGCGTCGGGTCCGAATCAGCCACCATGCGAAGCGCGTAGGCCACACCGAAAACCGCGCCGCCCATTGCGGCGGCACGCCGACGGGTGCTGGCCAACTGGCTGGTCAGTGCGCCGATCGCCAGGAATTCCGCCGCGCCGCCCACCAGCGCGACCGAGAAGTACACGCCCTGCCCGACGCTGAATCCGCCCGACGAGGTCATGCCGGTCCCGACTGTCCCGACGGCTGTTAGTACGAACAAGACCACGAGCCCCATGGCCAGCCCGATGATGGCTTGGCCGCCGGCGCGGCGGCGTGTTGTCTGGCCAGCGAGGAGCAGCTCATGGCGCCCCGACTCCTCCTCGCCGCGCATGAGGCGGGTTGATGTGAACAATCCCCAGATCGCACCGAGCAGACTCAGGACGCCGAGGGCACGCCAGGACGTGTAACCCGCGGCCGTGTTGATGGCCCGGGCCGGCCCGATGAGCGCGTTGATGCCGACGTTGGTGCCGAAGGCGTTGGCCAACGCGTCGCGGGACGCCTGTGTCCGGTAGGCCGACGTGTAGCCGAAGGCCTGGGCCGTCACGTAGCTGGCGAAGACGACCCCCCAGACCGTCCCAGAGCGCCCGGCCCGGCCTGACACTTGCCCGGCGATCACCATCCCCGGACGACGGCTTGCGGGAAGAAGCGCCTGGGGTCGGCTCCCGAGGGTGTCCTCAGTCACGGTCATTCGCTGACGCGCGATGCTGCTCGTTCCGGGTTCCTACTGGCGCGGACCCGTCGGGACCGTAATGGGCCAGGAACAGCTCTTCGAGGGACGGCTCTCGACTGAGGAGTTCGCGCACGCCAGTGCCGGCCAACGCCTCGATAAGTGGCTCGATTGCACCTTGGACCTCAATGTGCACGCGCCGCCCCTCCACGACGATCCGCTTGACACCGGCAACGCCTGCCAGGTCGGGTGCGGCGGTGTCGAACACGACCTCCACTGTCAGCGTGGACAGATGGCGCATCTCGTCGAGAGTTCCCATTTCGACGAGGCGTCCTTCACGCAGGATCCCGACACGATCGCAAAGCGCCTCGACCTCACTGAGGATGTGCGACGACAGGAGGACGGTCTGGCCAGCCTCGCGCGCTTCGTGTATCGCGTGACGAAAGGCCTGTTCCATCAGCGGGTCTAGGCCGCTCGTTGGCTCATCCAGGAGCAATAGATCCGGACGGGTCATGAGGGCGGCGATGAGGAGGACCTTCTGTCGGTTCCCCTTGGAATAGGCGCGCACTCTTCTCGAAGGATCGAGCTCGAAGCGGTTGATCAGCTCGTCGCGATAGGCAGTGTCGACCCTGCCCTGCACGCGACCGAGGAGGTGAAGGGTCTCTGCCCCGGTAAGCGAGGGCCACAGATTGCAGTCGCCCGGAACGTAGGCCAGTCTGCGATGCGCCTCCACCGGTTGGCGCTGGCAGTCGAGCCCGAAGATCTCGGCTCGGCCCGCGGACGGCTGGATAAGTCCGAGGAGCAACCGGATCGTGGTGGTCTTCCCTGCGCCGTTGGGGCCCAGGTAGCCAACGATTTCGCCCTCCTCGATCTCGAGATCGAGGTCGCGCAATGCGTCGACGTCCCTATATCGCTTCGACAGCCCGGTGGTGCGGACGGCAGGCCTGGCCATCGACGACACCTCCCGGTTTCGGCACAAGACTGGCCACGCGCCTCGGATCGTAGACAAGGTTCATGAGGTCGTCGACAGCTGGCTGTCGGCTGCCTTTGGTGCGCCGTGCACCTCGATGTGGTCTGCGGGGACTACAAGCACCGGGCAGGTCGCGTGGCGGGTGCAGGCCTGCGCCGTCGAACCCAAGACGATCCCAAGAGCACCTGAGTGACCGCGTGCGCCGACAACGAGCAGATCGGCGTCGGCGGAGATCTGCACCAGCACCTCGCGTGCACTTCCCTCGATCGCCCGTAGCACGAGACCGTTCACGGATGCGGTTCCAAACGTCGAAACCACTGCGTGTTCGAGCGTGGCGTGAGCGTTGCTTGCAGCGTCGAACACCCCGCCCGGCGATGCGAAATGAGAGCGGGTGGCTGCGCCCGCCGGCCAATACATCGGCACTGTCATCGAGAACGGGTATTGCGCGTACACGTATCGCTGGTACGCGCACACGGCTTCCAATTTCGCGCCGTCGCGAGCGGCGAGACCCGCGGCCCACCGCAGGGCGGCCAGCGAGTTCGGCGAGCCGTCGACGCCGACGACGATGTGACGCAACCGGATAGGCGTGGCCGTGCCAACGTGGTGCTGGCTTGGCGTCTCGACATTGTGAGTCATGGCGACCGACCTCCTGGTCTGGTGCTGCCCCGGACCGGGCGGCGCGAACGCGACGACCGCTCCGTCGCTCCCACGATCCGCTTGCCGCCGTGCCATGGCTACGGTCGGAGGACCGACGATGGGTAGGCCCGAGGTCAGTAGTTGCGGGACTTCCGTCCCTGGCTGGAGCGTCGTGGTGGCCGCGTCGCGTTTCCGTCGTTCAGGAGGCCTGAATTCACTCCCTGCGGTCTTTGCAAGATCATCTGACCACGCCGCGGCCAGCCTTGTGCCAGACCAGAACGGCAGCACCACGAAACGGCGCGAATGCTGATCGTCTTCCTCGGAGGCGAGCCGGTCCGGCGTGACCCCAGGGGGAGTGCAACAGGGCGGTCTGGGCGGCCGGTTGCGGACACTGTCGGGTGTCAGAGGCAGCGATTAGGGTGCGCGGCAGGGAAGAGGACCGGAAGGGCAGAAAGGAGTTTCCGTGGCTGAGCGAGACGGATACATCGCTGGCGTGCCGTGTTGGGTCGACACGGCGCAGCCCGACCCGGCTGCTGCTGCGGTGTTCTACGGTGGCCTGTTCGGTTGGGAGTTCGAGGACGCGATGCCGCAGGGGTCGGCGGGCAGCTACCTGATGGCCCGGCTCGGCGGCGGCGAGGTGGCGGCCATCTCGTCCCTCCCCGAGGGAGATCCCGTGCGGGCGATGTGGAACACCTACATCTGGGTCGATGGCGCCGACGAGGCGGCGGCGACGGCGCGCGGCGGGCGGAAGCGTGCTCAGCGAGCCGTTCGACGTGATGGACGCGGGCCGGGTAGCGATGCTCGCCGACACGGAGGGGGCCGCGTTCTGCGTCTGGCAGGCGCGACGACACAAGGGGGCGCGGATCGTCAACGAGGCGGGCTCGCTGAACTTCAATGTGCTGAACTGCCGCGATCTGGAGGCGGCGAAGCGGTTCTATGGCGCAGTCTTTGGTTGGAGGGCGCTCGACCTGGGCACCGGTGAGTACTGGACGCTGACGACTTACGGCGACTACCTCGAGACGCTGACGCCCGGGGTCCGCGAGCGAGCGGCAGCGTTTGGCGCACCCGGGTTCGCGGACGTGCTGGCGCGATCGCTGTGATCGCCGACGATGAACCAGCCGATCCCGTCCAGTGGGGAGTCACCTTCTCCACCGATGACGCCGACGCGACGGCGGCAAAGGCAGTGGAACTCGGCGGCACCGTGGTCAGTCCGCCGGTCGACGCGCCGTGCTCGCGGCTGACCGTGATTCGCGACCCGCAGGGCGCGATGTTCTCCGCCACCCAGTTTGTGCTCGAAAACAAGGACATCGGTCGCGGGACTGCGTCATAACCGAACCTCGTGGATGGTCATGGACACCGCCAAGGCGAGCCCTCGCGGAGCCCGGACCGGAAGCTGTGTAGACGACGAATGTGGTTCGAGTCACCTACCACCATCTACGACGCAACCTACGTCGCACTCGCAGAGGCGTTAGGCGTCGACTTTCTCACCGGCGACGTTCGGCTGGCTGACGCCACCGGACCGCTGTGTCACATCGAGGTCGTCAGACCGAGGCACTAAGGCCCGACAGGTCAGGGACCTAGGAACCGTCTTTCGGTTTCATGCCGAACGTGAAAAACGGCACTTTTGTGACCTGCGGGTTTGTTGCTTGCACCTGGTCTGACCTGCACGTATGCCGTTTGTTGGCGTTGGCTCGCGTTGGCTGTTTGCGGACGTCTTGCGGACTGTCTGCGGACTTTGCAAGATCAACTCGACCACGCTGCGGCCAGCGCATCTCGGCCGGAATGGATCCGGCGCCGGACTGACGGTAGGGGAGTAGCGGCGCCAAGTCGGCGAGCGGCAGGTGTCCGGCTCGTCGTTCTTGACGGTCAGCGGGAGAGACTAGTCCGCGTGCCGTCGGGTGGCCGGCGACGCAGGCGGCGCCACACCTAGCCGTTCGCCAGATTCCACTCGCGATGTCGTGGTACCGTGATGTCATGGTGAGGCAGACGACTGTTCGACTCCCGGAGGAACTCGCCGATCAGGCGGAGGCGGTGGCCCGGGTTCGTGGCACCAGCGTGAACGCCTTGATCGTGGAGTCCCTCGCGGCGGAGATCGAACGGGTTCGCGTCGACGCGGACTTCACGACTCGTGCCCGCAAGCTGCTCGCGCGCGATAAGGAGTTGCTCGACCGGCTCGCGAAGTGACCCGATACATCAGCTTGGCCGAGTATTTCTGGCTCGCCGAACAAGTGACCGGCATCGACGCGGCGGTCATCATCAAGTCCAGCCGGACCGAACTCGCCGACTCTGCGCTGCATGCGCCGCAGGCTGCGTTCGGTGGTCACGAGTTCCACGTCGACGTCGTCGAGAAGGCCGCAGTGCTGGTGTGTCGGCTCGGGTGGAACCATCCGCTTCCCGATGGCAACAAGCGCGCGGCGTGGGCTGCGCTGGTGATGTTCCTCGATCTCAACGGCGTGGGGTGGGAGCCGGATCCGCCCGATGTCGATGAGGCGGAAGTGGCGATGCTGGCCGTCGCGGCGCGTGAAGTCGACGAGGTTTGGGTTGCTGATTGGCTGCGTGCCCGAACCCGCGTCCCCGAAGCCCCGGATCCTTCGTAGCGCGCCGGAGCGGGCAGACGAATTTTGTGTCGGGGTGTGCTCGGCCGCCGCGCATTCGGCGTGCTCCTCAAGAGCGCACCCCGCAGGTGCCTGGCTGCGCACCCACGATGTCGAGCCGCAGACCCGCCTATGCCTCCCTCGCGCGCACTCCAGCAAGATCTGGCGAGTGGCACATTCAGCCCGTGCCCGAGACCGGTCCGCGGGCGGCCTCCCGCGAAGGCACCAGGTAGCGCTCTTGGCAGCACAACTCGCAGGAAACGCGATCATCTGCCGATGAGCGGACGTTCCCCTCGGCGGTTCAGTCCGACCGAGGCCGACGAAAATAGACGGCCAACGCGAGCATGCTCGCCGGCACCGTGATGCTCCACGGGATCCCGCCCACCAGCAAGATCGGCACAGAGAAGTGAGGCCAGAAATACGCGATGGCGAAGAGCGGCGTGATCGACGCGTTCGCGAGAAATACTCGTCGGATGACTCGCTGTGGACCGTGTAGCTCGAAGGCTCCGGCGGCGAACAGCGTTGCCAGATTGAGGAATATGTACGCGAGCCCGTCGACGTCCCACATCAGCGAGTGTGGTGTCTGGTTCAGCACACTGAGTGGCCCCTGTGTGCCCGCTTGGTCGGTGAACGACCAGGAGTAACCCGCGGGGAGCACCGTAGCTAACTGCACGACGTAGTTGATGCAGGCAAGTGTCGCGTAAATGCTCGCAAGCTGGACAGCTACGTGGGTCCAGAAACGCTTCTCGGGAAGCACCGTGTAATGCAAAGCAACTACGGCGACCAGGAATGAGGGTGCGATAGCCAGCGATGAAACGAAGGCAACGACGGAATCCTGGGTCGGGCTCAGCATCGACATGACCTGCAACGGGACAGAAACGATATAGCCGATAGCTCCCGCCAATGCCACCACCGCCGCCCAGAACCCCGCAGCACGAATGGCTACCTGTTCAGGCCGCCGAGTCGACCGACCCCGGACGTCGGTCATCGGATACGGATCAGTCTCGGGGCCGTCGACGTTTGTGGTGGTGTGCAGGCGACTCGTCATCCCATGCTTTCCCGGCTACTGGCAGGTTCGGCCAAGCGCTGGCCCTACATCCAGACTCGAACTGCGCCCGAAGAAGCCAGTAGGGCCATCGGTCCTGGATGAAGGGGAACGAATGGGTAGTGGTCCCGGCAGGACAGGCCAAGCCCGGCGAACGTCCGGTCATGCCGCTCTCCGGTACCTAGTCTTGGGGCCGTGAGGTTGGAACCGCGGGGCTATTCGATGCGTCACAGCGATGTGCGCTGGAGAGTTTGGCTCGGGGCCGCGGTCGTTGCGTCTTTGGCTGCGTGCGGGTCGGGCAACGTGAAGGCGGGCACGGGTCAATCGACCGGGCCGGCGCCTAGCCGGTTCGGCGCGGGCGCTGCGCGTCTGCCAGGGTCACTGCGCGACGGTTTGGTCTGAGCCGACGTGCGTCCGCCATACGTACCCATGACGGATGAACCTCATCAAAAGGATCGAAACGATCATCCAGTTCAGGAGGCAGAAGCCGGTCACGAACACAGT
Organism: Actinomycetota bacterium; assembly: GCA_003134755.1. Classification (GTDB taxonomy): domain Bacteria; phylum Actinomycetota; class Actinomycetes; order Acidothermales; family Acidothermaceae; genus PALSA-607. Next base: position 7,331 of record PLCK01000023.1, on the reverse strand, counting down.
GACTCCGTGATCCGAGCGCCACGGCGAAGGGATCGGCAGAAGCGACCAGGGGAACCCAAGTAGGACCAGGTAGAGGTCTTGGAGGCTCTTCGCCTCAGTCCTGGAGCAGCTGGGCCGAGAGCAATTCTCGTAGGAACGCTGCGGTGCGTCGGGCCGACCACCCGCGGCCCGCGCGGATCGATCGGTAGAAGTCAGCGCTGAAGAGCACGACGAGGATGTCCGTTGCCTTCTTCGACGTGAGCCCGGGTCGCAAGCCGCCGGGCCTACCGCCAATGACCCGCACGGACTCTCGGTACGACTCGAGTCGTCGTTGCTCGCTGATCATCACCACCTCTGCTGCTTCCGGGTCCCCAGCCGCACCGTGCAGTGTGGCCACGAGCGGCGCCACGCGCTCGAGGATTCCGACGCCATGGGTGAAGAAGATGTCGAAGGCCGCGTGCGAGGTGGGGGACGATTCGAATTCGCGCCACCACCCGTGCCAGGGCAAGAGCTCGTCAATCTGCGGATGGGGGGACGGTTTGCGCCACCGGTCGAAGCCGACGATGGCAGCCCCCAACGATTCGCCGAGTAGCGCGGCCTTGGTTCCGAACGTGTAATAGATGGTGGGGACCGCGACACCAGCCTCCTTGGCTATCGCGGAGATGGTGGTGCCGAAGTACCCGTGAACGGAGAACAGGTCGTACGCGGCCCGAACCATTCGGCGTCGAGTGACGAGCGCTCTGTCGGTCCGCGTCGAAGAAGTTGTAGACATCGCATCGATACTAACTCACTATAGTCATACTCTAGTGAGAGACGAAGGCCGATGAAGATCCTGTTCGCGTCTATGCCCGCAGATGGCCACTTCAACCCGTTGACCGGGATCGCGGTCCAACTGACGGGGCGAGGTCATGATGTGCGGTGGTACGCCGGGCCGACGTACGGCGCCAGGCTCGACCGACTGGGCATGCCGTGGTTCGCCTACGAACGGGCCACCGAGGTGATGGCCAGCAACCTCAACGAGGTGTTCCCGGAGCGCGCCACGCTCAAAGGTCCCAAGCTGATCTCGTTCGAGCTGGACAAGTTCTTCGTGAGCCAGGTCGAGAATCACTACCAGGACATGGCCGCCATCCGACACGAGTGGCCGTTCGATGCGCTGGTGTGCGACGGCGCTCTTTACGCAGAACTGCTCGTCGCCGAATCGCTGCACGTACCGGTATTCGCCGTCGGTCTCACGATGGTGATGCCTGATGCACAGGGACCCCCGCCGTTCTTCGGACTGAGCCCCGCGCGCACGCCCCTGGGCCGCTTACGGCATGCGGTCGTGCGCAAGATGCTGGCCAGCGGCATGAGGGCCGGCACCACGCACTACAACGAGATCCTCGCCAGACACGGCGTCGCGCCGATCCGCTCTGACGGGTTCCCACACGAACCGATGCTCAGGACGCGTCGGGTCTTCCTCAACGGCTCCCCTGGGCTGGAGTTCCCGGGATACCAACCCCTCGCCAACGCCGAGTACGTCGGACCCCTCGTTCCGGCCCGCCGGGCCCTTGGTGCCTCTGCCGCGCTGCCGGACGTCGTTGTCGACCCCACTGCGAAAGTCGTTGCGGTCTCACAAGGCACCGTCGACAACACTGATCCGGCCAAGCTGATCATCCCCACCATCGAAGCACTCAGGGACTCCGGTTACGTCGTCGTGGCCACCACCGCAGGGGCACAGACAGCCGTGCTTCGCGCGCGCTTTCCCCAGCCCAACGTCGTCATCGCGGACTTCATCAACTACGACGACCTGTTCCCTCACGTCGACGTGTTCGTCACGAGCGGAGGCTTCGGCAGCAACCTCACTGCGTTCCTGCACGGTGTCCCGGTCGTCGGTGCAGGCAAGCGCGAGGGCAAGAGCGACATCAACGCCCGGATCGGCTACAACAACCTCGGCATCGACCTACGCACCGAGCGCCCCAAGCCAGCGGCCATTCGTAAGGCGGTCCGCAGGCTCATCGACGACCCCAACTACGCGCGAAAGGTCGCCGACTTGCGCGCGGAACTCCAGGCCTACGATCCGATCGAGGCCATCGAGAAGAGGCTCCTTCAGGACACGGCGACGACACGTCCCTAGCCAGAGCGTCCCACGCCCGGCAGCCGCTGCTGTCTGGGCCGGAATGAGCGCACGCTCATCGGCTAGAGTCGACGTGTTTTGTCGAGCGACGCCGTGTCAGATGAGGAATCCCTCGTGGTTCGTCATGCGGGCGCGCGGTCTCCAGGTGGAACCTGGCCGGGCAGCCACCACGATCAGTAACCAACGCAGGCTCGCATGGTCGACAACCAACCCAGCGATGAAGCAGCCGAGCCCCAGCACTCGCAGCGCGAGAAGTCCGCGGCTCCGTGGCGAACGCCGAGCGACTTCTCGACCGTCCTTGTGCCGTTCATTCACCTAAGCAGTATTGCTGCGTGGCGTCGGTTCGCGCCCGAGCGCACGTCCTCAGTTGCCGCGCGCCGCGTTCATGTGAACGCGCTCTTCTGCCGCTGCCAGCGCCAAGGCCGAGATGCGGATGGGTCGCTACACGATGCCGCTACCTGGGGCAGGCCGACGTCGTGGAACGGCAAATCGGGTTGGGCGAAAGTCGGAGCGTGAACTCTCCGGACGCCACAGAACCTCAACGACGCCTCCACTTGATCATCGAGGAGTGCGAGAACGCCAACAGCCAGTCTTAGGACGAGGGAGTCAGGGGCTGGATTCCGGCCGCTCTGGTCCTGCGGCTCGCTCGGGTCAGGCGCCCCGCCAAGGCCGGTGGAGCGGTCAGTTCTGCGTTGGCGGCTATGCGTCCCGGCTCGCCTGGAGCGTGCTGAAGCGTGTCCAGCCGATGTCGGGCGTCCAACGCAGACCGGATGGCACCGACCAGCCCGACGCGAACCATAGGTCGTACCTATCGGCGCGCGAGGAGTAGTGGGGGCGGCGCGTCGAGAGGCCCTGGGACTGAAGTGACTAGTGCCGGCCCGGTCATACCGTCTTGCCAGATCAGCAGTTCCCCGTGGTCACCGTCGTTGATAGTTGCGAGCAGGGAATTGCCGGTCGCGTCGAACGCAAGGCCGACCTCTGTTTTCGGTGCGAATTCGAGGTTGGGCACGATCGAGAGCCGGCCGGTGTCCAGATGCAGGATCGCGATGTCGGACGGCGGAAAGTCGGTAGCGAACCTGACATCGTGTTTGGTGCGTGTTAGTTGGAACGCGATCAGATTCCGGTCGGGACTGAAGATCGCCGCCGACACCGGGGCGCGCCCGACAGGCAGCGGGTAATCGCCGGTCGTTTGGCCAGTGGCCAAGTCCCGTCGTTCGAGGGCGCACGGAAGAGGCGGCGTTTGCGCAGGGACGCAGTTCCCGGTCTGCAAGATGAGGTCCCGGCCTTGGGCGGCCTTGAGCGAGCCGCCTACAACGGTTCGGACGACCGTGCCCGTCGTGGCGTCAACAACCTCGACGGTCGGTGGCAAATCGGGGTTCGCGGGATCGTTCACGCCGGCCACCATGCCGGCCGTGGTGTCGGTGAAGAGGTACGCGTTCGTTGCGAGGGTGATCGCTGGGCCGCCGTCAAGTGGAGTCAGGGTCGGCCCGGGATTGACGGGCGCCCCGCCGGATGCGGTGATCTGCGACGGATATTGAACAGCCCACGCGTGATGCTCGCCACCGACCAACCATTCGTGACCTGAGCCGGTCAACCGGTGGGCGACACCGGCCGCGACCCGGTATAGCGTGCCTTCCCCGCCCGTGGTGGCGCCGCACGGCGCGACCTGCGCGTAAGCGGCGTCCGGTGCGGATACCAAAGCGTCAACGAGCCCGCTGCCGTCGGGACCACCAGCGACCGGTGTCGTTGATGGTTGGTCGAGCCTCACGACTTGCAACTTGGCGCCGCCGATCAACACGCTTCCGCTGACGTGGCCGTAATGCAGCGACAACGTTCGCTGCGGCAAACGAGCAGTCGAGCCTCACGCGCCGGGGGCCGACGGCCACTCGGCCGCCGATCCCGTCACCGGCCCGGGCACCGGCTGGGTCGCGCTCGCCACACCGGGGGTTGATGCTGTCGATGGGGCGGTGAAAGTGGGGCCCGGTGGCCGCGGCGCGACACTGTGGCGCGGCCCGCTATGCGTGACCACGACGATGAGCGCAACGATCCCCACGGCTCCCGCGACAATCCCCGCCGAGCGCGGCAGGCCCGACCGTTTGCCGCCTCCGTCGATGACATCGCTCATCTGACCAAGCTAAGCACCCCGGCGGCGATCGCACTCTGTTGCCGATCCGGCACAGTTTCAGCGAGTTGGTTCCGGCGGCGCCTCGGGACCGCCTGATCCGACGGCTGCTTGATCATCCATGATCGCGCTTCGATCCTCGACAGGCGGCAGTATGCCGCGCTCGCCACCGAACGCGCTCAACTGCCGGCGACCCGCGCGTAGCCGTCTGATCGGTCGCAGGTGCCCGCGGAAATGCGTTGAGATTCTGGCGCATTCTGTTCGCTGGCGGTGGAGGTGGCTGGGCAGTTGGTCGCTGCGCCCGGGACAACCTGAGTTGGCCGGGCTGACCCGGCCCGCTATTTGGCAATGTGTAATCCAGACGCCGCACCGGCTGGCGGGGTCTGGACGGCGCTGCTGCGGCGGCGCCGGCCGGGGTGTTGTCTAGTTCTGGACGCCCAGATTGATGGCAGCCGTGGAGCATTGCCTGCCGGGAGCTCCTGTGTTCAGGCCGATGAGGATGTCTCCCTTCTTGAGGTACAGACTTCCCTGGGCGCCGTTGTCGGTGTCGATTTTGCGGTGTGCTTGCTTCAAGGCGTTGCGCCAGGCGTCGGTCAGTTTCCCGCAGTCGACCGGCGTCACGGTCGTGTAGGTGAGTCTGAGCTGGTGTTGGCTTTGGTTGCCGAAGTCGCCTGGGCGTTGCAGGTGGTCGGTGTCGCCGACGAAGGTCAACCCGGCGGGCAGCGGGATAGCGTGCGCGACCTTCCGCAGCTGATCCGCGGACGGTTGAGACTGGGCGCACGCGGTGCGAAGTAGGGGCGCGCCGAGCGCGCCGGCAATGGCGATCGTGGTCCGGTGCTGGTGCCCGTTGCCGGCCAAGGTCAGCGCCTTCCGTCCCACTCGTGAGGTCTGCTGCCCGTGCCATCGGCGGTGCGTCCACTTCGCTTGAGCGGCCGCTTCAGATGTGGGCACGGCGAGCGCGGGCGCGTTTACAGACAGCGGAGTCGGGTCACGCGATTACCGAAACGCGCTGATATGCCGCAACCCGTTCGATGAGTCGTGTCGTGGCTCCGGGGGCGTCACGGTTCGCTATTCGGGGAACCGAAGCGGCTTATCTTGGGTCTGAGGTGTGACGGAAGGGTGCCGATGAACGCGCGCACGCCGAACGCTGCCCTGGGCGTGCTGGTCGTTGCTGCCGTGCTTACAATGACCAGCTGCGCCCCGTCGGACCAAGCCCGCTCGGCTGCTAGCCTGTCATCCGCGCCGACCGCGGACCCGATCACGGGGTCACCCACGGGGCTAACAACGCCACGCCCGGTCACCCCGCCGCCTTCATCGGCGCGACCCCCAAGCGCGGCCGTCGGGTATGTCGGCATCCGCTGGAGGTTGTCCTCGGTGCGCCACGGTGGACAGGAGTTGCGGGTGCCTGCGAGTTACGCGGCCAACATCGAGTTCGCGCCTGCCGGCGCGATTCTGATGTCGGACAGCGTGAACGCGTTGTTCGGTCACTACACGACGACGCCGACCGGGTTCACCACATCCGCAATGGGCACGACATTCGTTGGGTACGCGGGCACGGACCCGAGCAGGACCCAAGTCATCGCAGCCGTCGACGCGATCGCCTACGGACCGATGACGAACGGGACTTCCGCGCCATCTGCCGCAGTGGAGGCACGCGTCATCGCGGATGAACTGATCATCACCTTTGCTGGATACCAGCTGACCCTCGATCGAGCAGGAACCGCCACCGATCCGACCCTGCCCGGGCCAACCCCCAGCGCGGTCAGCTGAATGCCTAACTCGGCACCCGGCATGATCCCATCGCCGATCGGTCAAGCGCGCTATCTGCCGCTGTGACGGTTGTTCGGCGTTCCTAGAAGAAGTACAGCGGCGAACAGACGAGTAACGGGAACAACGCTCGTGGGCCTGCGTACTCCCCGGTGACCGAAGTGCGGGTTGCATCGAGCTTGATCGGTAGCCCGCCGATGACGCCATCGAGGCGGGCGCCGGACAGGTCACTCGCTACCGCGACGAAGATCGTGATTGTCGTGCCGTCGAAGTGCCCGTCGATGCCCCAGACGCTCGGCCCGTACGCGGGTGCCTCGACCGCCGCTACGCGCGCTCGAAGTTCCTGTTCACCGATCGCCCCGGAGACATCGGCGTGCCTCAACGCGTAGCGCGGCGTTAGGTGAACCTCACTGCGCAAGAACACCGGAGAGCCGTCGTACTCGCCGAGGAAGAGTCCGACGGGATCGAGGTTGTTGTAGTTGGACTCGATGTGCCAGTAACCGTCGACGCGCCCGCCCAGGCTTGTCCCGCGGATGCCGGAGCGACTGTTGGGCACGTCGAGCACGAGATCGACTCGCTGGTCTCCGACCACACCGGCGAGCGCGGCCTCGACACGTTCGAGCTGGACGACCGCCACCGGCACAGCCTAGTCAACCGGTGCCTCCGCGATCTCGATCGAAGACCTAGGTTTGCCGCGGACGTGGCAGTTGTCGCCACGAAAATCGTCCGGATCTGCCGCAATGAGGGCGGCTACGCTCGCCCGACTCTGCCGCTGATACGGTCGGCCCGGCTGCACGGATCCCAACCTGAGACCTGGTGATCGGGCCAACTCCGGTGGCGGTGGCCCGGTCTTGCGTACGTGGCTTAGCGTTGCGGCGTGAGCAGCACACACCGCAACGCGCAGGAACGCGTTGCTGCGTACTACGAGTCGTGTCTGCGTGAACTCATCGGCCATGTCGGCATCGCCTTGGATCGTTACCGCACCGATGGTGACGCCGAACAGATGAACACCGCTCTCTACCAGTACCACCGGGCGGCTCGTGAGTTGTGGAAGTTCTGCTGGGCCGACGGCGGCGGCTCCCAGCTGGAATTCGTCGCCAGTCTGATCGACGACTCCGCGCCGCCGCCGGACTGGTGGCAGCGCGGCACACCACGACGCTCCGAGCGCCACTGATGTACTGCGCTGAACTAAGTGAGCATGTTCCAGCTCGTCGTCAACGTCGACCGAACCTTAGAGCGCACGTCACGGCAGGTTCGAACGTGCGTCATCGCGGCTTCTTATAGCTTTCGGGTAGGGCCGAGCCTGGCAAGGTTTGGCCTAGGCGTTCGGCTCGTCGTTCTCAACGCGGC